>JAEYOL010000101.1 GCA_023411775.1 Bacteroidota bacterium | reverse complement strand
ATATAAAAGATGGTTACGCCCTTCAGCTCGCGGTAAAAAAAGGATACCAGGTACTTGCCGTTTCAGGCGCTGCCGCTTCGCCCGTGGTGGATCGTTTGCATAAACTGGGAATTGCGGAGATTCATATGGGCGTTGAAGATAAGAAAGTGTTTGTCACGCAATTTATTTCGGCAAATAAACTAGACGTATCCAGGGTATTGTATATGGGCGACGATATACCTGATCTCGAGGTCATGTCGGTGGTAGGTTTGCCAGCCTGTCCCGCCGACGCGGCACCTGAGGTGATTGCGATATCAAAATACGTTTCAGGTTATAGTGGTGGCTTAGGTTGCGTTCGGGATGTGATAGAAAAAGCGCTAAAACAAAACGGACACTGGCAACACAGCACTCACGTCACATCGCGCTAGCAGCGGGTAGCAATCCGGTAAATTATTCTTAGTGTAACTTTCCAAAAAAAGCAATAAATGAGATTGATCGCAGCATTCCTGAAAATGATACGACTGCCCAATCTCGTATTCATTGCGTTGACACAGGTATTGTTCCAGGTTTGTATTTTCTATCCACTTTACGAGAATAACATACCTGCCGATGATACAAGGAACTTTATTCTTTTACTCGTTGCATCCGTTCTTATCGCCGGAGCAGGCTATATCATCAACGACTATTTCGATATTAATATCGATGAAGTCAACAAGCCCGAAAGAATGGTGGTTGACAAAGTCATTAACCGTCGCTGGGCAATCGCCTGGCACCTGATCCTAAGTGCTGCCGGGGTTTTGTTGACCATTTTGGCCCTGCCTTTGAGGGAAAAATGGTACCTGGTACTGGCAAACATATTTTGCGTATTCCTGTTGTGGTTTTACTCCACCACCTTCAAAAGAAAATTACTGATCGGAAATATCGCGATCTCACTGCTGACCGCCTGGACTATCCTGTTGATCTTCCTTTCCAAGGTTTCTTTCACTGATGCTTTTGCGGCTGCCCATCCAGGTCAGCCTAAGTTTTTCCGGTTTGCTTTCCTGTACGCAGGCTTTGCATTTATCATTTCACTGATCAGGGAAGCCGTAAAAGATGTAGAAGATATGCCTGGTGACGAACGCTACGGATGCCGAACGATGCCTATCGTTTGGGGCGTAAACGCGGCCAAGGTATATATCGCAGTCTGGCTGATCATCCTGATCTCAATTCTTATCGTGATCCAGGTTTATATTTTACAGTTTCAGTGGTGGTGGGCGGTGGTTTATTGTGTGCCGCTGATCATACTTCCCCTGTTATATATTTTCCGAAAATTATTCAAGGCCGTTACCGTGCAGGACTATCACAAACTTAGTACGCTGCTCAAGCTGACCATGCTCACCGGTATAGTTTCGATGACCTTTTTTTATTTTTATTTATGAACAAAATTGTGCTTGCATCACAGTCACCGCGCAGGAAGCAGTTGCTGGAATGGGCAGAGATACCTTTCGAAGTACTGGTGAAAGAAACCCCTGAAACTTTCCCGGAAAATCTTTCTTCTTCTGAAGCTGCAATCTATATTGCGAGACAAAAGGCACTGGCTGTAAAACACGAGGTAAAGGGAAAAACCACTATCGTTGCTGCCGATACTATCGTTGTGTTGAATGGACGACTGATCGGCAAGCCCACCAGCAGGGCAGAGGCGGTGGAGATACTTAGCTCATTGTCGGGGCAACAACACCAGGTCATCACCGGCGTCGTTATCCTGAGCGGTGAAAAAGAAATCGCTTTCGCGGATACAACCGAAGTGCAGTTTCACGAATTGGACAAAAGCCAGATTGAATTTTATGTAGACAAATATAAACCCTATGATAAAGCGGGTGCCTACGCGATCCAGGAATGGATTGGTGTAGTGGGAATCAAATCAGTCGCAGGCGATTTTTACAACGTGATGGGTCTGCCGGTAAGTCGGGTTGTACAAGCGTTAAATCACCTTTGATTTCGGTTGAAATCACATTGCTACCCTTAACGACGCTTTGTACCTTGATCGTAAAACACGGTCTTGTCAATTTCAGAAAAATTATTGCAGTTCATATGGCAATTCCAGTATTATAATAAGAGCGAATTGCTGACGCAAAATGGCGAGCGGCTGACTATTCAAAACCCCGGCCAGTATAACAGCAACCAGGGTCCTGATTTCAGTAATGCGAGGATCACCCTGGATGCAACCACCTGGGCGGGTACTATCGAGTTACATCTCAAGACATCGGATTGGAACAGGCATAAACATCAGCATGACCCGAACTACAATAACGTGATCCTGCACGTCGTATGGGAGGATGATATGCCGAAGGATGGCAGTTCGCCGGAGAAGAAGACAATAGCATCGCCACAGAATATCCCTGTGCTGGAGTTGGGATCAAGAGTACCGAAGGTTTTGCTACACCGGTACGATGACCTGATGATATCCAACTCATTCATCCCATGTGAAAAAAGTATTAACCTGGTAAAGGAAATTGTTTGGGAAGGATGGAAAGAAAACCTGCTGGCCACCCGCCTGATGCGAAAAGCGTCTTTGGTAGAAGATCTCCTGCGCCAGAATAATTTTCATTGGGAGGAAACCTGCTGGTGGATGATCGCCCGGAATTTTGGTATAAAAGTAAATGCCGAAGCCTTTGAAGCCATTGCCAGATCCCTGCCCTTAAATTTATTGGCGAGACATAAAGGACAGGTACACCAGGTAGAAGCGTTGCTCCTGGGACAGGCCGGTTTGCTGGAGCAGGTGTTTACCGAAAAATATCCCATCATGCTACAACAGGAATACAGGTTCCTGCAAACAAAATATAACCTGAAACCCATTCTGATGCCCATTCACCTGCTTCGTATGCGCCCCGGCAATTTCCCCGCCATACGCCTGGCTGAACTGGCGATTTTAATTCACCAGTCGACACATCTTTTTTCCAAAATCAAAGAGGCCCGTTCAGTGGCTGAAATCCGAAGCTTTTTTGAGATTACAGCAAATGATTACTGGCACTATCATTATCATCTCGATGAGCTTTCGGGTTTTAAAAAAAAGACAATTGGTGATGCAATGACTGACAATATCATTATTAATTCGGTGGCGCCCCTGTTGTTTGCCTATGGATCTTATCACAGGGACAACCGATTTAAGGAAAAGGCACTGGATTGCCTCCAACAGGTAAAACCGGAGAGAAATAGTATAACAGAAGGATTCAGGGCCTTGCAGGTTGAAAACAAAAATGCCCGGGATTCCCAGGCATTGATCGAATTGCGTAACGAGTTCTGTGAGAAGAAACGTTGCCTGGACTGCGCCATTGGTAACGCGATCCTTAAGCATCCGGATTCCTGAATTATTCTTTAAAAATCGTTTTTGCCATAACATTTTTGTCGGTGCGGATATGCACGATATAGATGCCGGGCAGGATGCTGCCATTTACCGAAACCTCCACCGTTCCGGCAAGGGCATTGAACGAATAATTAATTGGAACATTCCTGCCGGTGACATCTGTAAGAATTACCTGGCGTATCGGGTTGGAATATTTTATGGTAAAATCATTTTTAAAAGGACTGGGATATACGGTAAACCCATCCGCAGTTTCAGTAAAGATTCGAATCGTCTTGCTATTGACAGTAGTTCCCCTGGGATCGCTATAGTTGATCATATAATAATTGTTTCCGGGTTGAGGTTGAAAATCGGTCGAAGTATAAAATCCTGTCTGGGCATCACGTACAGGTATGCTGTCTATGAGTTGAAAATTGGTCTGGGTGTTTAAGCGGTATACGCGGCAGATTCCGCCAGGAGCGGGATTGCTGATCATCCATCGCAATTCATGAAATCCTTTTTTGGATGAGACTTCAAACGAACTTACCGTAGTGCCCAATACCGCCAGGGCATCACAGCCTGCACAATCCGTGAATACCTGCGCGGAGCCCCAGTTATTGGCCGGGCATCCTCCGCAGCCCGACACAGAGGTATGTGTTGCTGGCAGACATACAAACAAATTTGGATCTGATGTAAGCTGGTTGCTGAACTGACTAAATGAAAAAACATTTAAGCAGGATCTGCCATTGGGTACGCTGTAAGAGTCGGCTACTTTGTTTATCAATACGGCCATGCGGGTAAAACTTCCATCGCCAAAGCATAAAGCGCCCGCGGAAGTATTGGGATCGGTAATGATGCCCCAGAACTCAGCTTTGCCATGGTTGACAAAATATGAATAGGGGTCATTGATAACAAAATACTGGTTGGACATTTTGAGGATCGATGTAGTGGACGCGTTGATCAGTACAGACGGCTTATCGATTGTAGCACCAGGATCGAAGGACAGGTTGCGCTGGATTTCGAGTACGCCATAGTTGAAGATGTATGCATCACCACGAAGTATGATGCCTGCGCCAATACCCGAACTGATCACAAAGCGGGCTCCGGGTCTGACGTATATCGAACCACTATTCATATAAAATTTATCAATAGTGAGATCGCCACAAACCACCAGGGTTCCACCGTCGAGAGTAAGACTATTCATGGTTGTTGACGCACCATAATACCATTTGGTGATTCCCGAGGTTATCGTTTCATTATCGGTAAGCAACGACTCGGTGCCTGTACAGGCGGGCGGGGGAAGTGGTGTGAGGCATTGAGAAAATCCGCGGGGAAAAGAAAATGCAAATAATAGCAGGAATAAACTGGTTTTAAACATAGGGTGACTTTTATTCCAAGCTACCCTGTATTAAAATTGTTCGCAACCTGTTTTTACTTAATTACCAAAATCACTGCATGAACTGCCGGAAAAAATGCATGAACGAATGCGGTGCGAATGACCTAAATCAACTATACGACATCATTCTGCCCCGAACTTATTTTCCCAGCCAGGCCTTGAAATCACTTACCCGTTTGCGGCTGACGATCACATCTTTTTCCATAATAGGGGAGAGGTAAAGCTTGAGTCGATTACCAAAATATGAATGGATCTCTTTTACAGTCGCCAGGGAAATAATACAGGATCTGTTGACACGAAAAAAGGCTGCCGGGGATAAAAGATTTTCTAACTGCTCGATCCTGTATTCGACCAGGTATTTTTGGTTGTCGAAAGTTTTTAAAAAAATGAATCGCTCCTGCGAGAAAAAATAGGCTACCTGGCTTACGGGTATGGAGAGTAGTTTCTGACCTTGTTTCACCAAAAATCTTTCTTTGAAAGGGCCGGCGGTTGTAAACCTGTCGGGTTCGGCGCCACCTGGTGTTAATTGCAGCAGTCGCTCTTCCGTAGCCGGCAGGTTGGCTAATATCTGCTTCATCGTTTTATACCTTAAAGCTGTAAACCGGTAATCACCGGAAAGCGTGGAAATGGTGACCATTGTTTTGATGTCGGAGCCCGTTTTTACCCCGGCAATAATGTTGGAATTGGCCAGGAAAAGATCAGGCACCTTATTATTTTTCAGCCACTCGGCCGTTGTAAGAAAATTATCAGTGACACCTACCACCTGTATCGACTCGTCGATCTGCAGGAAGAGTTCCTTTATCTGCTGGGCCCTCGACTTTTCATATTCAATTACCAATACATTCATATCAATCCGTTGTCCTTCAAAAAAGCAAATATTGGAACTAAAGGAAGATTATCAAAAGACTATAGGCATCAATTGCCCAAACTGCGGGATGAACTGATAACGTCAAATTGAAATGAGAAAACCGCTTTTGTGTTACAGCATTAGTTGCAGGGGTGTTGACCAGCAGACGGGCAACGCCGTTTGTCTGCCATACGATTCTTAGCAATGTATTACAAACTACAATGGGTGTAGTTTCAATTTTTGGCCTAAATTTACGTTACTATCAATCATCAAACAGACGATTTGTGAAGAAACTAAGCCTGATCATCATTACCATAGCTCTTATCAGTACCGCATTTGGGCAAACCAGTCGTGACGAAAGAAAAGAAAGGAAAGAAGCCAAGCGGCAAAAAATAAATGAACTGGCCCGCCAGGCTGAAGAAGGTATCCTCATTTACCATAAGCAAAGCGTTTTTGGAATACAACTTCGCACCAATGGATACGGCGCGTTTTATGAATTGGGGAAGATGAAATCTAACCGCAAAACCAATCTTTACCGCATCGATTTCACCGAGATAAAGAATAACAAAGAAGAGAAGTTACTGGGAGGCAGTTTCATTTTTGGAAATCCTTATGTGTATGGTAAGATCAATAATTTTTACCCCATCACACTGGGTTTTGGGCAACAGTATATTTTGGGACAGAAAGGAAACAAGAATGGCGTTGCGGTAACAGGTTTGTACTATGCCGGCTTGTCTGTTGGTTTATTACGTCCTTATTACCTGAATGTCGATCACCCGATTGAAGGTGAAAAGAGCATCAAGTATTCCGTTGAGGATAGTGCCTTGTTTCTTGATCAGAGCGCGATCATCTCCGGTGGCGGTTTTGGCAAAGGCTGGAGTGAGCTGAAAGTTAAACCCGGCGCATTTGTAAAAGCGGGAATGCGTTTTGACTTTGGCCGCTATAATGAATCAGTTCAGGCGCTTGAAATCGGCCTGAGCGTTGAAGGATATGCCTCAAAGATCCCAATCATGGCGCTACAGGAGGATAAACGCCTGTTTTTCCAGGGTTATATCGCTTTCCTGTTTGGCCGGCGTAAGTAGCCATCATTATTCTTCCGCTTTCCACGTATTTTTGCACTATGACTGAACTACCCGTGGTTCCATCCATTGATGAGAAAACGACCAGGATAAAAAAGCCCGACTGGCTGCGCGTGAAGCTTCCAATCGGTGAAAGCTACAAGAACGTCCGCAACCTTGTTGATACCCATAAACTTCATACGATCTGTGAAAGTGGTAACTGTCCTAATATGGGCGAATGCTGGGGCGCCGGCACCGCGACCTTTATGATACTGGGCAATGTGTGCACGCGGAGCTGCGGATTCTGCGCCGTCGCAACCGGTCGGCCTGAGCCCGTGGACTGGGATGAACCACAGCGTGTGGCTGAAGCTATTTACCTGATGAAAGTGAAACATGCGGTGATCACATCGGTTGACCGCGACGAACTGAAAGACGGGGGCTCCATCATCTGGCAGAATACGATCCGCGCAGTCAAAAGCCTGAATCCCGGCACTACACTTGAAACATTGATACCCGATTTCAAGGGTAAAAAAGACGATATCGAACGCATTATCGAAGCGGCCCCCGAGGTCGTTTCTCATAATATCGAAACCGTGGAAAGGCTCACCCGGCAGGTGAGGATCCAGGCGAAATACTGGCGTAGTATGGAAGTGATCCGGATCCTCAAAGAAGGTGGCCGGAGAACAAAAAGTGGGATCATGCTTGGATTGGGTGAAAAAAAAGAAGAAGTGATCCAAACCATAAAAGACCTGCGGGATAACGGTTGCGATGTAGTCACCATCGGTCAGTACCTGCAGCCTACACACAAACATTTACCCGTCCACCGTTTTGTTCACCCTGATGAGTTTGCCGAATACCGCGAAATTGGCTACTCACTGGGTCTCGACTACGTAGAAAGCGGCCCGCTGGTACGCTCATCTTACCATAGCGAACGTCATGTTTTTCCAGGCCTTGGCAGAAAAGAATGGGAGCATCAGAGAGTCGCCAGCTAACAGGTTTCAAGCCGGTTAAGGGTAAACCCCTAATAACTTCTACATTTTAGTGAAAGTTTTGTAGAAATCCTTCCCAAACAAGCCCTTTGGCATAATTTTTCGGGTTTAACGAAAAATTCATCCATGAAAAGGCTCGGATATCCAATAGCGCTAGTTTTCGCATCGCTGGTATCGGTGGTTTTCTTTACCACAGTAACCGCTGTTACTTTAGCTTCCTATTCCAAAGCGGATAAAAGCAGTACAACAGTTGTGGAACAGATCAGCGGCGAGACCGTGAGAAGGTGAAAAAGCCAATTACTGTGATTTCTATTTTCCAGGGGTTTGCCGGATAGGCAAACGGGCAGCCTTGGCTGAATATATAATCCTTTATGAAACTAGAGAGTCCAATTCTATAAAATTGCTTAGAAAACCCGGTTGTTCCGGGCTTTTTCTATTATATAAACGTCTGTAGCTTATTTCTCCTCCCAAACCAGTGCGCTGGCGCCCAGGATGGCGGCGTCTGACTCTCTCAGGTGACTGATCAGGATCTTTACCTTGTTTTGGAAAACCTGGATCAGGTTTTCTTCCATGTGTTCCTTGGTTGGCTTTAGTAAAAGGTCGCCGGCCTTTGTAAGTCCGCCAAAAAGGATAATAGCTTCGGGGCTAGAAAACATAACGGCATTGGCCAGGGCCAGCCCGAGTATCCTCCCGGTAAAATCATAGATATAACGTGCTAATTCATCCCCCTGGATGGCCGCTTCATAGACTTTTTTAGAGTCCAGTTCATTTTTAGGAATGTCCCTGAGCTTACTGGGCGTATCCGTTTTTTCCATTAGTTCGATTGCTGTGCTGCAAACGCCTGTGGCCGATGCATAACTTTCGAGCGAACCTTTTTTCCCGGTACCTGGATGTATCCGGCCATCGGGAATAATGATGGTGTGACCGAGTTCGCCGGCAAAACCGTCATGGCCATAGATCAGGTGGCCATTGGCGACAATGCCGCTGCCAACACCGGTACCGAGGGTGATCATGATAAAATCCTTCATACCCTTAGCTGCGCCATACATCATTTCGCCAATAGCTGCAGCATTTGCATCATTGGTAAGGGTTACAGGTAACTTGAACTTGGCTTCAATAAGTTTTGCCAGGGGTATGATGCCTTTCCAGGGAAGATTGGGTGCATACTCAATGGTGCCGGTGTAGTAGTTACCATTAGGTGCACCCACACCAATTCCTTTGATACGACCTATGCCGCCTGACTTTTCGATAAGGATCGATAACGAGGAATACAACTCATCGATAAATGTTTCAACCTCCTTATGTTTTTTTGTTGATATTTCATCTGAGAAAAGCACATTGCCATCCCTGTCAACTATACCGAACTTGGTACCTGTGCCACCTATATCTATTCCAATCGAAAGCGCCTGTAAGCCAGATTTTGCAGACATCGTGTATTGTTTTAAAAATTCACCCCGTTTAGCAGTTAAGAACGGGGCGAATGTACGAAGGAAATGAATTGCTTTAATGACCGGCAGCGCCAATTTCAGCATCGTAGTCGATACCCTGCTTCCTCAAAATTCCTTTCACTGCAAAAGCAAAAAACGCCAGGTAAGCAAAGCAAACTACCGTAATGATGTATGATTGGTGAATACCTATAATGTCTGCTATTTTGCCCTGGATAGGCGGGATGATGCCACCACCCAATATCATCATGATCAGGAACGCCGAACCCTGTGAAGTGTATTTACCCAATCCCGCGATGGAGAGGCTAAAGATCGACGGCCACATAATAGAACAAACAAGACCACCGCTCAGGAATGCGTATATAGAAACCATGCCTTTTGTCAGTAAGCCGATCACCATCGCGATCACACCCAGGAAACCGAATATCAACATGGTTCTTGCCGGCTTATTCTTACTGATATAAAACGCTGCAATCTGAACCAGTACACAAACCACATAATAATATAATGGTGTCATATCATATTTCGCCAGGGTATTAATACCAATTAAAATTCCAAACGCCACCAACGGAACAATAAACTGCAGCGTGGTCTTTGTTTTCTGTGATAAATTAAACGCGTTGATCGCACCAGTCCACCGGCCAATCATCAGGCTTCCCCAATACATACCAATAAAAGGCGTAGCTTCTGATGCAGATAAAGCTCCAAACTCTTCCTGTTTTAAAAGCTCACCGAGATTACTTCCGATAGCTACTTCCACACCTACATAAACAAAAATGGCCAGCATCCCTAGTATCAATTGAGGATACTGCATAGCACCCCAGCCGTCAGATTTTCTTTTAGCACTTGCAAGCGCCAGCAACAAGCCCACAACCACAACCGCCAGGGCACCGATCAGCCATTTAAGACGATAAGCTTCCATCGCATGACGCTCATCGGCACTAGCATTGGTCAGGTCGGTCTTGTAACTATCAAAAACGGGGATAAATAATGCGACCAAAAGAATGGTCATCACGATCAAAGTGTATAAAGCCTTGTTCGCTTTTTCGGTTTTTTCTTCCAGGATACCAGAAGGAACTTTCTTAGAGAAATAAAACAAGGCTGCTGCACCCAGGAATAATACACCAACGAACGAATAAAGTATGATCACTTTAGAGAGGCTCAGCGACGCAATCTGTTCGTCTGTAATCGCTGCTGTAGTTCCGAATAATGCCAGTGCAACTATTAGGGGTCCGATCGAAGTACCAAAAGAGTTTACACCACCGCCAAGATTAACCCGGCTGGTACCCGTAGCAGGATCACCGAGCAAAATAGCAAAAGGCTGTGCGGCGGTTTGTTGTAAGGAGAATCCGAGTGCAACAATAAACAAACCGATCAGCATGCCGGCAAAACTGTTACCATTCACTGCCAGGATCATTGCGGCAGCACCCAGGGCAGAAAACAGCAGGCCATAAACGATACTCCGTTTATATCCCCATTTTCCTACCAGGTCTTTGCCACCAAATGCACCATAGGCGAATAATATAAGCGCACCAATATAGTATGCAGTATAAAAAGCAAAGTCGATCAACTGGCTTTGAAACTGATCAAGATTAAAATAGTGTTTACAAAATGGAATGAAAACACTGTTACCGGCAGCAATGAATCCCCAAAAAAAGAATACTGTCACTAATGTACCCAGCGCTCCGTAATTGGTAGGTGTTTTTGCGGTCATAGCAATTGGTTGGTTTAAAAATTATAAAGTTGAAAATAAACAGAAATCGGTTAGCGAAAAATTTTTAATTGTCACAGCGCGTAATCGGAAAAACAGCTTAATTTGAATATAATTCCTCAGCACAAACCATTTGAATGGAAATAATTCATGTAGCAGCAGAATGTTATCCGGTAGCCAAGGCTGGTGGCCTGGGCGATGTTGTCGGCGCACTTCCAAAATACCAGGCAGAAATGGGACATGTGACCAAAGTTGTCATGCCAATGTATCGCACAAAATTTCTCTACCAGAACGAGTGGGAACTGGTACATGAAGGTGGTCAGTATATCGGGCCGCAATGGTTTCACTACAGCATCATACGTGAAAAAACCAACAAACTTGGATTCGATCTTTACCTGGTTGACATAAACGGTTTACTTGATCGTGAAAAGATCTATGGATATGATGACGATATAGAACGTTTTGTCGCCTTCCAGGTGGCTGTTTGCGACTGGTTGAATCAATGGCAGCATACACCCGATATTATTCACTGTCATGATCATCAAACCGGGTTGATCCCGTTCATGACAAAACACTGCTACGCTTTCAGGAATAAACTTGGACGGGTTCCCTGCATGTTTACCATTCACAATGGCCAGTACCAGGGCTGGATCGGCTGGGACAAATATTACCTGATACCGGCTTACGATAGCTGGCGCTGGGGACTTTTGGAATGGGACAATACGATCAACTCGATGGCTGCCGGTGTGAAATGTGCTGAAAAAATAACTACCGTTAGTCCAAGCTATCTCGAAGAATTAAAGCACTCGGCAAATGGACTGGAGAACTTGTTTGAATATGAAAAAGGCAAAAGCTTTGGTGTGCTGAACGGGATCGACACCACAGTTTGGAACCCGGCAACCGATGGTTACCTTGTCAAAAACTATGACCAGGAAAACGTAGATAAGGGCAAGAAAAAAAATAAAAAAGAGATCTGCGAGCAGTTTGGTCTCGACCCCGACAAGCCCCTGATCTCATTTATCGGAAGGCTGGTAGGAGAGAAGGCAGCCGATCTTCTGCCTGAAGCGATCACGCAGTCTATTTACCACCATCATGGAAAAGCAAACTTTTTAATACTCGGATCGGGTGAACCGAACCTGGAACAGCAACTCGACCAGCTAAAGCACCAATTCCATGGTTATTATAATTCATATATAGGATATAGTGAACCTTTAAGTCATATGATCTATGCGGGTGCCGATTTCCTGCTGATGCCAAGCCGTGTCGAGCCCTGTGGCCTCAACCAGATGTACGCGTTACGCTATGGCACCGTCCCCATGGTGAGAAGCGTGGGCGGTTTAAAAGATACCATACGGGACTTTGGTGACTGGCAGGGATTCGGGATCCGCTTTGACCAGGCATCGGTTGGTGATATCACTTATTCGGTAGGCCGCGCCATTGATCTTTACACCAACAAAACCGACCTGTTTCACTGGATGCGGGAATATATGATGACCATTGATCATTCCTGGGATACCGCAGCCCAGCAATACATCGATCTTTACCGTTCAGTACAATAGAAGAAAAAATCAATTCATTTCAAATTGAGTTTTCAATTGATTTGTTGCTTAACTTTTCGATATAATTAAAACACGTTTGCTTATGTCGATCGCAAAAGAAATTTTATCCGTGATATTGGGTGGTGGTGCAGGCTCGCGTTTATATCCCCTTACGGCAAGCCGTTCGAAACCCGCTGTACCCATCGCGGGTAAATACCGACTGGTTGATATACCGATCTCCAACTGCATGAACTCCGGCATCAACCGCATGTTTGTACTTACACAGTTCAATTCGGCATCCCTTAACAGGCATATCAAGAATACTTATCACTTCAGCGCGTTCAGTTCAGCTTTTGTCGACATCCTTGCTGCAGAACAAACACCCGACAACCCAGCATGGTACCAGGGCACTGCCGATGCCGTCCGTCAAAGTCTCAGGCATATCGCGCCTTTTGAAAGTGAATACGTCCTGATCCTCTCGGGCGATCAGCTTTACCAGATGGATTTCCAGGAAATGCTCGACAACCACAAGAAGACCGGCGCAGATATCTCTATCGCCACCATACCCGTGGGAGACAGGGAAGCACCAGAATTTGGTATCCTGAAAAAGGATGATACCGGACTTATCACTTCATTTATTGAAAAACCTGCAAGAGATATACTTGGCGACTGGGCAAGCGATACTGGTGAGGAAATGCAAAAAGCAGGACGCAAATATCTTGCATCGATGGGTATTTATATTTTTAACAGGCAGCTGTTGTTTGACTACCTGCTCAATAATTTCCTCGATGCCGCTGATTTCGGCAAAGAGATCATCCCGCAATCCATCGACAAGTGCAAGGTTGCCAGTTACCAGTACGATGGCTATTGGACAGATATTGGTAATATTTATTCCTTCTTTGAAGCCAACCTTGGTCTGACAGCCGATCTGCCCGATTTCAATCTATTTGATAATAACCGCGCTATTTATACCCGCGCACGTATGTTACCGCCGGCAAAAGTTAGTGGTACG
This sequence comes from Bacteroidota bacterium, assembly GCA_023411775.1. Classification (GTDB taxonomy): domain Bacteria; phylum Bacteroidota; class Bacteroidia; order Chitinophagales; family Chitinophagaceae; genus Terrimonas_B. The sequence goes on along the minus strand of JAEYOL010000101.1, from coordinate 4,505 downwards.
ACACTGGAGAAGACTGTGATCGCCGAAGGCTCGATCATTAATGCATCCAGGATGGATACCTGTGTAGTGGGGATTCGTTCCCGGGTAGGTCATGGCTCTACCGTGAAAAATACATATATCATGGGTAGCGATTATTACGAAACGCTCACCGATATTGAAAAAGATAAGATGCAGGGAATCCCGCTGCTGGGTATAGGTAATCGTTGCTATATCAACAATGCCATTGTTGACAAAAACTGCCGCATCGGCGACGATGTGCGCATCAATGGCGGCACACACCTTGAGAATACAGACCAGCCGCTTTATACCATCAAGGATGGAATTGTTGTAATTAAAAAAGGAGCCATTATTCCAAACGGGTTCGTGATCTGACCAGACTGTTTGGGGATAGGGAATTAAGGGCGGATCGTCAATATTTTACACGATGCATGTGTATGATAATACACTCCACCAAATTCCTAATTCCCAAATCCCCAATTCCAAAATGTGTATTTATTACATATTATAACTAACTTCCCTCCCAATTGCTTACCAATACTGACTGCTTATGTCAACTGCATTTACGGGACAAAAGCCCTCCCTTAGCCTTAGCCAGATCATCAATATGAGCGTAGGCTTTTTCGGGATCCAATTTGCTTTTGGGTTACAAAACGCCAATGTGAGCAGGATTTTCCAGACCCTCGGCGCAAAAATTGAATCTATCCCCATACTTTGGATCGCGGCACCTTTGACCGGATTGTTGATCCAGCCGATCATCGGCCACTTCAGCGATAAAACCTGGTTGGGTAAACTTGGAAGGAGAAGACCTTATTTTTTACTGGGTTCCATATTTGCCGCGATGGCCCTGTTTATTTTTCCCAATGTCCATGTGTTGTGGATGGCTGCGCTGATGCTCTGGGTTCTTGATGCGTCGATCAATGTGGCCATGGAACCCTTTCGTGCGTTTGTGGGCGATATGTTGCCTGATGAACAACGCACAGCCGGGTTTGCCATGCAAAGTTTTTTCATTGGTACCGGTGCTGTGATCTCATCACTGTTGCCGTACATACTCACCCGTTTTGGTGTGTCGAATGAAGCGGCGCCAGGTGTAATTCCGGATTCAGTTAAAATATCATTCTATACTGGTGCTATCGTTTTTATTGTTGCCATTGGCTATACCGTCCTCAGTACACGAGAGTATTCCCCGGCACAACTTCGATCCTTTGGCGCTTTGGAAGAACATGATGACGAAGTGACCATTCAAACACCGTTTTCAAAGTTTAGGAAAATGGGGCTGCGGTGGCTATTAATTGGTTTGGCGCTTTCACTGGCTTTGTATTTCAATAATGAATATTCAGACAGGAAACTTGAGAATGAACTGTATGTACTGACGCTTGGACTGGCGGCATTAGGCATTTTTCAACTAGTTGCTGCATTTTTTCTTCGCTATGGAAAAAAGAATGCATTGGTTGAAATAATGGATGACCTCAACCACCTGCCTGTGACGATGAAAAAACTGGCGGTGATACAATTCTTCAGCTGGTTCGCACTGTTCTCTATGTGGATCTATACCACACCAGCACTGGCACAGCATCTTTACAATACTGAAGATGCCAGTTCAGATGCATACAATAAAATGGGCAACTGGGTGGGTGTTTTGTTTGCGTGGTACAATGGATTTGCCGCTTTCTTTGCATTCCTGTTACCAGTGCTGGCGAAAAAATATTCAAGGCCCATCACACATATGATCGCTTTGATCGCAGGTGGCCTGGGACTGATATCATTTTATTTTTTTAAAAATGAAAACTACCTGGTAATTAGCATGGCAGGTATCGGCTTTGCATGGGCGAGTATCCTGGCAATGCCTTATGCGATCCTGACACGTTCCTTAAAGCAGAGAAAGATGGGCGTGTACATGGGCATCTTTAACTTCTTTATTGTATTGCCCCAGATCCTGGCAGCCACACTGCTTGGGATATTTACAAAAAGCCTGTTTTCAGGTAATGCCATTTTCACCATCGTGGTTGGCGGATGCTCTATGCTGGTAGCCGCATTTTTATCTATGCGTTTAAAAGAAAAATAACTCATGAAACATATATTCCGACTGCAGGTTGTTATTGCCGTATTATTTTTTTCAGGCATTTCAGCGCAAACAACGGTTTATCCCACGCACTGGTGGACAGGTATGAAAGATTCAAAACTTCAGTTGATGGTGCGGGGTGAAAACATCGCCGGCAAAATTCCAATGTATAAACTATCGGCCGCTGGCATGAAGCTGGCAGAAGGTGTAACGCTTAAATCGATCGACAGAGTTGAAAACCCCAACTATGTATTTCTGAACCTGGTAATTGACAAAAATGCAAAACCGGGCAAAAGAACTTTCAGTTTTGGCCCGCCTTCCAATAATATAAAGATCCCCTACGAACTTAAATCACGAAGCAACGAAAATGGGAAGACCAGGGTGCAGGGTGTTACGGCAAAAGATTTTGTTTACCTGATCATGCCTGATCGTTTTGCAAATGGTGACCCTTCTAATGATATCGTAAAAGGTTATCGGGATGAAACCAGCAACCGCGCCGATAAATTTTCAAGACACGGTGGCGATTTTAAAGGGATTACCGATCACCTGGATTATTTCAACGAACTGGGAGTTACCACGTTCTGGCTGACGCCGGTGATCGAGAATGATATGCCACTGATGGAAGAGTGGGGTAATAGGGTGGCGGGATATCATGGTTATTGGTTTACGGATCATTACCAGGTTGATAAGCGATTCGGTGGCAACGAGGGCTATAAGGAGTTCTGTAATACACTTCACCGCAACGGGATGAAAGTGATACAGGACGCCGTATATAATCATGTCGGCAATTACCACTGGTTTGTTTTGGATCCGCCGATGAAAGACTGGCTCAATCAATGGCCGCAGTTCCAGGGTCCTAATCATAGGGAAGAAGTGTTTTTTGATCCCTATGCGTCGAACCATGATAAAAAATTAATGACAGATGGATGGTTTACGCCGCATTTACCCGATCTCAACCAGCGCAACCCGTTCATGGCAAAATTTCTCATCCAGCATGCGATTTGGACAACCGAAGAATTTGGCATCGATGGCTGGCGCGTTGATACCTATAAATATTGCGATGAGCAGTTTATGAACGACATGAACACAGCCCTGAAAAAGGAATTTCCCAAACTCACCATCTTCGGCGAATCCTGGGTGAACACCATTACCGCCAATGCATATTTCACTCAGAACAATATCAATTCACCCTTCAGGCACAATGCAGAAGGTATGCTCGACTTCCAGGTTTGCTTTGCCATGCTGGGCGGTATGAACGAAAAACTCGACTGGATGACGGGTGTAAACAAAATATACACTACACTGGCACAGGATGTATTGTATAAAAATCCGATGAACAATTGCATCTTCCTCGACAATCATGATATGGATAGGGTGTTCTCAGTTGTCGATGAGGACTGGAGCAAACTGAAAATGGGTATCAATTGGCTTTTTACGCTAAGAGGCATCCCGCAACTTTATTACGGCACCGAGGTTTTAATGAAAAATAAAAAGATGAATACTGATGCTACCGTGCGTGAAGATTTTCCCGGAGGCTGGAAAGAGGATAGCGTGTCCAGATTTATCAAAGCAGGAAGAACAGAGCAGCAGGATCAGGTATTTAACTACGTAAGCCGGCTGGCCCATTTCCGAAAAAATTCCACGGCCATCACTGCCGGTAAGACCATGCAGTATATTCCAAAGGACGGGCTCTATATCTATTTCCGATACGATGCCAACCAAACCGTAATGGTCGTCACTAACGGAGGCGATAAAAATGCAAAACCTGACTGGAATACATACGAGGAAAGAGTCAAAGGATTCTCAACACTTAAAGAAGTAGTTTCCGGAAAGACGATGGCATTTGCCGACCTGGAATTGAAACCCAAAGAGAGTTTTGTCTTTGAACTAATAAAGTAATTTTCGACATGCCATGAAGGAAACCTAATCCCAAATTCCTAATTCCCAAACATTGCTGTCCGGAATAAATTTTTAAAATGTTATCAAAGCTTTGACCAAGGCGTCATCTATGGCTTTTATTTTCACAAGGGCTTTTCTTTATTTTCGCAGGCCTGTGTACTTCTTTTCACCGGTGTCAAGGGATGCCGGAACTCCCGTTCCGGCCAGCAAGAACGGAACGGAGTTCCGTTTAACCAGCCATCCTGACCGCTCGCTTAACCCTTAGCGTAAAGAAGGCTTAGTCCGAAATTTTCTTGTTTCGTTTTCCGGGGCCAGCGTTTCCCCGGACAGCACTGATTCCCAAATCCTAATTACTGCACTCAGAGCGACATACTCCAAAGCGCCTGCTGCCCAAACCGGCCCCAGTCCTTTGTAGCTTTCTCAGCATCTTTACGAATGGCTGCAAAATCTTTTTTCTTTCCCCGGGTAGGTGGGGTAATCTGCCGTACATCCACGCCAGCTACCTGCAGTTTGGTTGCGATATAGCTGGTATACATCCGTGGTATGG
>JAEYOL010000080.1 GCA_023411775.1 Bacteroidota bacterium | reverse complement strand
CCAAAGACCTGAACTGGTATATACCGAAGAAAAAGATAAACCCGGTGAGTTTCCTGGATTCCATGCTGGTAAACAAAGGTCGAAACCTTGATGCTTACGAACCGGTCAACCGACAGTATAACCTGCTCAAAACACATTTGCTGAAATACTATGAAATAGAAAAAACCGGTAAATGGGATTCTATCGTTGCAGACAAAAAGGTTTACCGTATCGGGGACTCTTCACGCACTATTGCTGATATTAAACAGCGCTTATTCCTTTTGGGTGATCTTGCAACGACCGATAGCAGCGGCATCTTTGATGAACAAACAGAAGTGGCGCTAAAATCTTTTCAAAGAAAACACGGATTAAAGGAAGATGGGGTGGCAGGACCGGCATTGATCAGGGCACTCAACAGGCCTATACAAGAATATACCCGGCAGATATTGATCAATATGGAACGAATGCGGTGGGTGCCTGCCGAACCGGCGGGTGATTACCTCCTCGTCAACATACCCGAATTCCGGGTACATATATTTGAAAAAGGAAAACTGGCCTGGAGCATGGATGTTGTAGTGGGATCTACCGCGCATAACACCGTTATCTTCAACGGTGACATGAAATACGTTGTGTTCAGTCCCTATTGGAATGTTCCGCAAAGTATTATCAAAAATGAGATCCTGCCAGGCATGCAGCGGGATAAAAACTATCTCGCCCGTCACAATATGGAATGGAACAATGGTAATGTGCGCCAAAAACCGGGACCACGTAATTCGCTTGGACTTGTAAAATTTCTTTTTCCCAACAGTTATAGTATATACCTGCACGATACCCCGTCCAAAAGTTTATTTAATGAGAGCAAACGGGCATTCAGTCACGGTTGCATTCGGCTGGCTGAAGCTAAAAAACTGGCGACTTACCTATTACGTAATGACTCCGGCTGGACAGAGGCAAAGATTACCCAGGCCATGAACAGTGGTAAAGAGAAATTTGTAACGCTGAAGGAAACGATCCCAGTGTTTATCGGCTATTTCACAGCCTGGGTGAACAGCAAGGGCGAATTGAATTTTCGTGAAGACGTATATGGTCACGATAAGAAACTGGCAGAGCATTTATTTGCTAATGGAAAATAGTAAGAACAAGGTTAAGAAGCAGGCCTCTGGTCCACCACTGAAACCAGTTTAGACCTGCTTCTTACACCATTTAACCCTGTCCCGTTTTTAATAACCCGGATTTTGAGGCAATGAATTACCCAGATCAATTTCTCTCTGTGGAATGGGCAATACCAGTTTCTCGTAATCGAAAGGGTGCCCGTTTACAGAAAGTTTTAGTCGTTTTACAGTAAAAAACCGATCCCCCTCAAAAGCAAGTTCCAAATATCTTTCCTTTACAATCACATCCACATCGGAGATCGATGCAAGTGGTGTAAGGTTTACACGTGCACGAATGATATTAACATCATCTAGCGGCGTATTTGGCCCGATAGGTGCACCGCCTTTGCGAAAGTTAGCTTCCGCACGGGTTAGATACATTTCTGCAAGACGAAGCACCGGGATCGCGCGATAAAGATTTCTCCACTTGCCCGTCATATTTCCATTTTTCCCGGATATACTGCTGCCGGGATAGAAAAAAGCTTTCCTGCTATCGTTGGCCTCGTATTTTGCGATATGTGCATTGGTAACCTGTATTTCACCACGACCTTCGGGATCAGCTGAATAAAATGTAGTCATCCCGAAATTACTGGTACCGGAATTACTCTGGCTGGTTTGCTGGATCGCGAAAATATCTTCGGATGAATTGCTGGCATTATTAAACGCCCCGGCATAAGTTCCCGTGAGCGCAAACTCACCGGATTCTATCACTTCATTTGCAGCCGTAGCGGCTTCGGCATATTTTAACTGCGAAAGGTAAACACGTGAAAGCAAAGCAAGTGCTGAGTACCGTGTGGCCCGCGCATCATCAGATGCTTCCGGCATTTTTGCAGCTGCATCTTCCAGGTCAGATACAACCTGTGTATATACAGCCTCAACAGAAGCCCGGGGTAACTTATCCCTTTCCGGAACAAACCCAGTCACAGGCTCCAATATCAGGGGCACGCCTGGATTGGCTGCAGCATTGCCGCTTGAGTAAGGTTGGGCATAGAGGTTGACAAGATAATAGTACGCAATAGCCCTCAAAAACTTCGCTTCGCCTTCGATCTCGGTCTTTTCATCGCCGATCAATACATCAAGTTTGCTTAAAACAAGATTGGCCGTATTGATAGTATGATATGAGTTGGCCCATACACGGTATACCTCGGGAGAAGTTCTCACCTGCGAATTTTGAGACAGGTCGGTATATGTTTCAAAAGTTCCTGCCCAATCCAGGTCGCCGTTGTGCACCAACAACTCTCCGAAGGTATTGAACTTCTCGCCCAGGCTGTTTGCATTTTGTAAAGTCGCATAGCCACCGAACAATACAGCCTTTATATCATCTGCAGACCCGATCTGGTCAGGTGTCAGCGTATTTTGTGGCGGTACATCAAGCTTTTTATTGCATGCACTGAATACCGCGACAAATACTAGTATTAAAATTGATATTCCTGATTTCATGGTTTTATTTTTTATCTATTCCGGGATGTCTGGTAACCAGTTCAAATCCAAACGCCTGACTCTCCCATTTCATGTATATTAGAATTTTACATTTAAACCAATCGTGAAAGTGCGTGGCTGGGGTATCGTGTAAAAATCAACCCCGGCGGAGATGTTTCTTACACCTGTCTGTCCCGTACCCAGTGTATTCACTTCAGGATCGCTGATGTAATCAGTTTTTGTCCAAAGGTTAGTACCTGCGACATATACCCTGGCGCCGGAAATTTTCAACCGGTTCAATACATCAGAAGGTAAATTATATCCAATATTCAGTTGGCGCAGACGGATATATGATCCATCGTAGATCCAGCGGGAAGATGTCCTGTGCCCAGTGGGGAAACTCGCGCTTACTCTTGGAATATCAGTTATATCACCGGGTTTTTGCCAGCGACGCAGGATCTCGGTAGTTTGATTGTCGAGACCGCCGCCAAAACCGGATGACATGAAACGACCCGCATTGTTGTAGATCTCATTACCGTAAACAAAAGTGAAAAATATGTTCAGGTCAAATCCTTTATAGGAGAATGTGTTATTAAAACCACCGGTGAAATCGGGATTGGCATCTCCAACGATCACTCTTTTAGCAAAATTGTAGTTGGTGGTAGGCTTATCATCCTCACCTAGATATAATGCATCACCGTTGTCGGGATCAACACCGAGGAACTTAGGCATAAAGAACACGCTGATCGGCTCGCCTTCCACGGCCCTTTGAAAACTACTTCCCTCGATCACCTGGCCCTGGATATTTTTTACCTTGTTTTTATTGAAAGCAATATTGAAAGAAGTCGACCATTTGAAATCTTTGGTTTCGATATTGCGGCTATTCAGCAATATCTCGAATCCCTTATTTTCAAGACTGCCGAGGTTTTGAAAAATGGTGTTCACGAAATTTATATTATCGAAGTAACCATTGGTAGCAGGCACATTCACTGCGAGCAACAGGTCCCTGGTTTGTTTGTTGTACCAGTCGATCTCACCGGTGATGCGATTATTGAACAATCCAAAGTCCACACCGATATCAACCTGTGTTGTTTTTTCCCATTTCAATTTCGGATCACCCAATTGCACAGGAATGAATCCAGGCAGGCTGGGATAATTTGAAATACTGAAAAGGTCGAGAAACTGGCTCTCCCCGATTTCAGCATTACCAGTAATACCCCAGCTTCCTCTGAGTTTGAGATAACTCACAATGCTTGAACTATTCAAAAAGCCTTCTTCCGACAAAATCCAGCCTGCAGATACGGCCGGGAAAACACCAAAACGATTGTCGGGACCAAACCTTGATGAACCATCAATACGGGCACTTGCACCAACCAGGTACTTACCTGCAATGGTTACGTTTGAACGCAGGAAATAAGAAAGGAAATTATAACGGGCGTTCAACGAATTTCCAAACGTTACATCGGTAGCACCTGCCAGGTTTTTTACAGCAGGTGAGGGATAAGCTTCGGCCTGTTGGTTTGACTGGCGGAGATCATTCTGAAGATAGCTCATACCGAGTAAAGCCGTCAGCTTCACGTTTTCACTTAACTGTGGCGTGTAAGTAAAATAATTGTTGGTATTAAAAGTAACATTTTGTGAAGTGAAGTACTGTCCTACACCCACACCCTGGCCATCCTGTGTGCGCTTGTCTGCAAATGCTTCCTCCGCCATATTAAGGATATCGGCCCCAAACTCAGAACGGAATGACAAAGACGGAAGTATCGAAATATTGGCAAATACATTTCCGATATTACGATAGGTCACCTGTTTATCGCTATTGTATTTCGCATCGAGCAGCCCGTTTGAATAAAGCGTGTTCTCATTGAAATCACCTGTCACTGGATCTAGTAAAGGTGAGATCGGTATCTGGGCAGCCAGCTGACCCGGCGTTGAAAATGCATTATCGTTTGTTATCCGGTCAAGTTGTGAACGCACGGATGAAATGTTTAAGCCGATCGTTACTTTGTCATTGATAGAGTGATCAAGGTTGAGCCTGCCACCATAGCGTCGAAAACGGTTGGCAATAACGATAGCTTCCTGGTCATTGTAAAACGCAGACGCAAAAAACCTGGTCTTTTCATTTCCACCGCGCAGCGAAAGATCTATTTGCTTATTTCCGGCATTCTTGTTATACGTCTGGTCTTCGTAATTAACATCCACTTCAGCATTGCGCCAGTCGGTTCCCAGTGAATAGTAATCAAACACTGATTCATAGTCCGCAACATAAGCGTCAATAGCATCCTGTTCGGTGGGGAATCCGCTAACACCTCTTTGATAGTCGATACGCCCATCATTGACAGCCGCCTCCCTCAACATCATCACATATTCTCTGGCATTCAAAAAACCTCTTTTCATCGTTGGATTGGAAAAACCATAACTGGTATTCAATTCAACAATGGATTTACCACCGCGAGTCCCCTTCTTGGTGGTGATCAACACCACACCATTGGTAGCACGTGCCCCATAAATAGCAGAAGCAGATGCGTCTTTGAGTACTTCAATCGACTCGATATCATTTGGATTTATATCTATGAGCGGATTCGTTGGCTCATTAGTGATATCCGACTGACTTGCGGTCGTAAGCGGAATTCCGTCGATCACATACAAAGGCTGGCTGCTGGCCGACAAAGATGAAGTACCCCTGATCCTGATCTTGATACCCTGCCCTACTTTACCGCTGCTGTTTTCGATCACCACACCAGGCGCTTTACCCTGCAGGGCAGATTCAAAACTTTGTACCGGCTGATTTTCTATCTCACGGCCAACTACGCGGCTGATCGATCCGCTTACGTTTCTTTTTTGCGACTGTCCATAACCCACGACAACCACTTCAGACAGACGGCGGTCATCTTTCTTCAAGATGATATCCATGACGTTGCTGCTGGCAGGCTGCTCAGTAGTTAGAAATCCAACGGAAGATATCACCAGTGTACTACTGGTCGATGGTACTTCGATCATGAAAACACCTTCGCTGTTTGCGATGGTTGCGATCTTCGTGCCTTTAATTGTGACTGTAGCACCTTCGAGCGGCCGCCCTTCATCCGATTGAACGGTACCTCTCACCTGGACCTGACCAATAGCCCATATGGATAAAGTGAGGCATGTGCAGAGTAAATAAATTCTGCGTTTCATAAGCATGAATTGGTTTTGATGAATAATAATTTTAGTTCCACTAGCAAACAATTGTTACGGTAGAGACAAAAAAGAACCGAAATTTGAGGTTGAAACGCAGGTCAAAATTGCTGAAGCATGAAATTTGACACCTGTACCGCCCCGTAATGGATTTACGGGATCACAGCGATGACCCTGAGACGTTAATAATTGATATGGAAACAGTGATTTCGTAACCCGATCAATACATATTATATAATGAAGCAGGCATTTTATTTCCTATTTATGTTAACCTTAGTTTCATGCAACACGCAGGAAAATAAATGGAAATTGGTTTGGAGTGATGAGTTTAATTATACCGGGCTGCCCGATTCAACTAAATGGACCGCCGAGGTGGGCGGGCATGGATGGGGTAATAATGAGCTGCAGTTCTACACCTCGGGACGCAGCGAAAATGCAAGAGTGGAAAATGGGCTGCTTACCATTGAAGCCCGGCGCGA
>JAEYOL010000319.1 GCA_023411775.1 Bacteroidota bacterium | reverse complement strand
AATACGACCAGAGCTGCCGAGGAGGCCGGCCTGACACTTGAGATCAAAGCACCCCAACCCCAGGCACCCAGCATGGTGGCAGCCCTGGACAGGTTTCTGGCGGAAACGGTTAAAAAGAAATAATCTGAATAACTATACATTCTTATATGAAGAGACTGTCTCAAAAGTGATGTTTTGCCGGTAAGTCGGTAAAGCGGGAAGAAAAATTTCCTGTAAATCGATAATTCCCGTCTTGCCGTCTTCCCGGCCCATTTATCTTAATACTTTTGAGACAGCCCCTTCTTCTTGTCACCTGATTGATCCTGGCCCACTGAATTGATGTGCTCCCGCCACGAACGCATTTACCCCGAACTTTGCAGCATGCATCCATTTACCAACCGGCTAATACATGAATCAAGTCCTTATCTCCAGCAACATGCTCGTAACCCCGTGGACTGGTATCCCTGGGGAGAAGAAGCCCTGGGAAAAGCGAAGCGGGAAAACAAACCCATACTCGTAAGTATAGGCTACGCCGCCTGTCACTGGTGTCATGTGATGGAAAGAGAAAGTTTCGAAAACGAGGAGACCGCCCGGATCATGAACGAAAGTTTCGTCAATATTAAAATAGACCGGGAAGAGCGACCGGACCTTGACCATATATATATGGACGCGGTCCAGGTAATGACCGGGAGTGGGGGATGGCCATTAAATGTGTTTCTGACACCCGATGCCAAACCATTTTATGGAGGAACTTATTTTCCCCCGGTTCGCGCCTACAACAGGGCGTCATGGCGTGAGATTTTAAAAGCAGTGAGCGATGCTTTCTACACCAAACGTGACGACATCGATACCCAGGCAGAAAACCTGACTGCCCATCTACTACAATCAAATTCTTTTGGTCTGCAGGATCCCGGTGAAGCAGGAGATGTTTTTTCCTCCGCGAATGTGCAGACATCTATGGAAAACCTGATGAAGACGGCGGATAAGGAATGGGGTGGGTTTGGAAAAGCGCCGAAGTTTCCACAGACATTTTCCATCCGGTTTTTATTACGTCACCATTATGCAAAAAATATTCAAAGAGATTCAGTTTTGAATGTCAATGATGCTGATAAAAATGCTAAGGAAGCTGGTCTGCGCCAGGCGCTATTATCACTCGACAAGATGATCGATGGGGGTATCTATGACCAGGTAGGAGGAGGCTTTGCGCGCTATGCCACCGACACTGAATGGCTGGTACCGCATTTTGAAAAAATGCTTTATGATAATGCGCTGCTGGTATCGGTTTTATCTGAAGCTTTTCAGTTAACCCGCAATGAAAAATACAGCCAGGTGATCCATGAAACTCTCGATTTTATAGAAAGAGAACTGATGCATCCTGAATTTGGATTTTACTCAGCACTGGACGCCGATAGCGAAGGCGAAGAGGGTAAATTCTATGTCTGGCAAAAAAAAGAGGTTGAAGAAATATTAGGTAACGATGCAGCCTTGTTTTGCACCTACTATGATATTACCGAACATGGCAACTGGACAGAAGGAAATCCGCCTTCGCCAAAAAATATACCGCGGGTGCTGCAGTCGCTGGATGATTTTGCCGCTAAAAATAATATCGATGTGCCGGCTTTAAAAAAGCTACTCATTGATGGAAAAACAAAATTACTCGATAGAAGAGCACAGCGTACGCGACCACTACTTGATGATAAGATCATTCTAGGTTGGAATGCCCTGATGAATATCGGTTATACCCAGGCGTATGCAGCTACAGGTAAAGAACATTATCGCCAGCTTGCGCTAAAAAACATGCAGTTTCTGCTCCGTGTCTTTACTGCTGACAATCCAAATTCATTTCATCATACCTGGAAGAATGAGAAAGCAAGATTCCCGGCTTTCCTGGATGACTATGCTTTTTTGATCCGAGCCCTGGTAGGATTGCAGGAAATTACTGGAGATACCAGCTGGCTGGTCAGGGCGAAAGATATTACAGAAAAAGTGATACAGGACTTCAGTGAGCCGGAAACCGGCTTCTTCTATTACACACCCGAGGGGCAGCAAGACGTGATCGTAAGAAAAAAGGAGTTGTATGACAGCGCCCTGCCTTCGGGAAACAGCATGATGGCCTCAAACTTATACACATTATCCATTTATTTTGACCGCCCGGACTGGAAGAACCGGGCCCTGAACCAGGTAAAATCACTTATAAATGCCATCACCCGCTATCCCGGGTCGTTTGGGGGTTGGAATTGCCTGCTTCTGGAGATGGCAACCGGTACACCAGAAATCGCGATTTTGGGGGCGGAAGGGGTGCCCGAAATCCACCGGGAACTGCTGGCCGAATACCTTCCTCACCGGGTCCTGATGATGTCGGAAGCTGAAAATGAGGAATTTGCTTTATTGGCGAAAAAAAACGTCCATTCCCCGCCAGCAATTTATGTATGTAAAAATTTTACCTGCGCCCAGCCTGTGGGGTCGGTGAGGGCTGTTTTGTCGCTGATAAACAGGGCTTGACAACCAATTAATTTTATGTTAATGCAATAAAAAATCATTAATATGCGTTAGAATATTTACGTCGTAAAACCCGATTTGGTCAAACGAAATTAAATTGTAACGTTGTGGTGAAGAATAAACCTAAATATTTTTGGCCCAATACCCTCAAGAGTATGAAAATGAAAAACCTTAACTACGCATTCCTTACAGTTGCCTGCATGGCTATGCTGTCAAGCTGTGGAATCCTGGGAAAGAAGAACAAAGGTGGCAGTCTGCCTAATGACGGACAGCTCCATGGTATCGCCCCGGGTAACCGCTATAGCCTCCCCAAGCCTCCGGGCATGGTGTACATCCCGCAAGGGACGTTTCACATGGGGCCCAGCGACGAGGACCCTGCTTATGCGTTCAGCACACGTAACCGTTCGATTTCGATCAGCGGTTTCTGGATGGATGCCACAGAAATCACCAACAACGAGTATCGCCAGTTTGTATACTGGGTTCGCGACTCTGTAGCCGCCCGTAAATTGGGTAAAGTAAAAGCAGGCGCAGATGGTAACGAATACGTAGACTGGGCTGCTATGAAGCAACTGAAATGGGATGATCCCAAAACAGTTGAAGCACTCGGCAATACCGATCTGATCCTTTCGCCTGAAGAAAGAATCTTTGGCAAAAAAGAGATCGACGCTTCCAAGCTGCTTTATCATTCTGAGATCTTCGATCTGAAAGAAGCTGCTAAAAAGGAAAACGCCGGTATCTCCCGTTCTAAGTTTATCATCAAAAAAGATATTCCGATCTATCCTGATACATTGGTTTGGATCCGCGATTTCGCGTATTCTTACAATGAACCAATGACCAAGCGTTATTTCTCTCACCCCGCATTTGGAAATTATCCTGTAGTGGGTGTGAGCTGGAAACAGGCTACTGCGTTCTGCGAATGGAGAACACACTACCTGAATGCATACCTGGATAGCAAGAAAAGAACCCAGGAATCTGATTTCCGCCTGCCTACAGAAGCCCAATGGGAATATGCAGCCAGAGGCGGACGTTCACAGTCTATGTTCCCCTGGGGTAACTATTACCTGCGTAACAAGAAAGGTTGTTTGATGGCTAACTTCAAACCCGGTCGTGGTAACTATCCTGAAGATGGTGGTTTCTATACCGTGCGTGCTGACGCATACTGGCCAAATGATTTCGGTCTGTATTGTATGTCAGGTAACGTGGCCGAGTGGACTTCTTCGATCTATTACGAAGGTCGTAACAACTTCCAGCATGATATGAACCCTGATGTTCGCTGGAATGCAAAAGATGATGATCCCCCGTTGATGAAACGTAAAATTATTCGTGGCGGTAGCTGGAAAGATGTAGGTTATTACCTGCAAACCGGTACCAGCACTTATGAATACCAGGATTCAGCCAAATCTTACATAGGTTTCCGCAGCGTAATTGACTTACCAGCTGCTCCACAAAAAGGACGTCGCAGATAAAAATTTCGTAAAGAGGTATTTTTCTGCGACCTCTTTTTTCATACAATTTTTTTTATTCCCTTATCGTTCTTATTAAAATTTAATAAACTATAAAAACGAACCCTCATGCGTAAGTATTTCAAAACAAAAAACGGACAGATCGTCCTGAATTTCCTCTTCAGCTTTTTTGCTGCAGTGGTGATCTTCGCGGCAATGATGAAAATCCTTCACTGGCAAGGCGCTGACTATGCGATCATGGTTGGTCTTATCGCCGAAGCAGTGGTATTCCTTGTGATGGCATTCCTGGTGGAACCACCTGAAGAGCCACACTGGCAACGTTATTTCCCTGAAATCAACACACACCCTGATCTTGATCCCAACTTTAAGCCTACGCCCCTTACGCTGGCTTCCGGCAATACAGGTAATCCCGCATTGAACAAACTGGATGATATGCTGCGTGAAGCTGATATCACCCCTGCCAACCTGGGACGTCTTAGCGAGGGTTTCAAAAAATTAGGCGGTACCGTAGATAAAATGTCGGATATCACCGACGTGGTAGCCGCAACTGGTGACTATACTGCAAAGACCAAGGAAGCTGCAAATGCCCTGGGTACAATGAAAGAAGCATACCTCGGCGCTGCTAACAGCATCCAGCATTTTAACCAGGCTGCTGAAGGTACCAAGCAGTTCCACGACCAGGTTACGGTATTGACCAAAAACCTGTCATCGCTCAACACTATGTATGAGCTGGAATTGCAGGACACCAACAATCACCTGAAAGCAATGAACAAATTCTACAGCAACCTGACTCAGGCTTCTGAAGCAATGCAGGGCAGTGTACAGGACGCTCAGAAAGCGAAAGAGCAGATTGCTCAGCTGGCCAACAATCTCGGCCGCCTGAACAATGTATATGGCAATATGCTCAGCGCCATGCAAGGGTCTAAGCAATAATAACAGAGGGTTCGTTTTAAATTTTAAAATTGATATCCCGTATCCTGGATTTTTTTAAAGTCACCATTAACACAATTAAAAACCAATCATCATGGCTTTACCTCGTGAGCCGCGGCAGAAAATGATCAACATGATGTATCTCGTTCTTACAGCCCTGCTGGCTTTGAACGTATCATCTGAGATCCTGAATGCCTTTAAGACGGTGAATAAAAGCTTGGAGAATACCAACTCTACGGTAGATAAATCTACTACTACTATCATGGCTTCGTTGCAGCAAAAGACTACTGACCCTGCAACGGCTACCAAAGCGCAGATCTGGTATCCCAAAGCTCAGCAAATACAAAATCATACTAAGTCAATTTTCTCTTATATCCAGTCATTAAAAGACCAGATCCTTCGTGAAGCTGGTGGCGATCCCAACAATGCGGATCAGAAATTCAAGGAAGATAACCTTGATATCGCTACCCGGATCATGATTGAGAAAAAAGAAGGTCCGAAGCTGCTTGCAGCACTGGCAAAATTCAAAACCGATGTTCTGAATGTAGACCCGGAATTGAAGAAAGAGTTTGAAACATCTTTGCCGATCAGCCTGGATAAACCCAGCAGCAAGAACAAAGCTGGTAAGACATGGGAAGGTGCTTACTTCCACATGGTTCCTACAGTGGCGGCATTGACAATTCTCAGCAAATTCCAGAACGATGTAAAGACTTCAGAGAATAGGCTGGTACAGGCATGCCACAATAAAGTAGGTGAAGTAGCGGTACGGTTCGATACTTATGCCGCTATTGTGGGTCAAAGCTCAACTTACCTGATGCCAGGTCAGGAACTGGAGATCACAGCTGGTGTAGGTGCTTTCAGTACCGGTGCCAAGCCAACTATCACTATCGGTGGTAAGGCAATGACCGTAGGTCCTGATGGTACGGTTAATACCAAATTAGCCGGCGGTGGTATTGGCGCACATACTGTTCCTGTTGTGATTAATTATACCGATCAGGAAGGTAATCCCCAGGTGATCAAAAAAGACATCGAGTATAAAGTTGGTCAGGCCAACGCCTCGATCGCACTTGATAAAATGAATGTACTGTATATTGGTGTTGACAACCCGGTTACCATTGCTGCGAGTGGCGCAGGTGATGACAGGATCAAAGCCACTATCAGTAACGGTAGCCTTGTACAGGCTGGCGGTAGTGGTAAATACATTGCGCGTGTCAACTCTGTAACTGATGATTGTAAGATCACTGTAACGGTTGATGGTAAAGTTGCTGGTGTTTCCCAGTTCAGGGTAAGGACAATCCCAAGACCGATCGCGGTTGTAGGTACTTACGAAAGTGGTGCCAACGTACCAGCGGGTGCATTCAAGGCACAGGCCGGTATCGGTGCGGGTGTTAAAGATTTTCCTTTTGAACTGCAGTACAAAGTGACCAGGTTTACGATCAGCGCCGACACCGACGATGGCTATATCGACGATGCTAGCTGCACCGGTAATACCTGGAGCGACCAGGCCAGAAGGATTCTGAACAATTTAAAGCCGGGTAAAACCGTTATGATTGATGAGATCTATGCTACTGGCCCGGATGGAAGAAGCCAAAAGCTGCCCTCATTAGTATATTATATTAAATAAAAATGACAACGATGAAAAGTATTGTTCTAAAAGCGGGGCTGTCGTTATTTTTTGCGGCGATAATTGCGGATAGTGTTCAGGCTCAGCGTTCGGGCAGAAGGAGGAATCCCCCGGCCAACCAGCCGCCGACGCAGCAGCAACAACAACAGAACAATAACAACACACAACCAACGAATTATAATCCTTACGGTAATATTCCGATCGTGGTTGACTCTTCAGGGATGAACGACACAACTGTGAAAAAATCACTGCGTAACGATAACGCTTATGATAAAAGCAGTTTGAATGCCCGGACACCCCTGCCTTATGAGCACCTGCGTGCCGATGATGCACTTTTTGCTGAAAAAGTATGGCGCGAACTCGATCTGAGGGAAAAGCTGAACCAGCCTTTCCGGTATGCCGCTGAAGGAGATAATGGTTCCGAGATTTTTGTAAACATCCTGCTTAGGGCAGTAACTACCGGTGAGGTCACCGCGTTTGCCGACGACAGGTTTTCAACACCTAAAACGGTGGCTGAGATCCAACAGCAAACAGTCGGTTCGGCCGATACGGTTCCAGTTACCGATCCAAATGATATCAATAAGATCATTCAGTATCGTGTGACCAGGGCCAGCTTTGATCCTGCCAGCGTTACCAAGATCGCTATAAAGGAAGAATGGGTTTTTGACCGCGAGGCCAGCCGTTATTTCTGCAGGATCCTGGGTGTGGCACCACTTCAGACCAAGTATTTCCCTAATGGACAGGAAATGGGTAGCACGGTTCTGTTCTGGGTTTACTACCCTGATCTCCGACCCATCCTGACAAAGTATGAAGTGTATAACCCAAAGAACATGGGTAATAGCCGGATGACCTGGGAGGAACTTTTCGAAAGCCGCATGTTCAGCAGCTATATTGTTAAGTCCACACTTGAGAATGCTGCCAATCGCTCTATCAGGTCATATATTAAGGATCCGATCCTGGCGCTGCTCGAAGGAGAGAACATCAAGGAAAAACTCTTCAATTACGAACAGGACCTGTGGTCGTACTAACAGTTATTAGGTTCACATTCAGTGAGATATTGAAAAGCCCCTTGAAAAAGGGGTTTTTTATTAGCAACATCTTAACACTTAATCACTTAAAAAAAAATAAAAAAATCCTATAGCAGCTATAGGATAATAGAAAAATAGTTGTATTTTCGTTTCGGTTTTTCATAGGATATTGGATTTTAAAAACGGGGCTGGATTTCTATCCTGGCCCCATTTTTTTTATTCCGCTTTTTCTTCACCCGATATCTCTGGTCTAAAATAAGCTGCCACCAACCGCGCTTTTGCCTTCCCAATTTTTGTTTCCAGTTCCTCCACGCTTTTTTCACGTACGTTTTTCACTGATTTATATTCCTTTAGAAGCATATCAGCGGTCGCTTTACCAATACCTGGAATATCTTCAAGCTCATTCTTGAACGTCCCCTTGCTCCGTTTTTGTCGGTGAAAACCAATGCCGAACCTGTGTACTTCATCTCTTATACTTCGGATTAATCGGAGAGAAGGACTGTTGAAAGGCAGTTTCAATGATTCCTTGTCACCGGCAAAAAAAAGTTCTTCTTCATTCTTGGCCAGGCCTACCAGTGTTGTTCTACCCACAATATCCAGCTCTTCCATGGCTGCAATAGCAGCACTCAGCTGGCCCTTGCCTCCGTCAATGATCACAAGCTGGGGAAAAGACTGATCTTCTTCTACCAGCCTCTTATACCGCCTGTAAACGGTTTCCTTCATGGAAGCAAAATCGTTGATGCCATCTACTGTCTTAATATTAAAGTGACGGTAGTCTTTTCTGCTCGGTACACCGTTTCTAAAGCATACCATGGCCGATACAGGATAGCTTCCCTGGAAGTTGGAGTTATCGAAGCATTCAATATGTACTGGCAGGTCGGGCAGTTGCAGGTCCGCCTGCAATTGTTCCAGCACCTTGATCTGGTCCGTGTCTTTTGAAAGCTTGAGCCGCTCCTTATTCCGGAGTTCTTCAATAAAATACCCTGCATTTTTTTCTGACAGCTCGAGCAGTTTTTTCTTGTCGCCTCCTTTCGGAACAGTCAATACAATATCTGTCTCGGGATAATCTGGTGGAAATGGAACCACGATCTCCGGACTTTTGCTTTCAAATGTAGCACGCAACTGTGCAATGGTAAAACCCAGGATCTCCGCTGGCGTTTCGTCGAGATGGGTTTCAACGCGGGTGGTATGCGTCTGCACGATTGTGCCATTCCTGACCATCAGGTAGTTCACAAATGCGTAATCCTTTTCTTTTACCATCGAGAAAACATCGATATCACCGGCTTTGGCGTTGGCAACAACCGAACGGGCCTGGTAGTTCTCGAGGTATTCTATCTTCTTTTTTGTGATCTCGGCTTTTTCAAATTGAAGGTTGGCGGCAAATCCTTTCATCTCATCCCTGAAATGCCGGATCACCGGTGAGAGGTTTCCTTTTAAGAGATTCTTGAGTTGTCCAATATTTTCCTGGTAGTCTTCTGGCGACTGGTATCCTTCACAAGGGCCTTTGCAATTGCCAAGATGATATTCGAGACATACCTTGAACTTCTTTTGCCGGATATTCTTTTCAGTAAGATTGAGCGAACAGTTGCGAAGCGGTATTGTTTGCCGGGTAAACTCGAGCAACTCCCTTACTTTCTTCACCGAAGTATAGGGCCCCAGGTATTCCGAACCATCATTGATTTTTTTTCGCGTCAGGAAGACACGGGGAAAAGGTTCGTTCTTGATGATGATGAAAGGGTAAGTCTTGTCGTCCTTCAGGTTGATGTTGAACAATGGCTGAAATTCCTTGATCAGCGAATTCTCCAGTAAGAAAGCATCCTGTTCGGAACTGACGATCGTGAATTCGATGCGGTCGATACGACGGACTAGTTCGTGAGTTTTATAACTGCCGAGATTTTTTGTGAAATAAGAGTTGACTCTTTTGCGGATATTTTTAGCTTTGCCAACATATATCAGCTGGTTGCCGGAATCAAAATATTTGTAAATGCCCGGTTGTTGCGGAAGGCCGGAGGCAATATTTGAAAATTCACTGGCTGTCATTCTTATTCATTCTCTCCCCAAATTACTTTTTCTGTAGTTATTGTTTCAGGCTGGCCGGCCAGCTGCTTTGTGGTGATCACCTGGAAGCCCTGGTCCACTTTCCAAAGCAT
This sequence comes from Bacteroidota bacterium, assembly GCA_023411775.1. Taxonomy (GTDB): domain Bacteria; phylum Bacteroidota; class Bacteroidia; order Chitinophagales; family Chitinophagaceae; genus Terrimonas_B. The sequence continues at coordinate 37,571 of JAEYOL010000319.1, read as the reverse complement.
TCTTTTATGGACCGAACTGTCTTTTGTATCAACAGAAAGATTGATAATAATGTTTGTTATTTTATCGCCCGAAGGATCTGGTTTTATCAGAACTTCCTGTCTTTGGACCTGTTCCTTGTCGGGATCGATAGGTGTGTAAGTCAGCAATACTGAGTTAAGTGTTTCGTCAAAAATCTTTTCTTCCTGGTAGCGGTCCTTGTATTTCGGTTCGCTCAGGTCCGGAATAGTCAGAAAATCTGTGGCGATCTCCCTGAACTTTTCGCGGGGAACATAGATAGTATCGGCATTGAGACTATCTATGGTGACATATTTTCGGATTGAATACAACGAAGTATCTATGTCGGCCACCTGGCTTTTCAGGAATGACAGCACCGGGAAAAAATCTTCTTTTTGTTCGGTTTGCTTTTGTTTGCAGGAAGTCACCAGGTTCAACAGGCAGGCGACAAATATTAATGGTCTGATATTCATTCATTTACGAGAATTTTTTAACTTCCCGGGTCACAAAATTAATCGAAATCATGGGTTTGCGGCAGATTGGCGATAGCAGTCAGCCTTAAATCACGGGCAAAAAAATATCCCGCCGCTCTTTCGAATCGACGGGATATAGAAGGTGTAGAGGAAATTTCTTTATTCGTTTAAGGTAACACCGACTTTCACGCCAAAATCAAACAGGTTTTCTTTAACCGGGTACTTGTTGTGGAAGCTGGAAAGCATCTGGTACCTCACCTGTGGACCAACCTGCCATTTTGTTTTTCCGCGGGTATAGTTCACAAAGGTTTCAAAACTTGTATTCAGGTTCACGTGACGAATCAGTCGCGGTACTTCCGCGTAGTTCTTATAATCTGTCGAGATCAGGTAAGCCCTGTCTTTAATAATATAAGTGGGCTGCAGGGTACCGGCTACACCAACATTGGTCTTACTGTTGCCAAACAATTTCACTTCCGCGCCAAATGGTGCTGATACAGAGAAATAATAATTCTTCAGCCAGTCGGATTTATAACCGGTATAGTTGCGGTAATGGGTCCAGGTCGAGATCGAACTATTACCGTTTCCACCATTGAGGTCAATTGTGGCTACTTCACCATTGAAAGCATAGGCCTTGATGTCGTATCGGTTGATGTTGAATTGTATGCCGCCGCGCAGGTTGACATTCCTGGTGATCGGGTAGCGGCCAGACAGACCCAGTTGTAATCCCATATCCGGTTTATGTGTCACCGCGCTATTTACATCATCAAGTGTAGCAAATGGATAGTTGAAGCCGGAAGGATTATCGGATGTTTTATTTACACTAAGCTTGCGATAGCTGAAAGTGGGAGTAATGAATAATTGCCAGCTTATTTTTTTAGCCGGACGCTTGAACTCATAGCTGTTGGTAACACTTTCGATGGTGAAAGGAGCTTTATTATCAATAGCTGATTCACGAACCGCATCAGTATTTGTGAGTGTTGGCTCTGCAGGCGTGCGGAAATCGTTGTCGAATGAGATATGGTTCAAAACCGGCAGCGTTAATTCATTACCGCGTATCACGTTCTCGGTACGACGATGCAGCATTGTGACAACATCATTATATGCGTCCTGATCCATTGCTTTCACTTCGGCAGTTTCGACTGTAAGTGGTGTCAGGGGCCATTCCGCTATTGTTTTTCTCGGAATAACCGGTTTTTTGGCAAACGGATTCAGAGATTCCATCACGGCTGTTGATTCTTCCGCTGTGATGCCTTCCTCGGTCAAGGCAGATATATTGTTGACTGGAATGACGGTTGATTTTTGTTTTGTACCAGGTTGTGTGGTCATAACCCAGGTAACGGCTGCGCCGGTGACGAGCAACAGGGAGGCCAGCCAGAATCCATACCATTTTCTCCGGGTATGCAGGGTATTGTTAATGCCCTTCCACACCTTATCGGATGGAAACATCCTGTATTGATCAGCATTCTGTTTTAGGAAATGCTCAAATTCCTTGTTTCTATAGTTGCTCTCCATAACCAGTTGTTATTTAGGGATACGGTCTACCGCTGACTTACAGCAACGAGCCAATCAATATCTTGTTTTGGTTTTTGAATGATCCTTTTCCTGATTAAAATATCTTCCAGCATCGCTTTTGCCCTCGTGTACTGACTTCTGCTTGTGCTCTCTTCGATGTCCAGCATATCCGCAATCTCACGGTGGCTGTATCCTTCAACTGCGTACAGGTTTAATACGGTCCGGTAACCAATTGGCAACATCCTGATACATTCCACCACCTGTTTGGCCTGGATAATGGCCGGCACAGTCTCTTCCCTCACCTGTATCCCCGTAGCATAAATAATGTCCACACTTTCATTGAACTTTTTATTTTTCTTCAGGATATTGATACAGGTATGTACAATAATGCGCCTTATCCAACCCTCAAAGGCTCCCCGGTTTTCGAAAGTATGTATCTGCAGAAATACCTTAATAAAGCCTTCCTGCAACATATCCTCCGCGTCTTCACGGTTGTGGCCGTACCGGTAACAAACTGCCAGCATCTTAGAGCTATACCTGTTATATAGTTCCCGCTGGGCAGCTGGATTATTGTTTAAACAACCTTTTAAAATGGCTTCCTCGGTCATAATTGCCGTTTGGTTGTCTGTAATTTAGACAATTTTCCTATACAAAAGCTGCACAGGATGGTAAATTTTCAGGGAGTTGAAGGTGTAACTACGCCTATTTTTTACGAACCAGGCTGTCGATAGGGTATTTGGATTCCATGTCTTTACGGATGGATTTCGACCAGTTTACCAGTTTATCTTTTTCTTCAGTGGTGAGTTTCGCATCCCTGTGAGTCCAGGTATAGGAGTCAAGGGGCATTGAGCCATCCTTCACCGTTTCCTCAACTTCTTCCATTTTATGATACTGATAGCGGAGTGAACGGTTGGTATATTCATCAAAATTCAATTCAGCTTTTCCATCGTTGACATGATCGGTAAGCCACCAGTCAACCGGCTGGATATAACTATACCAGGGATACCTGGTATTATTCGAATGGCAGTCGTTGCAGGCTTTCTCAAGTATAAGTTTTACGTCGCCGGGCACCTCAAAAGCATTACCGATATAATTTGGTTGCGGCCCCCCAGCTTTGTTTTTGGCGGGATGGATAAACTGGATCATCACCAGGACCACCAGGAGGAAGATCAGGATCTTTTTGAGCATGATTTTTCCTTGAATTTAAGCTTTATCGATCAAAATCTCACCGGTCATCACTGGTGGAACAGGCAGTCCCATCATGGTGAGAATGGTAGGTGCGATATCTGCCAACTTTCCGGGTATTACCGAGCCACGCCACTCATTATCGATAATAAATAGTGGCACCGGGTTCAGGGTATGGGCCGTATTGGGTGAACCGTCTTCATTGATCAGGTAGTCTGAATTGCCATGATCTGCAGTCAGGAAAATAGTATACCCATGAGCCAGCGCCGTCGTCACTACTTTGCCCACACATTGATCAACCGTTTCAGCCGCTTTAATCGCCGCATTCCACACACCTGTATGTCCGACCATATCGGCATTGGCGTAATTGAGACAGATAAAGTCAGCAGTTTGTTTCATGAGCTCGGGAATCAGTGCTTCGGTCATTTCATAAGCGCTCATTTCCGGTTTGAGATCGTAAGTAGCTACTTTGGGTGAGGGTATCAGTATTCTTATCTCTCCTTCAAAAGGTGTTTCGCGTCCACCGCTAAAAAAGAAGGTGACGTGCGGGTATTTTTCGGTTTCTGCAATCCGGATCTGTTTCAATCCATGTTGTTCGATCACTTCCCCGATGGTATTACGCAGGTCGTCATTTTCAAAAACGACATTAACCTGGTTGAATGCGGCATCGTATTGCGTCATGGTGGTATAATGAAGTGCCAGCTTTTTCATCCCGAATTCTGCCATATCTTTTTGAGTCAGCACTTCCGTGATCTCGCGGCAACGATCGGTGCGGAAGTTGAAGCAGATCGCCACATCCCCATCCCGGATAGTAGCCACAGGACGGTTGTCTTTATGAGTGATTACGATCGGTTTGATAAACTCGTCTGTTACATTGTTAGCATAGGAAGCCTCAATCGTTGCCAATGCGTCATAAGAATAATCGCCCATCCCATTTACCATTGCGTCATAAGCCAGTTTTATACGCTCCCAGCGTTTGTCGCGGTCCATTGCATAATAGCGGCCACTGATGGTGGCGATCTTTCCCACTGTTTTATCGAGGTGTGTTTGTAACTCTTTGATAAAACCCAAACCGCTTTTTGGATCGCAATCCCGGCCGTCGGTAAATGCGTGTACAAATACCTCAGCCAGGCCTTCTGCCTGGCAGATATCGATTATGGCTTCGAGGTGCCGGATATGAGAGTGCACACCACCATCGCTGACCAGCCCAAGCAGGTGAAGTGGCTTGTTGTTTTGTTTCGCAAACCGGATGGATTTGAGAAGTTGTTCATTTTGCGCAAAAGAGCCATCGCGGATAGCCACATTGATCCTTTGCAGTTCCTGGTACACGATTCGGCCGGCGCCAAGGTTGAGGTGACCTACCTCCGAATTCCCCATTTGCCCGTCGGGAAGGCCCACCAGTTCCCCACAGGTCACCAGGGTGGTATTGGGATAGGTAGAATATAGCGATTTGGTAAACGGAACGTTAGCGTGTTGAATAGCATCGGAGGATGCAACTTTTCCGAGTCCCCAGCCGTCCATTATGATCAGAATTGCGCGTTTTTTCGGCATTAGTGAAAGGATCGTTTATTTTGGTACAAATTCGTTCATTATCAGGTAACAATGCGTTGTAAAATTACATATCCTAAAGCTATTTATGCCTTAAATATATTTAACAACCGGTTTTTACTATTTTAGTATTCCGGAGTAATCCGTACGCTATGGCATATTTTTAGTTTTTTAATCCCTATGAAAAACAATTAATCATGAAAGTATTAACTACTTCATTTTTGCTGGGTCTTTTGTTAACGCTGTCTTCTGCTGCCCAGTCGGGCAATATAGACGGTGTGATCGGCGCTTTACGCACCGGCAACGCATCCGGCCTGGCTAAATACTTCGATGATAATGTGGAATTATCATTGCCTGTAAAAAGCGACAGCTACAGTAAGGCGCAGGCACAGGTGATCCTGAAAGACTTTTTTGCCAACAACGGCGTGAGGGATTTTGACCTCAAGCACAAAGGCGAATCGCCCGGCGGTAATTATTGCATTGGCACCCTGCAGACTAAATCTGGTAATTTCAGGGCGCATGTGTTTATGAAAACAAAGGGCAATAAAGAAGTCCTGAAAGAGATCAGGTTCCAGTCTATTGAGTAAGTTGTGATGGAAAATAATAAGCAGGAAGCCTTCCCGTGCAAACAGGAAGGCTTCCGTATTTTTGTGACATGAGTTTTGATGAACAGTTGCAACACCTGGTTGATGAAGCCCTCAAAGAAGATATTGGTGACGGGGATCACTCCACACTTTCCTGTATCCCCGCATCGGCCAGGGGTAAGGCTGTATTAAAAATAAAAGAGAACGGTATTCTTTCAGGAATGGAAGTCGCCCGCAAGATTTTTGAATACCGCGATAACGAGGCCGTTTTTACCGCTTTTAAAAAGGACGGAGATAAAATGATCGCAGGCGAAATGGCTTTTGAAGTTGAAGCCTCGGTGCATACAATCCTGCAATGCGAAAGACTGGTACTGAATTGTATGCAAAGGATGTGTGGGATTACCACGCTTACCCGCAAGTACACTGACCGGCTGACGGGGCTGAAAACGCGTTTACTTGATACACGTAAGACCACTCCAAATTTTCGTTTGCTGGAGAAAAAAGCCGTAGAGATCGGGGGAGGCGTCAATCATCGCTTTGGCCTGTTTGATATGATCATGCTTAAAGACAATCATATTGACTACTGCGGCGGCATTGAAAAGGCGATCAATAAAGCGCATGACTATGTGTTGAGCAAAAAGCCCGGTTTGAAAATAGAAGTGGAGACACGAAGCCTGGATGATGTAAAAGAAGTAGTAGCTGTGGGAAAGGGAAAAGTATTCCGCATCATGCTCGATAATTTCACGCCTGAAGAAATTGAGCAGGCGCTGGCACTGATCAATGGCGAATTTGAAACTGAAGCCAGCGGCGGCATCAATCTGGACAATCTCGATGAATATGCCCAAACCGGCGTGGACTATGTAAGTGTTGGCGCTTTGATACACCAGGCGAGAAGTCTCGACCTGAGTTTAAAGGCGGTGAAAGTTGATAAATAGCTGAATAGTATGTCAAAGAAAAATAAGCCAGATACCCGGGGATTTGTCTATAGTACCGATCCTGATTTCAGATTTGAAGAAGAACAAAATGATATCACTACGTTGCCAGCAGCGGAGCAAAAGTTGCGGGTGAGGCTCGATTCCAAACAAAGGGCAGGTAAGGTTGTCACGCTGGTAGAGGGTTTTGCAGGTACGGAAGATGATCTTGTGGATTTGGGCAAAAAATTAAAATCATACTGCGGCACCGGTGGTTCGGCAAAAGATGGAGAGATCATTGTGCAGGGCGATCAGCGGGATAAAGTGCTGCAATGGCTTTTGAAAAACGGGTATAAACTTTCCAAACGTATTTAGCTTCTTCAAAGAATGCTCTTACAAATCTTCAACAATGCTTGGGTCATATGCGGTGTCGGCATTTTATTTTGCGGAACCGGTGTGTTCTTATTCTTTAAAAATGTCTACGAAGAAGACCGGTCCTTATTCTGGCCGATAGCCATTATGCTCATGGGTGTGCTTCTCATCACGATGGGTACCGTGAAATATTTCAGGCTTTAACTATTCCGTGTCCTTCGTGAAAATCTTAGTGTCCTCTGTGGCCAGGGTTAGGTCACGAAGAGCACAGAGAAGACACGGAGTACACGGAGGTTTAACTGAATTTCTCCGTGCCCATCGTGAAAATCTTTGTGCCCTCCGTGACCAGGGTTAGGTCACGAAGAGCACAGAGGAAACACGGAGTACACGGGGGTTTAACTGAATTTCTCCGTGCCCATCGTGCAAAACTTCGTGCCCTCCGTGACCAAAAAAACGCACCGAGGACAACTAAAAAATATAAGAGAAAGAAGAGTGAAAATAAATTGATACGCGCTATCACTAGTCACTATGAAGACCCTAATTCCCAATTCCTACAAACCCTACTGCCCCTGCGACAAACTATACGCTTTCTTATCGCCCCACATGTTCAGTAATTCCAACGAACAAATTTTAAAATCACCACTCAGACTTACATAAAGCCCGATAATGTCCTGTTGGTTTAGTGGCTGACCGTCGAGACTTTCAAAACGAACATTATACTGGTTGACAAGATTGGTGAATACAGATCCGGTGGGCCATACCTGTGTACCCCGGTTGCTGACGTTGATGATATTGAATTTTACACCGCCATGCCGCTGGCATTTCTTTGCAATGATCTCCGGTTGTTCATCGCTTTCAATAAACATATCGACACCTACGATAATTTCCTGTTCCATTTCTTTGGAAACAAGCATTGGATTCTTCTCGAGTTTGAATACGGTTTGCACCGCAGGCCTGTTAGGCAGCAATTCTTTCGCGTTGAGTTGCGGCTTTTTTCCAAAATTACTGATGATCTTTTCCGCGAATTGCGGGGTGTTTAGCGCTGTTTTACTTTTATCACCAAAGTCACCGGTGCGTATTCCCGATTCGAGTGTGTACAACAAAGCGTTTTCAATTTCGGCCGCGTTTTGCATATATCCAAGGTGACGAAGCATCGCGATACCGCTCAACAACAGGGCGGTGGGGTTGGCAATATTTTTACCCGCAATATCAGGTGCAGTACCATGAACGGCTTCGAAGATGCAGATATGGTCGCCAATATTTGCCGAAGGCGCAAACCCAAGTCCGCCTACCAGCCCGGCGCAAAGATCCGACACGATATCACCCTGCAGGTTGGTCAGTACAACCACATCAAATTTGTCGGGCTGGATCACCAGTTTCATACAGAGATCATCCACGATCACATCATCAGCTTTTAACTCAGGATAGTCCTTAGCCACTTCATAAAAGCATTCCAGGAAAAGGCCATCCGTGATCTTCATGATATTGGCCTTGTGACCGCAGGTTATACGACGTGCATTTTTTTGCCGCGCCATTTCAAAAGCATACCGGATCACCTGCAGGCTGCCGGGACGGGTGATAAAGCGGCGGCTGAGAGCCACGTCATGGGTGAGCATATGCTCGATACCGCCATAAGTATCTTCAATATTTTCCCTGACTACTGTAATATCGATAGGGATACCTGCTTTACTGAAAACAGTATCTACACCATGCAGGGTTTGGAATACCCTTTTGTTGGCGTAGGTATTCCAGGTTTTTCTTGCGGTTACATTTACACTCTTTACACCTTTTCCTTTTGGCGTTTCCATAGGCCCTTTAAAAAGAATACCCAGGTTTTCGATGGTGGCTTTTGCCTCGGGTGTCATCCCATTGGAAAATCCTTTGTCAAAAACCCATTTGCCCATATCAACAAATTCATATTCGAGGGGGGTGTTATTGGCTTTAAATATGTCCAGCACGGCGTCCATGATCTCGGGACCGATACCATCACCTTTAGCTACAGCTATTTTCATATTGGAGATTATTAGGAGTTGATTTGAAGGCGCAAATTTACGCTGTTGGCACTAAAAACAGGCACAAATAACGACTCGTCGGGCTTTTTCGTTATTTTTACTGAAACTGATTGGTATGAGCAGTCTTATATCTGAGGGCGTGGAGGTAAGTGTAGAAACATTTTATCAGCCGGACTACAGCAACCCAATACAGGCAGAATTCATGTTTGCTTACCGCATTACATTGGAAAATCACAACACTTTTCCGGTCAAACTTCATCGCCGCAACTGGCAGATCTTCGACAGTAACGGCAGCACCCGGGAAGTGGAAGGCGAGGGCGTTGTTGGCGTACAACCCACCATTCAGCCCGGCGAAACCTACCAATATGTCAGTGGCTGCAATTTGCGCACTGAAATGGGTAAAATGAAAGGCACTTACCAGATGGAGAACCTGAACAGTAAGCAGATGTTTACCGTCGATATCCCTCCTTTTGAGATGATCGTGCCGATGAAGAACAATTGAGAAGCTGCGGGCTTTTCGCTGTGAGCTTCGACCGTTTTTAGAAACCGCTACTACTTCGCGGGGAGTTTATTTTTTTCGTCCTCTCTTTCATCAGGGCTATTGCCTGTTCCCGGCTTGAGAACATATTGTTGATATTGACCAGGTTGTCGGCCAGCTTATCATATCTTTTTGTAAGCAGGTAAAAAAAGATGTGCAGGTAATGTATCCCGTCAAAAACAATGGCCTTATTCTTTGCAAACTCATCTTTTCTCCTCAATAATTCAGCGGGCATATCGGTATAATGCATCCCTGGGCGCAAATGATGGATAATATGATAACCATCATTGAAGCAGGTATGATTGTAACGGGTATTGATGCAATTGATCGAATTGGTATATAGATTATCGGGGTTGGTACTGTCAATAAAGGAATGCTGCGTCCAGTTGCCCAGCATCATCACCAGTCGGGCAAACAACAGGGGAATAACAAATACCACCAAGGTCGCTTTCAGGTTGACAAAACACATGGCGATACAAAAAGCCAGGTAGATATACTCACCTGCCGTTAATCGCTGATACAATTTTTTTCTCTTGCGGTAATACAGGTAGAGGATAGTGTTTTTTACGCCGACAAAAAGGAATTTAAAAAAATAAACCAGGAAATCTTTTACGCTATCACGCTGGTAAGCCATGGTACTGCTGGTATCATCTTCCATATTATTCTCCACGTGGTGCATGCCCATATGATGGCTGAAATATCCTTCCGGCGCATGTCCGAATAAAGGACATACAAACCATGTGATATATCCATGCAGCCACTGCCAGGGTTTTTTAAAACATTTGCGGTGGCAAAGGCAGTGAAACATCAAACCAAATCTTCCTTTGAAAAAGAATTGCGAAACGTAGAAATAAGGAATGGCGACCGCCCACCATACCCATCCCTGCAAAAGGGGTGTAAACAATAGGATCGCAACCGGTACAACTGTAAGATGGATCGTCGTCAACAGGTAAATAAATGGAAGGTCCCGTTTGTCATTCATGACACGAAGCCATAGCCTGTCATACCAGCTCATTCTTTCTTTGGAAATATACACGGGGTCCGTAAGAGTGGAAAGTGTTTTCATGCTACTTTTTTTGCCTCAACCTGGATTTGGAAAGAGAGTACACAATATAAGGAAATAGGAGGCAAATGAACAGGGCAATATGCGCTTAGATTATTTCGGTTTGTATTTCGCTTCTTCCAGTATCAACTTAGGTGATGCCTTCATGATATCTTCAGGTTTCATGCCAGTTTGTCCCGCAGCGAACTTTTTAACGATTTGCAGCCCGATCCAGGGTCCAATATTGCCTGGTGAATGCTCTTGTGAGAACACCTGTGTAAAGGGTGATTCTCCAATATAAGTTTGTATGGTTGTGGGATTCAAGTCATAAAGATTTTCATTTTTTACAATATAGCTCCAGATCAGGCCTTCATTTTCACGGCACCAGGCCAGTTGTTGTGAAGTATAACCAGTTTTGATGGTATCGGGAGTATGTGGTAACAGTTTATCTATCAGCCACCATTGTTTTCCGCGCTCTATCATTTGTTCGATAAGTGGTTTAGTATTGCTGCGATCGGGAAAAATATCATCGGCTACCAGTTTCATCACATCGGCCGCGATAAATTCTTTGGAAAAACGGCGGCTACGGTAACGCGGAACCACATTATTGATAAAATATTCCTCATTGTAAAGTGAAAAATTTTTCCCAAGGTAAAACTGCAAGCTAATCCCAATAAAATCGGGTCCGATAAAATTAGGAGTTAATTCACCGTTACCCATTTTGGCGAGATCGTTCATGGAATTCATCGGTCCTACCACGGGTATGATCCGTTCAGGCAAGGTATAGTTGGGGAAATAATATTTTACATAGCGCAACGCTTTTTCTATTTCTTCTTCTATCGGCCCAAAATCCTTATATACTTTTTGTGTTGAATCAAATACCGGTTTGTATAGCCGGAGGAAATTCCTGAGACCTTCCTCATTTTCCGCAGCTATAACGTTTTCCAGAAACACCGGCAAAAGCTCCGGGTATTTAGTCTGTAATCGCGACAGGCTTTCGTTGAGCTGGTTTGTGTCAAGGGAAAAGAAATCCTCATCGAAACGGTTTGTCTGCAAATCGACCTTCACACCGGAAACATCAGGTGCATCAGTTTTATCGCCGCAGGAACCGATCAGGATAACAAACAGGAAAAATATCCGGTACTTTTTCATAGCGATTCTTAACGTGGACGGGGTGGTGATTGTTGTGTGCGAAGATAAAGGAACAGTCAGTAAATGGATCCAGATGCCTTCCACGCGGCAATTTTCAATGCATAATTTGAAGGCACTTAACTTTACGGGATGAAGATCGCTTTAGCGCAGCAGAATTATCATATCGGGAATTTCGCTGAAAACACCCGCAAGATCATTGAGGCCATCGACTGGGCAAAAGACCAGGGTGCGGACCTGGTTGTATTTTCTGAATTATGTGTATGTGGCTACCCCCCACGTGATTTCCTGGAGTTCGACGACTTTATCAACCAGTGTTACCAGGTAATAGAAGAAGTAAAGCAAAAAGCTGATACGATCGGTGTGCTGATCGGCAGCCCGGCCCGTAATCCGCTCCCGGAGGGAAAGGATCTGTTCAACGCTGTGTTTTTATTGTATGAAAAGGAGGTCAGGGCCGAGATACACAAAACACTTTTGCCCAATTACGATGTCTTTGACGAGTACCGGTATTTTGAACCGGCATTTGAATGGAAGCTACCCTCCTTCAAGGGAAAAAAGCTGGCGATAACAATTTGCGAGGATATCTGGAACATGGGTGACAACCCGCTTTACCGTATCACACCCATGGAGCAATTAATTGGAATGGGCCCTGATGTGATGATCAACCTATCCGCCTCCCCCTATAATTATGCCCAGGATATTGTACGAAACAGTATTATAAAAGCGCATACGCTGAAATATAAACTGCCCATGCTTTACTGCAATGCGGTGGGATCACAAACCGAGATTGTTTTTGACGGCGGCAGCCTGGTATACGACAAGGCAGGTAATAAGGTCTGTGAAATGAAATATTTTGAAGAGGACTACCGTGTTTTCGAACTGGAGTCCCTGCTTCAACCTGCAGCGGCTGAAACTCCGGTTGATAACTCCATCAACCTGGACAGTAAAGTTTATTTCTCGGCAACGGATGTTGGTGTAGGCGAGGACACGATACAATACCTCACCAATGATAAGAACATGGAGGAGATCTACCAGGTACTCATTCTTGGTATCCGTGATTATTTCAGCAAGATGGGTTTTAAAAAGGCTATCCTGGGTTCGTCGGGTGGCATCGATAGCGCGGTCACACAAGCGCTTGCGGTGGCGGCCCTGGGCACGGAGAATGTACGGGCTATATTGATGCCATCGCAGTTCTCTACCAATCATTCGGTAACCGACGCTGAACAGTTATGTATCAATCTCGGGAATCCATATGATATTATCCCGATAAAAAATATTTATGAAGCATTCCTGGAAGAATTGGCTCCCGTATTTAAAGATCTCCCCTTCGGCATCGCGGAGGAGAATATTCAAAGCAGAAGCAGGGGTAACCTGTTGATGGCAATCGCAAATAAGTTTGGATACATCCTGCTGAACACTTCCAATAAAAGCGAACTGGCAACGGGTTATGGTACTTTGTATGGCGATATGGCCGGAGGATTAAGTGTGCTGGGGGATGTTTACAAATCGCAGGTTTTTGCGCTGGCCCGATATATCAACCGGGACCAGGAACTGATACCGCTTAACATCATTACCAAGCCTCCTTCGGCGGAATTAAGGCCCAACCAGCTGGACAGTGATAGCCTGCCTGATTATGATCTGCTGGACCGTGTTTTATATGAGTATATCGAGCTACGCAAAGGACCAAAGGAGATCATTGCAAAGGGGTTTGACCCGGTCCTGGTAGCGCGTGTGCTCCGGCTGGTGAATACGAATGAATATAAGCGCAACCAGTTTTGCCCGATCATTCGCGTCAGCTTTAAAGCTTTTGGGGTGGGAAGAAGAGTGCCTATTGTAGGCAAGTATCTGAGCTAAGTAAATTGAACATTGAAAATGGATATTGTTTTTGTGGAAGATAAAATTTCAACACCCAATTTCAATTTTCAAAATTTGGAGCCTAACGAAATATTAGTGCTTAAATGTAATAGTGACCTTTTGTGGCGGACCTACCGGCGGTGTCATATTTTGAGATGCTACCAGGTTTGTCTCATTCAGTGTTACAATCGTAAAGTCATTTGAACCTGCCGGGATAAGTTTTGCATCCAGGTGAAGGGTAGTCTCGCTGTCAGCAAAATTCCAGTTGAAGTTACCAGTTGGTGGTGTACAGGCCACACCGGTATCAGGACAGGTACCTGAACCATCTGCTTTAAAGGTGACGATATTATCAATAAAGCATTCGATAAAACCTTCTGCTATAGCAGGGTCTATTTTATCATATTTCCAGGGAGCAGCGGTAAGTAATTCGGTCTTTGTTTTTGCAGGCGGAGGATCATCCTCATCTTTGCTGCAACCATTACTTAGTATCAAAAGCGATAAAAGCCCTGATAGCAGGAGAACTCGTTTTTGCATAGTTGGATCGTTTTAGTAAAAATAATCACCCTTTCCTTACGTTACAAGGTAGAAATACTTAAAAAAACACGGGGATTTCGCTGCTTTTCCTATCCCGGCAAATTATTTGCTTACAGCAAGTTCGTATTTTGTGTCACCATAAATCAAGCCAATGTATAAAACCGCAGAAGATATCCGGCAGCTTAATGAAAAGATCACACATGCCGGTAAATTTACCGACAAATTAAGAGAGGAGGTAAGTCATGTCATCGTCGGGCAGAACCATATGCTCGACCGCCTGCTGATCGGTCTGTTAAGTAATGGCCACGTATTATTGGAAGGTGTGCCGGGTCTGGCCAAAACACTGACCATAAAATCACTTTCTGAAGCCATTCATGCGAAGTTTAGCCGTATCCAGTTTACACCCGACCTGTTACCTGCCGACGTCATTGGTACGATGATCTATAACCAACAAAAAAATGAATTCATCGTACGCAAAGGACCCATCTTTGCCAATTTTATTTTGGCAGATGAAATAAACAGGGCACCGGCCAAAGTGCAATCTGCCTTGCTTGAAGCGATGCAGGAGCGCCAGGTGACAATAGGCGATTCAACTTATAAACTGGAACAGCCGTTCCTCGTACTGGCTACACAAAACCCTTTAGAGCAGGAAGGAACTTACCCACTACCAGAAGCGCAGGTTGACCGTTTTATTATGAAGGTTGTGGTGAAATATCCAAAAATGCACGAGGAGCAATTGATATTGCGGCAGAACACGCAGAACCTTTCTTCCATCCCGATCAAACAAGTGGTGTCGGTACAGGAAGTGATGAATGCAAAAGAACTGACCCGTCAAATTTATATGGACGAAAAAGTAGAGCAGTATATCCTCGACATTGTTTTTGCGACCAGGGAACCGGAGAAATACCAGTTGGAAAAACTAAAACCATTGATCTCTTACGGTGCATCTCCACGGGGAAGTATCAACCTGGCGCTAGCATCCAAGGCACAGGCATTTTTGAATAAACGCGGATTCGTAATCCCGGAAGATGTAAGAAGTATTTGTAATGATGTGTTGCGCCATCGTATTGGACTCACCTATGAGGCCGAAGCCGAAAGTATTCAGGTGGAAGATGTGATAGAGGAGATCTTGAAGCAGGTGAATGTGCCGTGATAATTTGATAATTTGAAAATTTGATAATTTGAAAATGGGAGTAAGTAATGTGGAGATGTGGAAATGTTACGAAAGTATGATGTTTGGAAAAATTAAATGAAGTGGATTGTTAACGACGACTGAAATATTAAAAAAAGTAAGGCAGCTCGAGATCAAAAGTAAGAAGCTGGTGAGTGACCTGTTTACCGGCGACTATCATAGCGCGTTTAAGGGAAAGGGGATGTCGTTTAAGGAAGTGAGGGAGTACGCGCCGGGAGATGATATTCGTTTTATAGACTGGAATGTATCGGCGAGGTTTGGACACCCTTTTAGTAAGGTATTTGAGGAAGAGCGGGAATTGACGGTGATGCTGCTGGTAGATATCAGCGCCAGTTCTCAGTTTGGTACTGTGTATGCTACCAAGCGGGATATCATTACCGAAATTGGTGCGGTGCTGAGCTTTTCAGTTGTGAACAACAACGATAAGATCGGGGTGATCTTTTACAGCGACAAAGTTGAAGCCTATATCCCCCCCAAAAAAGGTAAACAGCATGCCTTGTATATCGTGAGAGAGCTGCTGAGCAAAGAACCCAAAGGCCGAGGCACGAAAGTAAGTTCGGCATTACGGTTTTTCAATAACGCTACAAAACAAAAAAGCATCGCTTTTGTCTTAAGTGATTTTATTGATACGAATTATGAGGATGCACTGAGGATTGCTGGAAAAAAGCACGATGTGATCGGTATAAAGATCTATGACAGGATGGATATGGTCTTACCTAAAGCAGGGATGTTGCAGGTTGAGGACGCTGAGACAGGAGAAAGAAAATGGGTTGACAGCAGCAGCAGTCTGGTAAGGCAAAGCTACCAGCAGGAGTTTTTCAAACTCACCGAATACAGTACGCAAATCTTTAAAAAAGCAGGATGCGATTTGCTTCACATACGCACCGGGGATGACTATGTGCGGGTGCTGCAACGATTTTTTGTCAGTCGCAGGTAACAACTATAATGATCCCAACCACCATATCAGGGCAGGACCCAGGATTCTAAATGAGGAAAGAACTTTTTTATAAGGCCACTACTACTTTTATCATTGTTTTTTGGTTTGTATGTGCTGCAGGCCAGGAAAAAACCACTGTGCGTGCCAGCCTCGACCGCACGCAGATATTGATCGGTGAGCCCATCAGGCTTACCCTGGAAGCTGATATTCCCGAGCATGATCCCATCCGGTTTTTCTATATCGATTCCATACCACATTTTGAGTTTTTGAATATCCAGGCCATTGATACTACCAATACCGGCAGTGGTACGGTTTTATCGCAGGTATTGCATATTACCAGTTTCGATTCGGGACAATGGGTGATCCCTTCATTCGTACTTCGTGAAGATATCGCGACGGACACGTTCGTGGTAGATGTCGGTTTTTCACCATTCAATCCCGACCAGCCCTATCATGATGTAAAGAAAATTATCGAAGTAAAACCTGAGGAGAAGGAAGAAAAACAGACCTGGTGGTATTATGTCGCGGGCGGTATATTAGCCCTGCTAATACTGATCTTATTGCTCCGCAGGAAGAAGAAACCCGTGGTGCAGGTGGTGGAAGCACCTCCGGATCCATACCAGACGGCCCTTGAGCAATTGCAGAAACTAAAGACTGATCAACCTGGCGACGCCAAGCAGTATTATTCGAGGCTTGTTGATATTTTCAGGGTATACGTAGCAGAGAAAAAAGGTGTGCATTCCCTGCAGGCTACTTCCGATGACCTGGTGATTCAATTGAAGGCGCTAGGCATGGAAAAAGCCGGCTATGATCAGTTGGTACAATCGCTCCGCCAGTCTGATTTTGTAAAATTCGCCAAGTTTGTCCCTACACCGGAAGACGACAGACAAGCATTTGAGACCATATACCGATCCATTCAACATATAGAACAATTGCCCTGATGCTATACGACTGGTTTAGACATATGGATTTTGCGTATCCCGAAAACTTCATGTTGCTGGGTTTGATTCCGTTGATGGTCTGGTGGTATCTAAAGAAGCATGATCGGCGCCAGCCATCCGTAAAAGTGTCATCTGCCCGGGCTTTTGATGTAAAGACAGCAAAGAATTATCTGCGCCATATTCCCTTTATACTTCGATTACTGGCGGTTGCTGCTCTGGTAGTAGCCCTGGCGAGACCACAAACCCGGAACGATCAGCGGCAGACGATAGGGGAAGGGATCGATATCGTGTTGTGTATGGACGTGAGTGGCAGCATGGGCTCACGGGATATCTTACCCTCGCGGATGGAGGTAGCCAAAGAGGTGGCAATTGACTTTGTAATGGGCAGACCTGTTGACCGCATTGGCCTTGTGATCTTTTCTGGTGAAGCTTTTTCACAAGTGCCTATCACCACAGACAGGAATACGTTAATTGCACAGATCCAGTCGCTGCAAAGCAGGCGGTACCTGAAGGATGGAACAGTGATCGGTGAGGGTTTGGCTACGGCAGTAGACAGGCTGTCAAAAAGTAATGTCAAAAGCAAGGTGATCATACTGATCACAGACGGGAAGGAAGATGCCCCGGATTCAAGACTGATCGATCCACTTACGGCTTTGGAAATAGCTAAGTCGCATGGCGTGAAAGTTTATTCCATCGGCATGGGTGTAGTGCCGTCTACCGTGGACGAACAAACCGGCAGTCCGGGTACGAGATCGCCGGCTGTTGATTTCATAGATGAGCAGTTGCTGCGAAGGATAGCCGACGAAACTGGCGGGAAATATTTCCGTGCTAAGGACAAGGAAGGTCTCAGGAATATCTACAACCAGATCGACCAGTTGGAAAAATCTAAAGTAGAATACACTTCTTATAAACGATACGAGGAGCTCTTTCTTCCTTTAGCGCTCGCCGCGCTTGGGTTTCTATTTTTGGAGATCTTGCTCCGGCTGACGATACTTCGGCGTTTTCCATAGTCAATTAGCATTTGTGCTTTTTTTGGTCACGAAGGGCACAGAGTTTTGCACAAGGAGCACGAAGGATTTCCTAATCACTATTCGTACTATTCGCGTGATTCATGGCTAAACATTCCCGAAATTCGCAGGGTATGAAGGCATTGGTTTATAAATCCACTGGTAGCTGGTATACGGTGAAGGATGACGCAGGTAACTGGCATAATGCCAGAATAAAGGGTGTTTTTAAGATAGATAGCATCACAAGCACCAACCCGGTAGCCGTGGGTGATGAAGTAGATATCGAAATAGAAGACGAAGGGGAAAACACCGCGATGATCACAGCCATACACCCACGGAGAAATTATATCAATCGTCAGTCACCGCGATTCAAACACCAGCATCATATCGTAGCATCTAATCTTGACCAGTCGCTACTGGTAGCCACGATAAAAGAACCACGTACCTCGCAGGGATTTATCGATCGGTTTTTGGTGGCTTCGGAAATGTTTCATGTAAAAGCCCTGATTGTAGTTAACAAGGCGGATCTTTTTAAAAAGAAGGACCTGGAAAAGTATGAGGCGATGAAACAAATGTACCAGGATGTGGGCTATGGTGTTTTCCTGACCAGCACGATTGATGAAACGGGTATTGAAGAACTGAAACAGGAATTAAAAGGGAAGACGACATTGGTAAGCGGGCATAGTGGTGTAGGCAAATCCTCCCTGTTGAATATGATATTTCCCGGGATGAACTTAAAGACCGGTGAGATCAGTGGGTGGAGCGGGAAAGGTCAGCATACCACCACTTTCGCAGAGATGTTTGATCTTCCCTTCGGTGGTCGTATTATCGATACACCCGGTATGCGTGAATTTGGACTTGTTGATATTTCAAAACCGGAGGTGTCTCATTATTTCCCGGAAATGCGGGAACGGCTCAATGATTGCCAGTTTAATAATTGCATGCACGTCAATGAACCGGGTTGTGCGGTAAAGCAGGCTGTCGCGGATGGGGATATCCATGAGGACCGGTATGTGAGCTATGTAAATATTATGGAATCTATCGAAGAGAAGAGTTATTGATAGGATACTTAAGAATTGCAGGCCAGTTGAAAAAAGTGCGATTTAGGACCCGAAATACAGGCAGGAAGGACCTTTGGTGTGTTAGATTGAGAAAAAATTTTCACCTAAGGTTTTGGGATGGTGTGACTTGTGTGCAGGCGACCTGCCGGTCAGTAATTCTACTATAGTAAAAGCAATTTCTAATTTTTACTTTCGTTATACCAATATAAATAATGAATGAGATACCTTTTGACGATCATAACGATGCTTTGCCTGGTAATTGCGGTGTCCTCGTGCAATTTGTTCAAACCTAAATACGGGTGTCCGACAAACGGTAAGAATATTGGTGCTGAAAAGCTGGCTGCCGGTGATCCTGATGCAGAGAAAGCTGCCAGGAAGGCGAAAAAATTCCGGAATTAATTGGAATCAGAGCAGCCTTTTTCCCTTTATCCAAGTCTTATAGTAAAGCCATTAAACACCCTAAAAACGTTTACTATGAGTCTCACTTTACGTACCACCCTAGGATGCACGGAAGCTGTGTTGGCGGATGATGGCAACCTCAACCTTTTTTACCAGGTCGCTGGCATTATCAACGATGATCTTCGCATCAAGTTTCTGAATAAAGAAGATGAATTTGATTCCATCAATTGGGATTTTAAATACAAAGGTCATCCCCTGACTCTGCGCTACGATATTTATAACGGGATCTCTGTTCACCCTACCAAAACACAGGCAGCGCTGCCGAAAGACAACCAGGCAGTTGTAGAACTGGCGAATATCCTGGAAGGAAAATTGTTTAACCCGTTAAAGAATATCGCCTAACCGTTATCCTCATTTGTCATTGTCCCTAAACCAGTCCGCGTATTTCACATAGTTGTTGGCGATACGATTGATCTCGCCGTGAATGAGTTCCTGTGAAATGCTTTTTACTTTCTTCGCCGGAACACCAGCATAAATGCTTCCGGCTTCGCAAATAGTATTTTCCAACACCACGGCGCCAGCGGCAATAATGGTATCACTATGCACCACCGCATTGTCCATAATAATCGCTCCCATGCCCACCAATACATTATCATGAAGTGTGCAGCCATGTACGATCGCGTTATGGCCTATTGAAACATTATTACCAATTGTCGTCCCACATTTCTGATAAGTGCAGTGGATCACTGCCCCGTCCTGTACATTGACGCGGTTTCCCATCTTTATAAAATTCACATCACCGCGGATAACGGTATTGAACCAGGCACTGCAATCATCACCCATCACTACATCACCAACAATGGTAGCATTGGGAGCAAGAAAACAATTCTTGCCTGTTACGGGAAATTTGTCCTCCACGGGTAATATCAGCGGCATAACAGGAAATTTTAAGTCGGTAAAAGATGTACCAAATATCTGAAATCAATCCCGCATTCAGACGACACCGGTGCAGATAGAATTGGGATGATTAGATTTTTTGCGTTATTTGCCTCAGCATGAATCAACGCGAACTTTTCTTACGTCATGTTGGCCAAACATCCACGGCTCCCCTGGCACTCGAGATTTCCCGTGCCGCAGGTAGTATGTTATATGGCGCAGATGGAAAGGAATATATCGACCTGATCGGTGGTATCAGTGTTGCCAATACCGGTCACCGGCACCCGGCTGTGATTGATGCCATCCACAAGCAGCTCGATGCTTACCTGCATATTATGGTGTATGGTGAGTTTGTGGAAACGCCGCAGGTGCAATATGCGAAACTCCTAACCGATCATTTGCCCAAAACGTTGAACAGCGTTTACTTCACCAATTCGGGAGCTGAAGCGGTAGAAGGCGCTATGAAGTTGGCGAAGCGGGTAACAAACCGGGCGCAGATCGTTGCGTTCAACAATTCTTATCATGGTTCCACACAGGGCGCATTGAGTATGATCGGCAGTGAATACTGGCGTAATGCTTATCGTCCATTATTACCCGGTATCCATCACCTGGAGTACAACTCATTTGATTCACTTAAAGAGATCAATAAACATACTGCCTGCGTATTTGCAGAAACTGTACAGGGTGAAGCCGGTGTGAAAGCCCCTTCCAAAGAATGGTTGCAGGCTTTGAGAAAAAGATGTACTGATACAGGCACCCTGCTGGTACTTGACGAAATACAGGCAGGTTTTGGCAGGACGGGCAAACTTTGGGGATTTGAGCACTTTGATATTGTGCCCGATATATTGCTTTTGGGAAAAGCACTGGGTGGCGGTATGCCGCTGGGCGCATTTATTTCTTCAAAAAACCTGATGGATACCCTGGCGCAAAACCCCGTACTGGGTCATATCACCACGTTCGGTGGTCACCCGGTTTGCTGCGCCGCAGGTATGGCTGCTTTTAAAGTATTGCTGGAAGAAAAAATTACAGATTCGGTTACGCAAAAAGAGCAGCGATTTCTTTCACAATTGAAGAGTGACAAAATCAGGGATATCAGCTCTTTTGGATTATGGATGGCGTTGAAGTTCGACACCTTTGAAATAGCTAAATCAGTGATTGACGACTGCATTGCTGATGGCGTTCTGACCGACTGGTTTTTGTTTGCATCCGACTGCCTCCGCATTTCACCTCCGCTGGTAATATCAGATGAGCAGATCGACCAGGCCTGCTCAGTTATTGTGAAAGCCATCAACAGCAAATAAAATATTTCAATTGATAATAATATTAAGTTAAATTAGGCTACATTTTTTAACTTAAAACCATCATTATGAGAAAATGTCTTTTGCTTGTTACGGCAATCTGTTTCACGTTTGCCTCCATTGCATCCTTAACTCCGAAGAACCCCCCTCTGAAAGCAAGCGAAGTTTTCATTCCCATTGGCACCGCCGGTGAGCGAATCTCATTACTTGATCTATCGCAACTAAAGATCAGGGAATACCAGGAGCTTACTGGAAAGAAAATGAAATTGATGGATAAGATAGCGTTCAAGGCAGCGCAAAGACAATTGAAAAATTCAATCAACTACGACGGCACTTTCAATTCGAAAAAAATTGAAAAGTTCATTAAGAAGAGATCACTGGCTGGTGAAGGTTTCCAGGCGGGTGGTTTCTTTCTCGGATTTTTGCTGGGGTTGATCGGCGTGTTGATCGCCTACCTGATCAATGACGATCAAAAAAGTAATCGTGTTAAATGGGCCTGGCTGGGTCTTGCAGCCTGGGTCGTAATCCTGCTTATCGCGTTGGTTGTATAAGTTTGAAATGATTAAATTAAAAAGGGAGTCCAATTGGACCCCTTTTTTGTTTAAACAATCACTGCTGCTAATGTGAAATTATTATGAGTCCATAGCTGATTATGGCTTTCAGATCATTTGGTATAAAGCTGCTGCCAGCAAACCACCAATGATAGGTCCCACTACAGGCACCCAGGCGTATCCCCAGTCGCTGTCGCGTTTGTCTTTTATGGGCAATACAAAATGCGCGATACGGGGGCCCAGGTCACGGGCAGGATTGATGGCATAACCGGTAGGTCCACCCAGCGAAATGCCAATACCTAATACCAAAAGCCCTACGGGCAGGGCATCCAGTGCGCCCATGGTAGCGGCTGACTTTGAGATACACAAAGCACCGAACAAAAGCACGAAAGTGCCGGTGATCTCAGTAAGTAGATTGTAAATCGGGTTGCGTATCGCCGGGCCGGTGCTGAATACAGCCAGTTTCAGATCCTTGTCTGTGGTAGCATCAAAATGTTGTTTGTACGAAAGCCAGGCTATCACCGCACCGGTGAATGCACCGCTAAGTTGTGCGGCAATAAAGGTGAGCAGGAGGGAAGAATCAAAATCACCAAAAGCCGCAAGCCCGATGGTAACAGCAGGATTCAAATGGCCGCTGCCACCAAGGTGGTTGGAAGTGAACACACCAATGAACACGGCCATTGCCCAGCCAAAGGTGATGACGATCCATCCGCTGTTCTGACCTTTTGTTTTGCTCAATACGACATTAGCTACGACACCAGCACCCATGATGATGAGTAAAGCTGTGCCGACAAATTCGCCTAGAAATGGAGACATGATAGATAGGTTTGATGTTGAATATTGTTGAACATGGTTGAATATTGTTGAACATGGTTGAAGTGTCAACTCTATTCTGACCAGGCCTGTGCAGCTTTTACGGCTTTCTTCCAGTTTTTCTGCAATTCCTCTCTTTTCTCATTAGGCAGGGAAGGTTCAAAGTCCCTGTCTTTTTGCCAGTATTGCTGCAATTCTTCGAGGCCTGACCAAAATCCAACCGCGAGTCCGGCCAGGTATGCTGCGCCGAGGGCAGTTGTTTCGGTGATCTTTGGACGTACAACCTGAGTCTCGAGTATATCACCCTGGAATTGCATCAATTCATTATTCACGGTGGCGCCACCGTCTACCCTGAGTTCTTTTATGGGCAGCCCTGCATCAGCTTCCATGGCTTTCAACAGGTCCATTGACTGGAAAGCGATGCTTTCAACAGCAGCCCTTGCGATATGGGCATCGGTGCTTCCTCGGGTTAATCCCACAAGCGTACCCCTTGCATGCTGGTTCCAGTAAGGAGCACCGAGGCCGGTAAAAGCGGGTACAAAATAAACACCGCCGTTATCATCTACCTGTTTCGCCAGGGATTCCACATCGGATGAATTTTGAATGATCTTTAAACCGTCACGCAACCATTGTACAACCGCGCCGCCAATAAACACACTGCCTTCAAGGGCATATTGCACTTCTCCATTTACTTTCCAGGCAATGGTGGTCAGCAGATTATTTTTTGATTCAACAGGTTTGGTTCCTGTATTCATCAGCATAAAGCAGCCCGTTCCGTATGTATTTTTCACCATGCCGGGTTGGGTGCACATCTGGCCAAATAGCGCTGATTGCTGATCACCTGCTATACCACTTACAGGAACTGGGGTGGCTGTAAGTATGTTTTCGGTGTGCCCATACACTTCGCTGCTGGATCTTACATCAGGCAGCATATTGGAGGGAATACCAAACAATGATAACAGTTCTTCATCCCATTTCAGCTCATGAATATTATAGAGCAGGGTCCGGGAAGCATTTGAAACATCGGTAGCGTGTACTTTACCATTGGTGAGTTTCCAGATCAGCCAGCTGTCGATCGTACCGAAACAAAGTTCGCCGCGCTGGGCTTTATCCCTTGCGCCCTCTACGTTTTCGAGTATCCATTTCAGCTTTGTGCCCGAAAAATAGGCATCGGTGACCAGACCGGTTTTACGGCGTATCATTTCTGCCGATCCATCTTTTTTTAGCTGATCGCAATAATCGGCTGTTCTACGATCCTGCCATACGATAGCATTGCAAATAGGCAGGTGTGTATCGCGGTCCCAGACTACCGTGGTTTCTCTTTGATTGGTAATACCGATCGCCGCGATATCAGCAATCGTCAGACCGGCTTTTAGTATCGCTTCCGTAGCAACACCCAGTTGGGTGCTCCAGATCTCGTTGGCATCATGTTCTACCCAGCCGGGTTTTGGAAATATTTGTGTGAATTCTTTCTGCGCCGTAGCGATAATGCTTCCTGTTTTATCAAAAATAATTGCTCTGGAACTGGTAGTACCCTGGTCGAGAGATAAAATATACCTGGCCATACAAATCGTTTAGCAGTTTAATAATTAAATATATTTATTTCTGGTCGGTCGGTTGGTGAAAATCAATTCCCACTATTCTATCTCGGCAAAATAGTTGGGGTAGTCTGTAATAATGCCATCCACACCCATCTCTTTAAGCCTTTTCATGTTTTCGCGGGTATTCACGGTCCAGGGAATCAGCTTAATGTTTCTTTGATGACATTTACTGATCAGTTCAGGAGTTACAACCGAATGATGCGGGCTATACATTTCAGGAGTGTAGCCCAGGTCGGTGAGTTGTTGCTCAAAACTCCGCTTATCTTTATCAGAGATCAACACGGCTGTCGTGATCTCGGGATATTTGCGGTGTAAAATCTGAAGCGGCCGGAAATCGAAGGATTGCAGATAACAACGGCCTTCGATTTTTTTGTCTTTGACCACCTGCATCACCAGGTCTACGGTTTCTTCAACAGGCGGTTGAGATTTGCCGTCATAGATCGGGTTGGTTTTTAATTCGATATTGTAGATGATCGGTAACCCGATTTTTTTGGCATATGCATCAGTTGAATCGATCAGATCAGCCAATAGCGGTTTATATGCCGGTATATTTTGCTGTTCTGGAAATTCTTTATGAGGTTTCAGGCCAACATCATATTTTTTTATGCTGTCGTAGTCCATGGTATACAGCAGGTGCTTTGGGGCTTCCTTGCTGTCGAGCAGCTGACCATCGGGTTTTGTTGTAATGTCCGGATGGAAATAGACGTCATGTGATATAACCACTTTTTTATCTTTTGAGATCACGATATCCACTTCTACCGTGTTCACGTGATGATCAAGCGCCTTATACATAGCGGGGATCGTGTTTTCGGGCATCAGGCCCCTTGTACCGCGATGGCCTTCTTTATTAAAAGTTGGCAGAACCAACGGTTTTTGACCTGCTGTAGTTTTTTGCGAAGAATTACAACCTCCCAGTATCAACAGTATTGCGCTGGCAGGCAGGATCAGTTTTTTCATCGTTTTAATTTAGATAGGGTTTTAATAAGCCGGCCCATTTTTGGTAACCATCGCCATCAAGGTGGAGGCCGTCGTAGGTGTATTTTTTATCAAGTTTGTTTTCAGCATCGAGAAAGTGCGGGTGAATATCAATCACGGTAATGCCTTCGGTCTTAGCTAATTTCCTGATCTCCTCATTTACGTTGAGAATATTTTGAAACTTATTAGTAAAATTATCCCGGTTCGGAAATGTATTGTTCACGGGGAGCAGGGTATTGAAATAGATCTTTGTTTGAGGTGATTCTTTTTTGATGCGACTGATGATCTTTTTGTAGTTAGCGACTATGACTGTGTCAGGGACATTTCGTGAGATATCATTGATGCCGATCAGGATAAACACTTTAGCGGGTTTACCCTCGGTTACTTCATCAAGTCTTTGCAGTACACCAAAGGTAATATCACCCGAGATACCACGATTCCTGGCGGTACTTAACCCGAGCAGCTCATTCCATTCAGTATAATCTGTAATACTGTTTCCCAGGAAAATAATGTCATTAGTAGAGTTAGGAAAGGCCCGAAACAATTCGGTTTTTACGATATACGTGCTGGGCCGGTAGGTGCTGTCCCATTGGGGTTTTTGTGCCATCATTACTAAAGAACCTGCAAGAGCGAATACCAGTAAAAGAGATTTCTTCATAATCATATTTTATGTGTTGCGGTAAAAATTTTTCCAAATCGGTCGGTTGCTGATACTTTTACCTCCTTTGCCGATAGGGGTAGCAACGCCTTGAACATGTGTTCGGTCTTGCGGGGTTCCGCAAAACCTCTCGGATTAGGCAGATCGGGTCCAAGCAGTGTTGCATATGCATAAGGATCAAAGCCACTGAATTGTTCCAGGGTTCCTTTGGATTCACCATCCACCCAGTATTCCGTTTTCCATTCGGGATCATGATTCCAGATATTTACCAGCACCTGTTTTTCTCCATTTACTTCTTCCGTAAAAATTTTCAGCTGGTGATCGGCAGCCTGGCCGGTCGACTTGTAATGCCAGCTAAGTTCGGTTCCTTTTACACTGTAAACGCCATAGCCGCAGGGAGTACCATCGCCACAGATTGGGCCCGTCCACCAGGCGCCGCAAACCGTACCATGGTTGTGCTCGTAAATATTTTCTTTTATTACATTACGATGATAATGCGTATGTCCCGACATGATATGTACATTTCTTCCTTTCAACAAAGAATACAGTTCCTGGTTGTTTTTTACACCGTTGTGCACGGGGATATGTACACATAGAACGACAAGACGATCTTTAGGCACAAATGACAGATCCTTCTGCAACCAGTTCAACTGGTTTTGCGAAAAATAACCATCATACTCCCGGTTTTTGCCAAGATAACGAACATCATCCATCACGACGTAATGAACTTTCCCACGGTTGAAAGAATAATGTGTGGGACCAAAGTTTCGCTGAAAGGTCTGATCGGAGGTTTCATCGCCACCTTTATTGTAATCCATATCATGGTTGCCGAGGCATTGGAAAAATGGAATGCCCATTTTATCCACTGCCTGGCTGTAGTCGGCAAAAAGCTGGAGTTCATCCCACACTATATCGCCAACAGTAATTCCATGCAATAGCGCGCCCGTGCCTGCCGCCGCGGCCCATTGCTGAACATCGGGTACGGATTGAGACATGAGTATGTCAATATCTTTTTGATTTTTCACCTGGGGATCGGCCCAGATGATAAACTGGTGTTCGTTGTCATCACGATCGAGGGCCACCAGTTCAAAATCCACTTTTTTACGATTGCTGATATGTTCTATGCGACGATAATGCCGGGCAATGCCATTTTCATGGTTAAAAGCGTAGCCAGATGGCGTTGAGATAAAAATATTGGAAGCGGCAGCATGGGTCTCCAACTCATATCTCCCTTTGTTGTCGGTAAGGATCACACTGTACCCATCGCTTACTACCACGTCTTTTAATCCTTTACCCGCAGCGCGTACGGTGCCTTTTATTTTTTTGCCTGACTCAAACAGCTCGCCATCGGCGCGCACGTGGCAGGCCGTGAGCAGACCACCAGTAAGCCAGCTAATATTTTGTATGAATATTCTTCTTCTCATCGTTTATGACATTTGTTTATTCCGTAGAGTCGAAAGTAAGAAAGGGAAATGGAAGAAGACTCTTTTAGGTCTTCATCTCACTTCCCTTTTAACAATAAAACTTATTTCTCCCACCAGACTTTGGTATTGATATCATCGCCACCCATAGACTGTACAGCCTTTTGGTAGTTTTCAGTGTTGGTGATCTGTGCGATGTCGGGATACCGGAAACGAACGGGCATAATTTTATCGTTCAGCATACCATCGTTTACAGGCAATGCCGGCAGCCGGGTGCGGCGGTATTCAAACCACTGCTGGTAGTCTATAAAGAAAAGCGCAATATACTTTTGAAGCAGGATGCGCTCCAGTGTACCATCATAAGCCGCAAGCGGATTGGTAAAATAATCTGCGGGCAGTGTGGCCCCCCATCTTTCAATTGATGCTTTTACACCGGCTTCATAATGTGTATTCGCATCAGTCTGGATGATTCCTTTCTGAGCCAGTTCGGCTTTGATAAACTCTACTTCAGGATAATCCATGATGGTAATGGTCATGGTAGGTGCGATACCAAGGTCGCGGATAAGGTTTGAAGGGTTGTATGCAAATTGCGATTCGTCACCGGAATAACCGCTGGGAATTCCTTTGTACCCAATGTCGGCACCGCCGAGATCAGTGGCGCGTGTCAGCCATTTTTCACGTCTTGGGTCATTGAAATCATTGAGCGTTGACACGAAAAAGTCCGCAGCGCAACGGAAGGTAATGAAATCCTGGTAGCGGCTCCAGGGAGAAAGATTGGGCGTTTCTCCCGTGATTTTATAAATAGCAGACTGGGTATTGCTGGTAAAAACAGGATAATCAGTCGGATTTTCGACAATCTGTTTCATTTTTTGATCGGCGTTCATTTCCGGCCTGTTGCTCACTCTCATGAGCAGACGCAGGTGGAGTGAATTGCAAAGCCTGCGCCAATTGCTGAGGTTATTGTTATACAACATTTCTGTACCATAAGCAAGCGCATGTCCATCCTTGAAGAGATTGTTGGCATCTTCGAGGTATTGAAGTATTGTAGTATAAACCACTTGCTGGTTGTCAAATGCAGGCTTAAGCTGGCCCTGCTCGCCCTGTAAGGCCTCGGTCATGGGGATATCGCCAAAGCAATCGCTAAGCATCGAGAAAACCCATGCCTTCAATGTTAGTGCAATTGCCTGGTAGCTGTGGTTCTCCACACTAATCGAGGCTTTTTCCATTTCATTGAGGTTATTCAGCCAGCGGTAGTATGTATTCCAGGTAGAGTTGCCGGCGGTTTCACTAACGTAGTAACGGTGGGTACCCAGTGAAGCGCTCGGCCATGGCAGGCGTACCTGCATGATGTCCATCGTGAATCCTTCACTTCTTTCCGCATTGAACGTTACCAGTTCATAAATGATCGGGTTGAGCAGGGTGTTCGGACTGATCTCCTGGATATTGTCCGGGTCCGTGTTCAACGTTTCGAAATCTTTGGTACAGGAACCGGCCAATAGCACCAGCATTGTTCCTGCCAGTAATGATTTTATGTGTTGTAGTTTCATGAGTGTCATTTTAAAAATTACTTAGAACTTCAGGTTTAGGTTGATACCAATGGTACGTGTGGACGGCAATTGACCGATCTCTGCACCGGGCAGAATGGTATCGCCATTCAGGGATGCGGTTTCGGGATCAAAGACCGGGAAGTCGGTGATCATCGCCAGGTCGCGGCCATAAAGACCAACTGATGCCTGTTGTATCTTTAATTTTCCAAGGAATTTTTTCGGAATAGAATATTCAAGTCTTACTTCACGCAGTTTGAGGAACGAAGCGTCGAAGCTGTTTGACTCCACATTCGCCCTGCGATAGAAGTCTCCATAATAGTCGCCCACAGTCACTTTCTTTGTATTGGGTTTGTAAGTGCCGGCATCCAATACTACACCTTCTCCAATGATAAAACCTTCTTCACGACCAGGCAGGGTTGATTTCAGTTTACCCTGTTCCATCATCTTGTGGTGTGTCTGCGAGTAGATGAGGCCACCTTTCTGTCCGTCGATAAGGAAATTAAAGCGAAAATTTTTATAGACGAATTCATTGAATATACCGCCTCTCCAATCCGCATAAGCATTACCGATCTTTTGAATAGCTGCAGGACGTTCCGGCAAACCATCTGACGCTTTATAAACGATCTGCCCATCCGGGCTGCGTACAAAACCAAAGCCCCAGATATCACCCATTTCGCCACCTACTTCCGCGATGATGCTGGCATTACCTGCTGTCCCGATCACCTGTTGTTTATCACCACCTAATTCTTCAGCAAGTGACAATACTTTGCTCTTGTTGGTAGACCAGGTAAGGGTCGTATTCCACTGGAAGTCTCTTGTTTTTATGGGTGAACCATTCAACACGATCTCAATACCCTGGTTCCTGATCTCACCGGCATTAACCGTCGCCCTCGAATATCCGGTTGACTGATCGATACGGATCGGAATGATCTGGTTTTTGGTAAATGTTCTGTACACACCGAAATCCAGTCCTAGCCTGTTTTGGAGGAACTTCAATTCCAAACCTGCTTCGTAGCTGGTGGATATTTCAGGTTTTAAGCCGGTATTGTAAAGGGTGTTGTCAGTAGTTGCTGAACTGGGAAAATCGCTAAGCAAATAGTATTTCGCCGTTTCATAAGGTTTGGTTCCATTACCCACCTGCGCAAATGACATCCTCAGTTTTGCATAAGATATCTGGCGTGGAAGGTTCGCCAGTTTGCTAAGGATGATACTGGTATTAACCGAAGGATAAAAGAATGACCAGTTGTCTTTAGGCAGGGTACTGGACCAGTCGTTTCGACCGGTCACGTCCAGGAATACTTTATCATCATAGGAAAAATTCGCAAATGCGTAGACGCTGTTGATATCATAATTGGAATGAGAAGGTTTGAAAATAATATCATACAGTCCATTAGAAAGTTTATACACTCCCGGTGTAACCATACCGTTGATGTAAGCGCTTGTTGAGGTGTAACGGCTACGCAACAGGTTTCCACCAACTGAACCACTGTATGCAAAGCGATCGCCGATCTTGTTCTTGTATGTAACCAGGGCGTCGCTGTTGATCTCATACCTCGCAATATTCAATTCGCGGTAATAGCCCTGTGCGAAATTCGCGGTGTTGAACGGCCTGCGTTGCTTGCGTTCATCAGTTACGTAGTTAACGCCTGATCGCAATCTCAATTCCAGGTTTTTTGTGATCTCATAAGCACCCGAAAGGCTTGCGATCACATTGTGATTGTTTTGGGAGTTGGTCATTTCATGGGCGATCAAAAACGGGTTATCGATGAAAGAGCTGAACGGGTGTATCTGTTCGAGCTGTTCTTTGCCTTTTTTCCAGATAGGTCTGTACCATTCAAGATCCACATTGGGATTCTGGAAGATCATGAAATAGGCAATCGACTGGTTATTGTAGCCCGTGGCAGGCAGGTTATCACTTGTTTTATTGGTGTAGTTCACCTTAGCATTCAGCGTGATCTTGTCTGAAATTTTCTGGTTGCCCGAGAATGAAGCAGTCAGTCGCTCGAAGCCCGTATTCGGCATGATCCATTCGTTCTTGGAATGAGTGATCGAAGCTCTCATGTTGGCATTGGCATTGCCACCTTCCATCGATATGCTATTGGTAAGCGTAAAGCCTGTTTCCCAAAAGTCTTTTACGTTATTGCGATAAGGTACCCAGGGAACCCGGGTGGCAGACTGGGCTTCCGTTTCCGGGTCGTACTGGAAATATTCCTGTCCGCGGAAGGGTGGACCAAACGCGCTACTGGTGCTACCTGTATTTGCGCCATCGGCTGAAGCGCCATATGAATAGTAGAGATCGCCTGCAGGTGTAAAGGTTTTACCAACACCCTGTCCATATTCATGCTGATAGTCCGGCCAGCGGAGAACATTGTTGATGGAATAATTTGAGTTAACGGTGATACCGATACCCTTTGTTTTTTTGCTGCCTGATTTTGTAGTGATGATCAGGGCACCGTTTGCGGCGCGGCTGCCGTAAAGGGCGGTAGCGCCGGGTCCTTTCAACACTGAGATGCTTTCGATATCATCGGGGTTGATATCGGCAATACCGTTACCAAAGTCAACAGGCACATCGTTCCCGGCACCAGCCTGGTAAGCCTGGGAAACCGTGGACCCGCTCATTTGGCTATTGATGGGTACACCATCCACAATGATCAACGCATCATTATTTGAAGCGATCAGTGAACGATCGCCACGAAGGTTGATGCGCATGGAACCTGAAGGTCCTGAGCCTGTACCCGATAGTGAGAGACCGGCTACTTTACCTGACAGTGCAGATGCCCAGTTATTCGATCTTGCATCCGTCAACTGGTTTTCATTGATCGACTGGGTGGCATAACCCAAAGCCATTTGCTCTCTTTTAATGCCCAGGGCTGTTACCACCACGCTTTCAAGTTCGGTAGCACTTGGTGTGAGGGAGATGGAAATAGACGAGGCTGAACCAACGGCTTGTTCAAAAGCGGTATATCCAATTGCAGAAATAGCCAGGGTTTCGCCGGATGAAGCCTGGATGGTAAACTCACCTTTGTCGTTGGTGGTGGTTCCGCGGTTGGTACCTTTTACCTGTACCGTGGCTTTTTCGATGGCATTGCCCGCGACATCTCTTACGGTACCTGTAACGGTCCTCTGGGCCGAAACAACTGTACAGGCCATTAGCAAAATCACTATCGATAGTGTTCGCCTGATGGCTTTTTTCCCGGTTTGAATAATTGTTAGCGATCTCATAAGTGTTTAATTATAGATGTTGAATAATTGACAATGGAGGGAATTTCAAGCGGGTCGTATGATGGCATAGTAAGGTTTGTGCCTGCCAGTCTGGCTGCATGCTTTCATTTTTTATCCGCTCGCAAAGAAAGGATAGTTTCATACAAGCAATCTTTAGGTTTTGTTACGCAATCATTAACTTATCGTAACCATGTATGAATAAATCTGATCATACATGGTGCGAGATCATTTCAAAATATACTGTTCTGATAATTGGTTAAAGCTGTTTAGTTGATCCTGTTTCCATTGCTCGTCTTTTCCCATCAGCCCGGCCATGATTGAAACACACTCGGGCGCTATTCGCCGGCTTTCGCGTGCATTAAGCAGCAGGGCTCTTGTTCGCCTGGACAGGACATCTTCTAATGTTCTTGCCATCTCGTGCTCTACTGCCCATATGATTTGTTTGCGGTGTATTTTTAATTCCTCGCTCAGCCATTCATTTGCAGTTCCATTCATTTGCTGGCGCAGCAGGTTTGCATCACTGCCGTAGAAATAAAAGGGATCATTCCAGTCTGTGTCCCGGTTATATCCGTGTATATGCAGGGATGCCGTTGCTGGCTTTTTATGAAGCCAGTTCAGTTCCTTTTCGATACGGTTCACCATGTCCTCACCCATTTTGCGATAGGTGGTCCATTTTCCGCCGAGTATGGTAAAGAGTTTTGATTCAGAAACGATGATCTTATGACTGCGAGAGATCTCTTTTGTTTTTTGTTCTTCTTTTTGTGGTGCAGCCAGGGGGCGCAGTCCCGCAAATACGCTTAAGACATCGCTGCGACCCGGTTTGGTAGCGAGATAGTTGTTTGCTGTTTCGAGAATAAATGATATTTCTTTCTCTAAAGCCTGGGGTTCGAGCGAGGCTTCCTCCACGGGAGTATCCGTGGTTCCCAGCACCACTTTATCATGCCATGGTACGGCAAACAAGACCCTGCCGTCGCTGGTGTCAGGGATCATCAGTGCTTCGGATGAAGGATAGAATTTCTTATCGAGCACCAGGTGGACACCCTGGCTCACACAAATACTTTTGTTACTACCGGGTTTATCCATTTGCAGGATGTCATCAACAAAAACACCGGTAGCGTTTACCACGGATTTTGCGCGAAAAGTATAGAGCTCACCTGTTTCTGTATCCCTGGCCGTGACGCCGGCTACATTCTTGTGTTCGTCCTTCAACAGCCCGTCCACCCGCATATAATTGATCGCGGCACCGCCATTTTCCCAAATACTTTGAGCCAGGTTGATGGCAAGTCTTGAATCGTCAAATTGACCGTCATGATATACAACACCGCCCTTCAGATCTTTTGTGCGGATCCCCGGAAGTCTTTCAATGGTTTCTTTACGTGAAATAAAAACAGAGCGGCCAAGACTGAGTTTCCCTGATATCCAATCATAGATTTTTAATCCAACGGTATATTTCAGGCGATCCCATTTTGTATAGACGGGTACAATGAAAGTTTGATCTTTTACCAGGTGTGGCGCATTGCGGTACAACAAACCCCGTTCAATGCTGGCTTCTCTAACCAGCCGCACATCCCCCTGCGCCAGGTAGCGGACGCCACCATGAACGAGTTTGGTACTACGACTGGATGTGCCTTTTGCAAAGTCAGCCTGTTCGACCAAAAGGGTTTTATAGCCTCGCACGGTGGCATCCAAGGCAATTCCCAGCCCGGTAGCACCACCGCCAATCACTACAATATCCCAGGTTTTATCGGGAGATGAGATCTTTCTCAGGTAGCAGTTACGATCAGCGAGTTTTTCAGTAGTCATTTCGATATGTTTCGAAATTATAGAAACGAAACTAAATAATAATAAAATGAAACTAATCAAAATAATTGTGATGGCAATAAAAAATATATCGAAATTTGTATGGCCAAACGATTTTCATTTTATTACGAAATCCTAACAACTGTTTTTGCGAGGATTAAGGTTTTGAAGTTCAGAGACATCTATATAAATTCGGCATGCATATGGCCAAAGCAATCAATGGAACCAGTTCACTTCCCGAGCGGCACCAGTATATATTATCGCGCTTAAAAAAGGAGGGGAAGGTCAACGTACTGGATCTTTGCAAACATCTCAATGTGTCTTCTGTGACCATCCGCAAGGACCTGAAACTCCTGGAGGATAAACGTCTGTTATATCGCACTCATGGCGGCGGCACACTTGATAATCCTTATACGGTTGACCGGCCGGTAAATGAAAAAGAGAAGATCAGATCTGAGGAGAAGATGAGCATAGGCGCAGCCGGCGCATCGCTGGTGGAACCTAATGACAGTATCATCATCGCATCGGGTACAACGGTTCATTCACTGGCGAGAAATATAAGACCCAAGGGACAGTTGACGGTTGTTACCGCGGCTTTACATGTAGCGATTGAACTCAACAAACATCCGGAGATTGAAGTGTTGGTATTGGGAGGCACATTACGCAAGAGTTCTTCTTCTGCGACTGGCAAATATGCCGAAACCATACTGGAAGATTTTTCATGCAGTAAATTATTTCTTGGTGTTGACGGCATCGATATGGATTTTGGGATCACTACCACCCATGTCCAGGAAGCGCAGTTAAACCGTAAGATGATCGCGGCCGCGCAGAAGACCATCGTTCTAGCGGATTCGAGCAAATTTGGCAAACGCGGATTTGGCCGTATATGTGGGTTGGAAGATGTAGACCATATCATCACCGATCGCGGTATTTCTGATCACACCCGTGACGCGTTGAAAGGAATGGGAATAGAAGTTACCATTGTGTAGATTTCCAATAAAACATTCCTTCAAGTCTAAAATGCTAACCTGAAGCTTCCGAACACGCCAAATCTTTTTGTATTTCCATTCGAAAGGGAAGTTGGTAAAATACGCCATACAAAGTCAACCCTGAATACCCGAATAATATTGTCCACGCCCGTACCGATCTCCATATAAGTTTTTCCATCGAGTGTTTGAAAGGTATGGCCGTCTTTAAAATTCAGCGCCCGGTTTTTTTCCGACAGGCTACCCCATAAAGTTTTTACGGTCCAGAGTTGCCTGAATTTTAGTTTAGGAAATAAACGAAAGATCCCATTACCAACATTGTGTTCGAAATTAACGCCTGCGAAATTGTCATGGATGAATTCATACCGGTTCATCATGTTGAAGGCGTATTTATTGTAATAGTAAAGTTCATTGCCCGGCGCGATGTCCAGCAGCACATATGGAAGTGTGCCAAAAGTCTTGCCGGCGTACACCTGGAAGGAAATACTTCCTAATGGAGGGATCTTGATATAATCAGAAATGCTTCCCGATAATTTGGTGTAGTTGTAATTGCTTTTGAAAAGTCCCGAGATCCCGCGTGAAAGGTATAATTCGCCGATGGGATAGGGGCTGCCCAGGCTGGTTCGGAAAAACTGGTTTTCAAGGAATTTTTCAAGATAAGCAAACCGCAGTCGCAGTGATACTTCAAAACTGGTCATCGGGCCCTGACCGGGTTTGGCAGGAAACAGGTCTTTAGCAGGAATATTTTTTAAAGGAGTATAGTTCTTATGTGTCACGGCGATCATTTCAGAGAGACCAAACCTGTGTTCATTGAAATATTCAAACCGTTTTTCATCCACTTTGATGAATTTGATCGGGATGTCCTGCTTGCGGATGGCCAGGGCAAATATATTATCGGCCGAAACCTCACCATAATAGTTCTGGCCATAGTCAAGGTCATTGGTATAGGAGGCATACCAATATCGCCTCGGGTGCTTGGTAGGTAAATAAAAGAGCTCAGCCTTTCCCTTTAGTTTCTTATCCTTAAAACCATAAGCCAGGTACCAGTGCCACCACCACCGTTTATCGAACTTTTTATTGGTGCCGAGATCAAATCTTAACCGCAGACCTTCCCATGAGTTAGCGGTAACCCAGTTGTACCAGGGACCCATCTGAAAATTGCCGGTATTCAGGTATCCCGTTGCGATAAAGTTGATCTGTCGTGTGAGGCGCTGAAACGAGGGAGCGGTGAGTAATGTATCGATCATCCTGATGATGCCGGCTTCTGTTTTGGTTAGTTCCTCATGACGTGAGGTTTCCCAAAAAGATTTATCCTTTTCAGTCGCACCGGCCTGCGTGATTACCTCTTCCAATACTTTGTTTCTGCTGAGTTCCTGCACAACAGATTCATCATTCACTTTTATATTTCGGTAGGTGGTTGTTTTACGCCCGATAAAACCCGGGTTCCCCTTACCTACAGGTGAGAGGTCCGCGACAAATTTATCTTTGGTTAGAAACCAGGTCGAATCGTCGATTAATTTATATTCCTGTATCAGGCTTAAAGTCTCCACGAAATTGATATTCGCGTTCTTGCCCAGGCGCAGGTTCATTTTTTGTATGGCGAAAGTTCCGGCGTGAACCCAGCAGTCACCTTCAAACGTATTGGTACCATTACGGCGGGGCACAAAAACAAGGTGGTAGTAGCGGTTGTTGTTGACCTGCTGCGTATCGATCACGCGATAATTATAATAGAGATCGCCATTGTCGCTGGCCGGACTTACAAACTGCCTGTCAAAGACGGGGATAAAATTGTTGTAAACATTTACATTCTGATCCATACCGCCGAGGTACCTGACAATACTTTCATTCTTTACGCCGTTTGTGTTGACGGCTTTGATCACTTCGCGGCGTTTGAGCGGTTTTTTCTGGTAATAATAATCGGAGATCGTTTCGGTCAGATAGGTAGGCAGGTATTTTACACCTTCGGAACTGTCCATGTTCTGGTCGATGATTCGTCCAACCGAACGCAGCGGTTTAAACTTTGTGATCTTTTTGAAGTTTACATTCTTGATGTCTAGTTCGAGTTTGTTATAAAGTTCATAGGAGAAATTATTGAAACGGTACCGGTCGTTTTGAGGTTTATGCTGAACGATCCTTCGCCATACCAACAGACCCTTGTTGACCTTAGCTTTTACCTTCACGCCTTCAGTATATGTACCTCTTTCCAGCACAATATCTGTTTGGATCGTGTCAAGATTTTTGTCAATAGGCAAAACAAAAGGCTGGTATCCTACGCAGGTCACCAGCAGTGTATCTGCAGGCCATTGGGAAAATCTTAAAAGAAATTGACCGGATGAATCTGTGAGTTGGCCTATGGTTGTGTTTTGAAAGCTGACGGAAGCAAAGGGAATCGCTTCCTCGCTATGTGAATCCTTTACTTTACCGCTGATGAGCTTTGTTTGCGCGATCGCCTGGTTCATCCATAGGAATAAGGTGGAAACCAGCAATAAGCGATAACGTTTTTCAAGGTTCATGACC
>JAEYOL010000288.1 GCA_023411775.1 Bacteroidota bacterium | reverse complement strand
TAAAAGCAGTCACCCCTTCCTGGTAATCTTCAGTTGCTGCTGCTCTCTGTTGCAGGATATCCTCATCGTGCAGTTGTTCTTCAAAATTCCCTGAAAACGCCATATTCAGGGCCTGTTTTGTAAAAGCGAGCCCCTTAGTTGGCATTTCCGCCAGGAACCTGGCAATATTATCCGCATTTTCCAAAAATACCTCATCCTTAAAGATCTTGTAGATCATGCCCATGCGTTCGGCATCCGCGGCGGGAACTTTTTCGCCCAGCATCATCAGTGCTGAAGCTTTTTGCCAGCCTATCAAACGCGGAAGTATATAAGTGCCGCCGCTATCTGGTATCAAGCCGATCTTGGCAAATGCCTGGATAAAAGAGGCCGATTCAGCGGCAACAACTATATCGGAACATAAGGCAATATTGGCGCCTGCGCCGGCAGCCACGCCGTTGACCGCAGCTACCACGGGTTTTTCGAGTTTCCTTATCCGAATCACTATGGGGTTGTAATGTTCACTCAGTATTCGCTGCATGCCCGGACCATCGGGATCTGTGACTTCTGAAAGATCCTGGCCGGCGGAAAATGCCTTACCTGCACCTGTTATAAGTACGCATCTTATCTCATCCGATTTGCATTCATCCAGTTTCTGCTGTAACAAAAGCGCCATTTCACGATTGAAGGAATTAAGCTTGTCGGGACGATTGAGTATAATGCGGGCAACCGCGTCTTTTACTTCAAAAAGAATCGATGACATCGGGGTTGTTTTTTACGAATGTACTAATTCCGCAGGTGGAGTTACGACAGCAAGAGACTAACCTGTGGCGTCAGATTATTTTTAAGCACTATCAATGACATTTGAAATAATCAAATGGTTCTTTACAGTCGTCGCATTGATACAACGCTTTACAGGCCGTCGATCCGAATTCGCTGATGCGATGGGTATGCCAGGAATTGCACTGGGGGCATTGTACAGCTTCATGTGGTGCAAAAAGTTCGTTATGGCAAACCTGTTGTTTGGGATTGGGCGGCGCAATGCCGTAGGACTTTAGTTTTTGTTTGCCTTCCTCGCTCATCCAATCTGTTGTCCATGCTGGGGAAAGGACACTTGTGATCTTTACATTTTTATATCCATTCTCCAGTAAGGCCATGCGGATATTCATCGCGATCATATCCATAGCCGGGCAACCGGAATAGGTGGGTGTGATCACAATTTCCAGTTCCTGGTCACCCGTAGCGGTATTTATTTGTTGTCTGACCTCCCTGACTATGCCCAGGTCAACAATCGTCAGCACAGGAATTTCCGGATCACATACTGTTTCAAGTATATGCCAAACCTTTCTTTCTGTTTCAGTCGAATTTCTTAATATGTTTTCCTCGTGAATGTTCACTCCTCAAATATTACCAATGTGCACCGGGATCTGTCCTCGCTACCGATTGCATTTCTTTCAAAATAACATCCAAATGCGGAGAATGTTTTCCCTGTTTGCCCCCCGTATGTTCTAAAGACGATGCCGGAACCGATAAGGTGGCCTCTTCGAAGATGGAGCTTACTTTTTCCATCCAGGGGTCCTTTAGTTGTGCGATATCAGTAAGGTTAGCATCATTAATAAGATTTATTTCATAATCTGACGGAATAAACATCTCATCCGTATAGCTCCATATGTTATCAATGGCTTTGTTCATTCGATCGTGGCTTTCCTGGGTGCCATCGCCGAGCCTGATCACCCATTCGCTGCTCCACCGGAGATGATATGCGATTTCTTTGAGTGATTTGGATGCGATGGCGGCTAGCTGTGCGTCATTTCCATCCACTAATTTTTCAAAAAATAGCTGTTGCCAGGCGCTAAAGAAAAATTGCCGAAGCGTAGTTTGCGCCCAGTCACCGTTCGGTTGCTCGACAAGTAAGAGGTTTTTGAACTCATGGCTGTCCCTGAAATAAGCGTAACTATCTTCCGTGGATCCGTCATTTTGCAGTGTGGCCGCATACTGGTAGAAATTCCTTGCCTGGCCGATCAGGTCGAGGGAAATATTGGAAATCGCAATATCCTGTTCCAGGATCGGCCCATGTCCGCACCACTCACTATTTCGGTGACCAAGTATTAATGTGCTGTCGGCGAGATGTAGCAGGTGTTTGTGTTTGGAAGGCATTTTAACTAGGTAATTGGTAATTGGGAATTTGGACCCGATAGATCGGGTTGGGGGCGGAGCTCACAATTGTTTGGTGTTTTCTATGTTTTTGCAAGTTTTTTAGTTCATGTATCATTTAACAACGACAATAGCCGAAATTCCTAACTATAGCTTTAGGGCTTCCTTTCATTCTTCATCTTGTCGAGTGAAAAAACTAGTATCGGGCGTTTTTTCCCCCTAATGCCAAATTCCCAATCCCAAATTCCTAGAAAAAGCTACATATGTCCCACTTCATCCGGCAAATTATAAAAGGTAGGATGACGATAAACTTTATCATTTGCCGGATCATATAGCTGTTCGGATTCATCGGGATTGCTGGCATGGATGTATTTGCTTTCAACTGCCCAAATGCTAACTCCTTCCATCCTCCGGGTGTACACATCACGGGCGTTTTCAATCGCCATCTTCGCATCTGCTGCATGCAGACTACCAGCATGTTTATGGTCCAGGCCATTTTTGCTGCGGATAAAAATTTCCCACAATGGCCAGTCACTTGGTTTTGGTGCTGGTTCATTGGTTCCCGCACCCGATTTATCTTCCGGGATATCCCCGTAATAAAATTTTCTTATGGCAATGTTCATGTCGTTTTGTTGATCAGGGGTTCAAAGGTCGTGATTTTTTCGTGAGACGTGAATGGGAGACTTGCACATTGGTCTTCCCCTAATTCCCAATTCCCAATCACCCTCTGATATGATAAGCCTTCGGCTGTACAAATGCCCGGATACCCTGGTACGATAGTGTGGCGCCAAGACCCGAATGTTTACGACCCGACCAGGGAAGTGTAGCACTGACGCGGTCGCAGCAGTTCCAGTACACAGTACCTGTGTTGATCTGTTTCATCAGCTGTTCGGCGCGTTCAAAACTTTTTGAATAGATGGCCGCTGTAAGTCCATATTCAGTATCCTGCATTAACTGCAAAGCTTCGGCATCATCTTTTACTTTTTGAATACCAACCACGGGTCCGAAAGACTCTTCTTTCATCAGGCGCATATCATGACTGGTATTGATCACCACGGCCGGTTCGATAAAGAATCCCTTTTTCCCGGTGATATGTCCTCCCAGCACAAGTTTACCGCCTTTTTGCCGGGCATCATTGATCTGTTGAATCAAAAAATCCTGCTGTTCCTTCCTGCTTAACGGGCCAATATCGGTGGCACTGTCGAATGGATCGCCGACTACAAGTTTTTTGGCGTGCCGGGTATAGGCATCTACAAATGCATCAAAAATATTTTCATGAACATAAATGCGTTCTACGGCGCAAAAGCTCTGCCCGTTATTATACACCACACCTTCCAGCGCCGCTTCCGCCACGCCTTCGATATCGCTTACATCATCCATTACATACAGGGGGTCCTTTCCACCGAGTTCAAGCTGACAGGGCACCAGTTTTGTTGCTACCCTTTCCGCGATATGTTTGCCGGTGCGATAGCTGCCGGTGAAAAAATATCCATTCAGAGGAAGTTCGAGGAGTAACTCGCCTACTTCTGCTTTGCCAATTGCCAGTTGAAAACAATCTTCAGGCACCCCCGATTCATACAACAGATCACGGATAGCGATGCCGGTGAGGGTAGCATATTCCGATGGCTTATAGAAAACGGCATTGCCGCCAACCAGGGCCGGCACAAATACATTAACGCCTACCAGGTAAGGATAATTCCATGCTGAAATATTAGCGATCACGCCCAGCGGTTCATATGCTATTTTTTCACGGGTAGAACCCTCAGTAGTGACCCATTCTTCTGCCAGCCACCGGGGAGACTGGTCAATAAAAAACCGGACCCGGTTGCGCGCACCTTTCAGTTCATTGTAGGATTGTTTCAGGGGCTTGCCCATTTCTGTGGTCAGGGTGGATGCCAACATATCTTTTTTCTCTTCCAGCAACTCATAAAAACGCGAAAGGCACGCGATCCTATTTTCGAGATCTGTGGCAGCCCATGCGGGCTGACCTTTTCGGAGCTTTTCAAATTTCTCTTCGATGGCCGTACGGTCATCAACCGGTATTTCACGTATCAGGTCCTCGGTAGCTGGATTAATTATTTTCATTTTTCGTTGCGATTGTTTTTCTGATTTCTTCAATAAAACGATTCCTGATATTTATGGAAAGGGGCGACCCGGGAAATTGAAACATACGCTCGGGATGCCATTGAACGCAAAGGAGGAATGGTTTACCTGTTTTTTCTTTCCACTCGAGGCCTTCAATAGTACCGTCATCGGATACACTATTTGATTGCAAGGCCGGGCCCAGTTTATCGATTGCCTGGTGATGTGCACTATTGATTTCACCATTACCGGTGTTCACGATTTCATGAAGTAATGTGCCGTTGTTTATTTCTACCCGGTGCGCCTTATCAATTGTTCCCTCTTTTTTATGACGATCATTTCGTGTGCCCAGGTCTTCGATCAGGGTGCCGCCTTCCAGCACATTTACCAGTTGCATTCCCC
>JAEYOL010000261.1 GCA_023411775.1 Bacteroidota bacterium | reverse complement strand
TATTTGCAGAATTACATCCTACCGTGGAAGGTATGGATGAATCGATCGACAGGTTAGCTTCCACGTTGATACAATCAAGTCCGCAGGCTATGGCGGAGATGAAGAAGGTATTTTGGGCAGGGACAGCGCACTGGGATAAAATGTTGCTGGAGCGGGCCGCCATCAGTGGTGAACTGGTATTAAGTGAATTCACAAGAAATGCACTCGAAAAGTTTAAAAAATAATATTGAAAGGTTTCACGCCGATAATTTTCAATCCATCTGCGATAAGCTTGCAAAAAAGGATAAAGCACTAAGGTCAATAATCAAAACTTACGGTTATCCCCTGATGTGGACGAGACCACCGGGTTTTGCCACACTTATACATATCATTCTCGAACAGCAGGTATCTCTCGCTTCCGCTAAAGCAGCTTTTGTAAAATTAAAAGAGCGACTTGTCGAAATTACACCTTCCGGTTTACTTGCCTTAACTGATGAAGAGATGAGGGCCTGTTATTTCAGCAGGCAGAAAATGGTCTATGCCCGGCATCTTGCCCAGGCTATCGAGGTGAATGAATTAAGCCTGGTTGATATGACGGGTCTGCCTGATGAGCATGTAAAGCTCGCGTTGAAACGTATCAAAGGTATTGGTGACTGGACCGCTGATATATACTTGATTTTTGCCTTACAGAGAACAGATGTATTTCCCACCGGTGATCTTGCCATGGTGAATGCTTTTAAAGAGGTAAAAAAAATAGGTAATAATGTATCAAAGGAGGAGTTGAACAATTTGTCGGAGATTTGGATACCACACCGCAGCATTGCTACGATGCTTTTGTGGCATTATTATATTAAGAAGAGGGGAATAATCATTTAACCCCTAGACAGCACTAAGGGTTTGTACCATTTTATCTTATGCAGGTATATAAGCATATAGATTTTTGTTTGTTGATACCATGCTACAACAATCTGGAGGGTCTGTGCATTTCTCTCGAGTCAGTGGAGTATACAGGTGGCCATTATCTTATTGTCATTGTCGATGATGGTAGTAGTGAGCTATTACAAGCAGAAAAAATCAATAAATCTTTAAGCAGGGAAAAACCCTTAGTGATTTTAACAAACAAAAATAATCTTGGCATCACTACTTCATTAAATAATGGATTGTCCTGGATCGAAGAGAATACTGATGCAGAATTTATTGCAAGACTTGATTGTGGTGATACCTGTACAACTGACAGGTTTGACAAACAGGTCCGTTTTATGCGCACAAACCCGCAAATTGTACTTACCGGAACCTGGTGTTTATTTGAAAACAGGGAAACAGGAGAAAGATATTCATATAAAACTCCATTGATACATAGTAACATTATCAGGGCGATGCATTTCAGAAATGTGTTTATTCACCCCACGGTGATGTTTCGAAAGGAGATGTTAAAAATAACAGGTTATTATCCCCTGCAATTTGATTATGCAGAAGACTATGCGTTCTTCTGGAACATGATTAACAAGGGAGAAACAGCTATCATCAACGAATTTTTGGTCACCACAGAGATCAGCGAAACAGGTCTGTCATCTAAAAATAGGGGTAAACAATTAGTCGCAAGAGCCCGGGTGACTCGAGTGTTTGGCAAGAGTATTGTATTAGAATTCGCTGCATATATGAGACTTTTACTGTTGTTTATGCTTCCTAAACAAATAACTTTGCAACTCAAAAAGTGGAGGAGATAGGCAAGTGCAACGTTTTGCCCTCCTCTATTGTCAACCGACTGCTGCCTGCTATATTATGAGTTGGTTATTTGTTTAAGAAAACCGAGAACCGAATTCACCACTGACATTGTTAATAAAAAACTAATGTGTCGCTTTAGTTTAAACAACTAATGGCGACAAGCATGTATTTATGGTTATAATTCACATAGTTGAGCCTTTTGCTTCCGGTATCGCGGTTTTCGTAAAATCGCTGACCGAGGCTATGCCTGATGATACCCATATCGTGGTGCACGGTGAGCGGAAAGAAGAAATGACGGCTGACGAAGTGAAGAAAAAATTCCCCAGGCAAAACGTTCGTTTTATCCGTTGGGCAAGTGTACAGCGGTCAATCCACCCAATTCGTGATTTCATCGCACTCACAGAACTCTATAAAATTCTGAAAAGACTGAAGGCGAGTAACCTTGCCGATGCTGTTCATCTTCATTCTTCGAAAAGCGGCTTATTAGGACGAGTGGCCTGCCGCCTTGCCGGGATCTCAAATGTATTTTATACGCCTAACGGCGCGCCATTTTTATCTACACAAAATCGCGTTACAAGATATTTCTATAAATGGATAGAAAAGTTAGGAAACCTCGTTGGTGGTAATGTTGTTTGCTGCTCGGTTTCCGAATTAAAGGAATACATGAAGCTGGGCATAAACGCAAGCTATGTAAATAACGGCATCAGCATTAGCAATCAGAAAACGTTGACTCCAAAAAAAGCTGGCGATAAATTCCGGATTGTGACCAGTGGCCGGATCGAAAAGCAAAAGGATCCCCTACTGTTTAACGCGATCGCGTCCTATTTCCAGGATATGGAGCAGATCGAGTTTGTATGG
This sequence comes from Bacteroidota bacterium, assembly GCA_023411775.1. Lineage (GTDB taxonomy): Bacteria > Bacteroidota > Bacteroidia > Chitinophagales > Chitinophagaceae > Terrimonas_B. The sequence goes on along the minus strand of JAEYOL010000261.1, from coordinate 27,492 downwards.
ATAGGTGACGGGCGATATAGGAATTCCTTCACATCAGGCAATATTGTGGTAACAGGCTGGCTCGATAACCAGGATGTGCATCGTTATGTATCTACCTCTGACATCTATATCTCAACATCTAAGTACGAAGGATTGTCATTTGCTGTGCTTGAAGCCCTTGCTTTAAAGAAGCCGGTATTACTCAGCAATTGTACAGGCAATACAGATATTGTAAAGAAAGGAATTAATGGTGATCTGTTTGACACAGCACACGAAGCGATCATTAAGATTTTGCAATATTATAATAACCGCGAGATGCTGGATGTAATGGGAAATTATTCCGAGGAAATATGCAGGGTTGAGTTTGATGTGAAACAGAATTATAAAATGTACCGCTCGCTTTACGCGGGATCAAATCCTATTTCGGGACAGACTGCTATGTGGAGCTTTGGATAAAAAATCAGGTCTATGAAAAATTCAATGATATTTAAACCGGAGTCGTTTACAGAAGGAGGCAGGGTCGACGAATTGCAGCAAATGCTGGAGTCGATCGAAAATAAACTGGACGCGGAGATTCTCGCCAAACAAAACACCATTGAAAGACAGGAACAGGAGATTCAACGCCTGCACCTGTTGATCGAGGGAAAAGATAAAGTTATACTGGAAACCGGGGAAAAGCTGGCTGAGTGCCAGAATAGCAATAACGGGAACCGGCAACTGATCAATAAGCTGCTCAACGATATTGAAAGACTTAACCAGGATATCGACTGGTATAAACGTACATACGAAACAAGAACTTTTGCGGGGATGATGAAGCAAAGGTTATTCAATAGAAAATAATCAGGCATTATTAACGAAAATCAGTAAGCTTATTTTGAAATACAGTGAACTGATGCATACGATCCGTAGGAACTTGTTCATCAGTAAAATGGAAGCAGCGCTCATGACAGGCATTAATATATATGAAATACCGGCTCTTATACAGATATCTCCACCGACTGAAAATAACTCGGAAAGTTATAAGGATGGTGTAAGCCGGGCTATGGGTTTTTTTAAGACCGACATGTCTGCCAATAACACACCTGTTCGCGCAGTAGCCTTTAAAGACCAATATATCGAATCGCGTTGGGGCTTTGTATTTGAAAGCCCTGCAAATTATATACAGCAATCAGCCTACCTGAAGCCGGAAACGCTATTACGCGATATTGCAAACAGGAATTTGAGCGACGCCATTACCCTCCCCGAGGGGAATACTTATTTTATGGCGTATAATCATGATTATGCGAATTACTATCACTGGACATTGCAATGTCTCCCCTCACTTTGTCTTTATGCTGCTTTAAAAAATTTAAATAGTGATTTGAAGTTATTGCTTCCCGCAAACCTGCCAGGTTTCGCGAAGCAATATCTCGATATGCTGGATATTGACATGGGCACCGATGTTCAATTACTGCCATTGCAGGACAGACTATTCTTTGCAAAACAGTTACTCTATCCCTCATTTCTTGGCGGCGAGTTTTCGTATAATGTGTCACCGGTGATGCTGGAGTACCTTGATTGCCTGTACAAAAGGAAAATAAGCAATAGCGGGCATGATGGTGAAAACGGTGGAAAGAAACGCATACTTTATTGCGCCAGGCTCGATAGTTCAAATCGAAGGATAATTAATGAGCCGGAAGTGATAAGTTTCCTTGAGGTGAATTTTGAGGCTGAGATATTTTTAAGCACAGGGAAATCGGTCGCAGAACAGGCACAGAAATTTAATAGCGCGGACATACTTATTTCTCCGCATGGAGCAGGTATGTCCAACCTGGTTTATTGCAGACCTGGGACGACGATCATAGAAATAATGCCGGATAAATATATCAACCCCTGCTTTGCCACGCTGGCATTAGCCAGGGGATGTAACTACCACCCTTTTAGTTTTCCAACCAGGGCTTTCGATGGGCACCAGCACAACTACGAATGGGAAATAGATATTTCACAATTAAAAGATATCCTAAGTAAGAATATAGACTAAAAACCGAAAAAGCCACCACACTATGTTTTCGAGAAAGATACAAGCAACATTATTGCCCAACAGCGCAATGATCATGAAGGAGACGGACGGGCAACCTGTCTATCACTCTCATGATAATGATCCCTTCTTCCAGATCATAACGGAAGATAAGATCATAAAGGCTGGTTGGTATATTTTCAGTTATTCTATCCGGCTCAATTCCGGCAGTGTTGTATTGCCCAAGATCTACTATGATTTCGGACATGGCTATTCCGAACAACATCACTGGAAGTTATTTTATTCCGGTTCAGAAATTTTCGGTCTTGTGAAAGTGCCCTGGTCCTGTTATAGACTGCGTTTCGATGTTTCAGAAAAGAATATAGAATTTGAATCTGATAAATTTTCACTTAGACGGGTAAGTAAACTTCATAGCCTGCTGCACCTGATCTCTATTTTAAAGAAACTGGGTATCAGTCGAAAGAAGTTTCTGAAGGAGCTGATAAGCCAGAAAACAAATTCCCAGAGAAAACAATTGATCCGATCTGTGTCGGATGGAAGTTATTCAAACCTGGACTATCACAAATGGTCGGAAAGACCGGCTGTACAGCTTCCTGATGCCGAAGCATTGTATGACGCTGAGATGCGAACTTACAGTGTGATCAATCGGGAGAAGGTGACGGCACTTTCTATGGGGCGGCAACAGGTTCGTCAATGGAATACCGGGCATATCCCGGGTCGACCAACCGTGGATATCATTGTGCCCGTATACAATGGCCTGGAGTATGTACAAAAGCTGATACCACAGATCCTCCAACGTAGCGATCTACCCTTTAACTTATTTATTATAGATGATTGCAGCCCGGATCCGCATGTATTTGATTACATCATGCAGGTACAGAAGGAAAACAGCCAGGTGAAGGTACACCGTAATGAAGAGAATATCGGGTTCACACGAACGGTTAACAAGCTCATTGCCGCCTGTGACAATGAGATCATCGTTTTGCTCAATAGCGATATCGAAGTTCCATCCAACTGGTTGTCACGATTAATTCACCCGATGATGGTAGATCCGACCATCGGCACCATCACACCCATGTCAAACTGCGCTACGATCTGCAGCTTTCCCCGGATGGGTGACAATGAGATCCTTACAGGACATGATGTGGAAGGGATGAATACTGTGTTGAGCCCGCTGGAGACACTTTACGAGGATATCCCCACTGGTGTAGGATTCTGCCTGGTCATCAATAAGAACATGATCGAAAAGACGGGATTGCTGAATGAAGAAGCATTCCCCCGCGGCTATGGTGAAGAAGTGGACCTTTGTTTCCGAGGCAGAAAAAAAGGTTTTAGAAGTGTATTGAATATGGGCCTGTACGTTTATCATAAACATGGCGCCAGTTTTACCAGTACAGAGAAGTTGCAGTTGATGAGAGAGAACCAGCAGAAGCTGGAAAATATCCATACCGACTTTTCCCCGGTTGTACAAAAGTATTTCCGGGAGAATATTTTTATATTATTTAAGGTTGTTTACCTGCTAAAACTTGCCAGGGATGAGGGAAGAAAACTTGTGTTATTCCTCGACCACGACCTGGGAGGAGGCACTAATACCTATTCAAAAAATTACCAGGAGGATTTTTCTTCACCCGTTTATATCAACGGGCATTATATAAATCCGAACAATAATGCTGAAAAGCAAATTTTGTTTTCAATTCGTTACAAAAATTTTGCGATCAAGTTTATGGCCCAGGACCTGGGAGTTTTACTGGATCTTTTAGACGAATATGAATTGGTACCTGATAAGTTTATTTTAAATAATCTTGTGAGCTATGCCGGGATAGATCATTTAATCGAAAGAACTATAGCCTATAAGAAAAAGCATGGTACGCGGGTATTTTTAAAGGTAATGTGCCATGATTTTTACCCGGTATGTCCCAATTTCCTGCTTTTTAAAGATAATGAGGAGTTTTGTGGGGTACCTGCGGATCTCTCGGTTTGCAGAAACTGTCTCAGTAATATTTCCAACAGTATAGACGCCCGGCTGATACCTGAAAATTTCACTTCGCTGCCTGAATGGCGTGATAGCTGGAAGCCGCTCTTGACTGAATATGCTGACCAGGTGGTTATGTTCAGTGAATCTACCCGAAGGATATTTTTGAAAGTATGGCCTGAACTGGAAGATAAATCAGTTGTAAAGCCACATGCAATAAAGAAGTTAAAGAAATATGCAGAACGAGTGATTTATGTAGGGATATTAGGAAGTATCCATTCGGTAGCCAAAGGGGCCAAATTTGTGCATGACCTGGCTATTTACATCAATCAACATAAATTAAAACATATTAAACTTGTAAGTTTCGGCGGTGTTCATCCGCATTATGATCATGATTCGATCGTAAAAACGGGTCCTTATACTTTTGACGATATTCATCAAAAACTGAAGTTGAATAAGATTGATGTTATCCTGATCCCTTCTGTTTGTTCAGAGACATTTTCTTTCACTACCCGCGAAGCCATCGAGACCGGTATTCCTACGGCCTGCTTCCCCATTGGCGGGCAATATGACCAGGTAAAGCATTATGATAAGGGAATTGTAATTGATGATATCAGGCCAGCATCCTTTGTACATGCCGTAGAAGAGTATTTTAAAATTCAAGAGTATGAAGAAGTACCGTTGCGCAATCCTGTATCATAACTATTATAGCCTAAGCGGGCTGGATGATATGCGGCAAAGGATTGGCAGAATGAAGAACCATGATATTCTTTTACTGGCAAGCCTTCCCGATAAATTTTCTGCCGATTCATCATTGACCGAAGGCAAGGATGAGAAGATACTCTTTGCAACCAACATGGGTAAGGACATAGGTGGCAAATTGCTGCTAATTGACCTTGTACTGAAATTGTATGCTGATATCCCCTACCTTGTTCTGTTACATGATAAGCGGAGTTACCAAAAATATTCAGGCGGGTTCGAAAGAGAGAAACTTTTCCGGATCATTGAACCTTCCAATTTTGATCGCATACTTGATAAGTTTGATTCCGAAACATCAACAGGTATAGTCTGCCACAATGGATCCATAAGAAGTGAGTATATCTCTTCGACGAATAGTTTCGACACCACGAACGCGGCGATTCTGCAGTCGCTGCAGACCCGGTATGAGTTAAAGCCAAAGGACTATTCCTTTGTCGCAGGTACCATGTTTTGGGTTCGCACTTCAATTTTTGCTGATTTTTTTGGAAAATATCCACCCGCAGCCATAAGATCTACACTTGAAAAAGGGAATGTTCTTGACGCAAGTGGCGGCACTATCACCCATTCATGGGAACGGCTGCTAAGCTGGATCGCTTCGGCGAGAGGATATAAAATACAGGGGATCTGATGATGAACAGGTTTTTCATATTAACCCCTGCGCATCAGCCTTCACTGCGTTTGCACGATCAAGGTGATTTGTTGAATCCTGCAGTGCTGCTGGCTATTGATATGCAGGACAGGCAGCAGATAGATAACGTTACTCGCATGTGCTTTTCCGGAGATATTACAGCCCGGTTTGTGATCTGCCTGAGAAATCTTCATGATCCCGGAGATTTAAATGAAGTCCTGGTACTGCTTTCCCACAGGCAGTATTTCCGGGTATTCAACCAACCGGTTGTCTTTTTGGAATGTGATGGAAATTTTGATAGAAAATTAGTAATGCTCAAAGAATTCCTGGATAATCAGGGATTCGAACAACCCCGGATATCCGGTGTGAACAGTAAAGTTTTCAATAGCGGTGATTTTATAGCAGCTCACATGTCTGATTCAGACCAAGTAGTATTGAGCGAGCTGGTTGAATTTGAAAAATATTATACCGCTTACCTGGGCTCACAATTTAACGCCGACGATTACTTTATTGTACAGCCAGGTACTGTTCCGGCCGATCAATTTCTAAAGCGGATGAAATCCCTGATCGATCTGTTCCGGACGGCGCATCCTTATGAGGCTGGTTTGATAAAAAGGCTGGTACAAGACAGCGACACAGCCCAAGTGGAAACATTGAAGAACAAAGCGCTTGAGTCGGAAATAAAAGTGATGGACGAGTTGGCCCGCCTGCGTTCCGGCAATAAAGAGTTGGAAGATATCCTTGAATTTTATCACAGGGAATACGAGGTGCTGCCGCTTTGGTATAAGCGGGTGGGGCATATTTTAAAAGTGGTAATGGGTAAAAGAAGTTTTAAGTCTCTATTTAGTGATAAGAAGCAACGATAATATCAGCTACTGGTTGTTGACAACGGAGTACCCACCCCAGCGTGGCGGTGGCATCAGTACTTATTGTGAGGCTACGGCACGCATGCTAAACAGTCGTGGCTATAAGGTGCTTATAATCACACCCGGGAATGTTAAAGATTTTACGATCTCTCAACAGGACGGTATCGAGGTGGTTCGTTTCAATGTACAGGACAATGGAACGGAAGCCTTCCTCGGTCATTGCGGAAGGGTAAGTTTCGGGTTTTTGGAGATCGTCAGGAAACTGATCGGTCTTAAAGGAAAACCAGATATTATTGAAGCCCAGGATTACGAAGGCATTGCTTACTACCTGCTTCAGGCGCGTCACCTGAAGGATCCGATAGTACAGGGAATTCCCATCGTCATCACTTTACATTCACCCGCGTTTTTATATTGGGAGTATAACAAGGTCCCTACCTACAGGTTTCCAGAGTTCTGGACCTGTGAAATGGAGAAGCATTCGATCATAGCTGCAGATCATTTAATATCTCCGTCGGCTTTTTTGAAAACGACGATCGAAGACATATTAAAAGTTACGCTTCCACCCACAACGGTCATACCCAATCCTTACACGCTTCCACCGTTTACGGAAATGAAAGCCACCGTAAAAAAAGGTAAGATCGTGTATTATGGAAAACTGTCTGTGCAGAAAGGAAGCTTTGCATTACTCGAATATTTCAAAGAATTATGGGATGAAGGTTTAGAATACCAACTACATATTGTTGGTGGAACCGATATTGTTTATCATATCGAAAAGCAAACGATCGGCGATATCGTCAGGCGGAAGTATAGTGATTACATAAAGAAAGGCTTATTACAGCTGCATGGTAAGGTCGAACCTACAGACGCCTGGCAGCATGTAAATGATGCGCAGCTCATCGTATTCCCCAGTATTGTCGATAACCTTCCATATGCGGTGATTGAAATGATGAGCCTGGGTAAGGTTGTGCTTGCATCGGTACAGGGCGGTCAACGCGAAATCATTACTGACGGGGAAGACGGATTTCTTTTTGATCATAACATTCCTGAACATTTTAAAAAGAGGCTGAATGAGATTTTATCTTTTGATCAACAAAGATTGGCGGTTATCGGCGCTAAAGCCCGGTCTTCCGTAGAATCGAAATTTTCCTTCGACCGAATTTTTAAGGAGAAAGATGGGGTTATAAAAAGTTTGCTAAATAAGGAGGTCCAGTCCAAAACGGAATTTCCATTTTTATACCAGGAGCAGTGGCAGGAAATAAATCTTACGGGAGAGGAGAATTTGTTATCGGTGATCATCCCTTTTTACAATATGGGCGAGATGGTTAGGGAGGCGATTGAATCGGTGAAGGCTAATAAACTGGCTATGGAGATCATTGTTGTAAACGATGGTAGCACTGATCCCGGAAGCCTTAACGTCCTGCGTGCACTTAGGGAAGAAGGGATTAAAGTGATCGATAAAAAAAATGAAGGCCTTGCCAGGGCAAGAAATGATGGGGCCCGGGTCGCAAAGGGGCGATACCTGGCCTTCCTGGATGCTGATGATAAAGTGGGTCCCAAATATTACAGTCGCGCCATAGACGTCCTTAGGGCGTATACCAATGTTTATTTCGTGGGAGCCTGGGTGCAATATTTTGAGGATTCCAGTAAGCTTTGGCCCTCTTTCACACCACAGCCGCCTTACCTTTTAGTACACAACCCGGTCAATAGTAGTAGCCTCGTGTATAAAACGGCTGCTTTTTTGCAAGCTGGTCTTAATGACCCCAGGCTGGAATATGGCCTCGAAGATTACGATAGTGTTATTGGCATGATGTCGCAGGGATATAATGGGGTGGTGTTACCGGAAGTTCATTTTTTATATCGTGTCCGGAAAAATTCAATGTTCAGAAAATTAAATACAACCAAGCTGATCCATGCTTATCAATTTATAACTGGCAAACACCAGTCATATTTTTCAAAGTACTCGACCGGGGTTATCAACCTGTTGAACGCGAATGGTCCCGGGTATTTTTTTGATAACCCGACGGAGGAATTGGAGGTCGCGTCAAAAGTGAAGCAAAATGGCCGCCTTACAGGGTTTGCAGTGTCATTTGTCAAATCAAGGCCCTGGTTAAAAAGTTTAGTATTGAGAACTCTTGCATGGGTAAAAAAATAGAATAAATGATTTTAAGTAGTATTTATAGGAATTGGGCTTTGCAAAGCAACAAATTTGAGCGAATCTTCCTGTTGGCTAAGATCGAGTTTAAGCTGAGGTATTATGAGAATCAGCTCGGCCTTATCTGGGCGGTCTTAAAGCCACTGATGGAACTGGGTATCTATTTCGTAGTATTTAAAACGATTATGAAACAGGATGTCCCTGCTTTTGCATCTTTTCTTTTTATCGGTTTGATCTTTTACAATTTTTTTCTTGAAAGTACAAGCGGTACCATACAGATACTACGCACCAAGAAATACCTGTATGAATACAGTAATATGAATAAGATAGAAATCTATCTTTCCACCTTGTTCAGCAATTCTATCGGCTTTTTATTCAACCTCTGTGTATTCTTTATATTCTACCTCTTTTTTGAACCGGGCGACACGAATGTTACATGGCGTGCTTTGTATCTGATCCCCCTGTACATAAATATTTTCCTGGTGTCCCTGGGCTTTTCAATGATCCTGTCGACAACATTTATTTATGCGAAGGATATACACCAGATATGGATGGTTTTTACAAACCTGTTCTTTTTTGTATCACCCATCTTTTACCGGCTTAGTACATTCCGCGAAAGTGTACCGGGTGCAGATTATATCAACCCTTTCGCCGGCATTATTATCAATGCGAGAAAAGTAGTGATGGACAACGTGGATCCGGAATGGGACCTGTTCGCATTCGATTTCGGCTATGCTTTATTAATATTCCTGATAGGGCTTTTATTGTTAAATAAATTCGGCGCGAAGGCTGCGGAAAAATTATGATCATGGACGAGCGTTTATCAATTGTTGCAAAGAATATCAGTAAGACTTTTCACATTAGTGAAGACAGCCATAATACGGTCAAGCATCGGCTGTTCAATCTGTTCAATCCACCGAGGCGCAAGAAAGTTGAGGCTGTGAAGATGATGTCACTTGAAGTGAAAAGAGGAGAGTGTATTGGATTTATTGGCCGCAATGGCTGTGGCAAGTCTACGCTAGTGAAATTATTAAGCGGGGTGTATCCAACCGATACCGGCTATCTCAAAATCAATGGATCAACCATGCTGATGAACCTGGGTGTGGGTATGAGTCATGAATTGACGGCGCGGGAGAATATTTATGTTTCGGGTTCGGTATTGGGATTGAAAATAAAGCAGGTCGATGCCATTTTCGATAGGATCATAGAGTTTGCCGAGTTGGATGGATTCGTAGATACTAAGATAAAGTTCTTCTCTTCAGGGATGGCCGCGAGACTGGGTTTTTCAATTGCCGTCAACGCAGGTGCAGATATCATGTTTCTTGATGAAATATTCGCGGTAGGTGATATGAAATTCCAGGAGAAGGCGATCAAAGTATTTGAAAGTTCATGGATAGAAGGAAAAACCGTGATATTGATCAGTCATAGTATGGAGGTCATAAGAAAATATTGTAATCGCACAGCTTTTATGAAAAATGGAGCGATTGAATATATGGGAGATACGGGAAAGGCGATCGAATTGTATACGGCGGATAATCAGTAGTGTGATGGATTATCAATAGTTCTTTGTTTATGGTTTACCATGATGAATGTGATGAAAAAGGCGAATAAGATCGCGCCGAGGCTTCGGTCGAAATAATTTTCGGTAACCATGGCCAGCGCGAGCGTGAGCATGATCATTATGCCCAGTCCATCGCGGTTGCGATAGGCCAGGCCGATGGGTACCAGGATCCAGCCTAATAAAAAAAGTAACAGACCTGCAACACCCATGCTATAAAGGATGTCAAGGTAGTTGTTATGCACGTTTTTGTTGGTGTCGATGGCAAACTGAAATTGTTTTTGGCGATAGACCCGGAATAATTCATCCTTTTTATCACCAATGCCTACTCCAGCGATGGGGTGTTCCCGGAATAGCTGCCAGCCGCATTGCCAGGCGGCCAGGCGGAAATTGGCGCCGTTCCACTGATCGGGTGTTAATTCGCCCGCGTAGTGGCTTTCTTTGGCCTGACTTTGGAAGTTAAATTGGGTGTAGGCCAGCTCCCTAAAACGATTGATAGTTTGAGGGAAAAATTTCAGGATCAGAAAACCCACAACGATCATGCCTGCCAGCAGGGTGGCGCCCTCCAGGTATTTTTTCTTTTTTAACATAAAATAAAAAGAAAAAATCATGACGGAGCTGTACAGTATCAGCATCATATTCCGACTGGCTAATAAGTAGCTGATGATGAATAAGAACCCGACGGCCGCAACCAGCCAAAGCTTGCGTTTTCGCGAAAGTGAGGAGAAAAACAAATGGTAAGCAAACACATAAATAGAGATGTTGACAAGCAGGGAAGTGTAGATAGATTGTTGCCCGATAAACAAGGTTAATGCATCGTTGTAAAGCCAGACCGAATCATTGGTTTGTTGATAACGTGCTACGGCCAGGAAAAGACTGGTGAGGCAGGCGAGGGTTACGATGATGGAGCAACCCAGTAGTATCCTGTTACGTTGCTCTTTACTAAAACCGACCAGTCCGACGCTGATGGGAAATAGAAATAATGGCAGACGCAATTGGATCGCACGCGCTCCGTCCGATTTGTTTTCGGATACAAACAGGCTTATGAGCATCATGATGGCAAAGGCCAGCATGAACCAAACATATTTTCGTTCTTTAAAAAGGTTAATTTTTTGCGGAGGAGTATTGATCAGCATCGCAACGAGTACAAGAAGACCCATTGTAAAAACCTTCATAGCTACAGCGAAGGAAAAGAATAAGGAAGCGATGAACAAGTAAATAGAAACTGCAAAAATATTTTCCCTTTTCATGGAGAATGATTGTTCCGGCAAAGGTAGTTGCTGAATATCCCCGGGGATAAAAATGTTTTTAGTGTGAAAATGAAAACTAAACAGACTATGGAATTACTATCGGTTGTTATTATAACGTATAACGAAGAGAAAAATATTGGAAGATGCCTGGATTCTGTAAAGGATGTGGCAGATGAGATCATTGTGCTGGATTCATATTCAACCGACGCGACGGTTCAGATCGCGGAATCAAAAGGAGCGACCGTATACCGCCAAAAATTTGCCGGATATATTTCCCAGAAAAATAAAGCGCTTGAGCTGGCAACCCACAGCTATGTGTTGAGCCTCGATGCGGACGAAGCGCTGGATGAAACACTGAGGACGTCTATCTTAAAAGCGAAAGAAGGATTTGCATTCCGCGCTTATAAAATGAACCGCTGTGCAAACTACCGGGGTTCATTCATTCGGCATGGGAGCTGGTATCCCGAAGCCAAAGTGCGGTTATTCGACAGGAGATTCCTGCGCTGGGGCGGTTTTGATCCCCATGATCGGGTGATTGTGCCTTCCAATGTTGCAGTTTGCCCGCTGAAGGGTGACCTGCTTCACTATATCTGTGAATCGGTAGATGAACACAAGAAGAGAAACGATAATTTTTCAACTATTGCAGCCCGCTCGCTTTATCGTTTGGGGAAAAAGACAAACTGGTTAAAGATCCTGGCGAGCCCTACCTGGTCATTCCTCTATGCTTATTTATTTCGTGCAGGTTTTCTAAATGGTTACAACGGCCTCATGATCGCTTATCACCAGGCGCGCTATCATTTTTTGAAATACGCCAAGCTGTATTCGTTGCAAAAGAATAAGACAGAAATTCCGCGGGCTGTCAGTTTAAATATTCAACCCGCCACAAACACTGAGTGTCTGACCCGTGATGTAGGCGCCCATGTCTGACGCGAGGAACAGGCAGCTGTTCGCGATTTCTTCAGCACTGGCAAAGCGGCCGAGGGGTATACCGGCTTTGTATTTTTCACCCGCGTCACCTTCTTTGAGGTAACTGGTCATGTCTGTTTCAACAAATCCCGGTGCAATGGCATTGCAACGTATATTGCGGCTACCCAATTCTTTTGCTACACTTTTAGTAAAGCCAATGATGCCGGCCTTACTGGCTGCATAACTGCTTTGACCCGCATTACCCATTTCACCGATTACTGAGCTCATATTTATGATCGCGCCGTTGCGTGATTTCATCATGGGTTTGATCACCTGCTTGGTCATATAAAACACACTATTAAGGTTCACCCTGATCACTTCATCCCATTGTTCGGCATTCATACGCAACAGCAGGTTATCTTTTGATATACCGGCGTTATTTACGCAGATATCGACAGATCCGAATTCTTTAAGCACATCATTCACAAAAGCTTCACATTGGGCAACATCGCCCGCATTGCTTTTATAACTTTTGGCCTTTACACCCAGTGCCTTTAATTTTTCTTCCAGGGCTGCAGCTTTTTCAGCACTGCCGTCACTTACATAGGTAAATGCGATATGTGCACCGTGTTCAGCAAATTTTAAAGCGATGGCTTCTCCAATTCCGCGGGCAGCACCTGTAACGATAGCAACTTTATTGTCTAATAATTTCATATCTCGTGTTTAGATTGTTGGCAAAAAAACTGAATTATTGCATTGAAAGAATTTCTTCGAGGTACTTTCTTTCATTATTTAGTCTCGGTACTTTATGCTGGCCACCCAGTTTACCTTTTAGGTTGAGCCAGGCATTGAAGGTTCCTTTTCGCAGCGAATGAAGTACGGGCAAACGCAGGGCAATATCCTTATGTCTCTTTGCTTCATAATCGCTATTGATATTTTTCAGGGCTGCGTCCAGTTCGCGTGTAAATTTTTCCAGGCTATCCGGTTCTTTTTCAAATTCGACCAGCCACTCATGTGCTCCATTGGAGGAATCCGAAAAATATACAGGCGCAGCTGTATAGTCGTTCACGATGGCGCCCGTTAGTTCGCACGCTATTGCAATAGCCTTATCTGAGTTGTCAACGATCACTTCTTCACCAAAGGCGTTGATATAATGTTTCAATCTCCCCGACACCTTGACACGGAAAGGCTCCAGCGAGGTAAACTGCAGGGTATCGCCCACGATATACCTCCACAGGCCTCCATTGGTGCTGATGACAAGGGCATAGTTTTTCCCTTTTTCCACGTCCTGCAGGCTCACGGTTTGAGGATGTTTTTTCCCATACTCAGTTACAGGCATAAATTCCATGAAAATGCCGTGATCGGTAAACAGGAGCATTCCATCATCGCCCGGATTTTCCTGCGCCGCGAAAAAGCCTTCGCTGGCGTTGTACATCTCAAGGTAATTTATAGGCCTGCCGATCAGTTTTTGAAACTGCTCCCGGTATGGTGTGAAGGACACGCCGCCATGCATGTATAGCTCCAGGGAGGGCCATACCTCCGAGATATTTTTCTTACCGGTGATCTCGAGTATACGTTTGAACAATACCAGGGTCCAGGTCGGTACTCCCGAAATGGATGTTACATTCTCCTTGATCGTGCTATTCGCCAGCTTTTCTATTTTACTTTCCCATTCATCCATCAACGCAATACTCAGGTCGGGGGTGCGAAGCCAGTGCCCCCAGAACGGCGTGTTTTGAAGCAATACCGCGCTCAGGTCGCCATATTGCGCGTCTGTATTCATGGGATTGATGTTGTGACTACCGCCTAAAACCAATCCCTTGCCGGTAAGCAAAGCTGACTCGGGGTTATAATTATAATATAGCGTCAACACATCCTTGGCGCCTTTGAAATGACAGTCTTCCAGGCTCTCCTCGCTGATCGGAATGAATTTACTTTTGTCGCTGGTAGTGCCACTGCTTTTTGCAAACCAGTAAATAGGGGTATTCCACAGAATATTCTGTTCGCCTTTCATGATCCGTTCAATATAGGGCTTCAGGTCCTCGTATTCATGTACGGGGACCGCCTGCTTGAAGGCTCTTACATTAAATAATTCATGGAAATTGTATTTGCGTCCAAACTCAGTGTATTGCGCCGAAGTGACCAGGTCCTGTAATACCTCGCGCTGAGCATCCAGGGGGTTATTTTTCCAGGCTTCGATGCGCCAAAACCGCATTCGGGCCAACGATGATATGGCGGGACTGAGCAGGCTCATGACCGGCAAGATAAAGAGAAATTGGGTTAAATAACCCCGCGTTCGCCCCTCGCTTCCTCGTGCAGGTAGTCTTTCCTTTTCAATTCAAAGTTCCTGCCCAGGTACAATTTTCTTACCTGCTCATCGGCGGCCAGTTCTTCAGCGGTACCATGTTTGAATATCTTTCCGTCGATCAAAAGGTAGGCACGATCGCAGATAGAAAGGGTTTCTGTTACGTTGTGATCGGTAATGAGGATACCGATGTTCTTGTATTTTAATTTGGCCACAATAGCCTGGATATCTTCCACTGCAATCGGGTCGATCCCTGCGAAGGGTTCATCCAGTAAAATAAACCGTGGATCCACAGCCAGGGCGCGGGCAATTTCAGTACGCCTTCTTTCACCACCGCTTAATACATCGCCATGACTTTTGCGAACATGATGCAACCTGAACTCATCAAGTAATGATTCAAGTTTATCTTTTTGCTGCGCTTTGGGAAGTTTGGTCATTTCCAACACTGCAGAGATATTGTCTTCCACGCTAAGCTTCCTGAATACCGATGCTTCCTGCGGTAGATAGCCGATGCCCATCTGCGCTCTTTTGTACATCGGCAGCGAGGTGATCTTTTCATCATTTAAATAGACATCACCTTCATCCGGTCGGACCAGGCCTACCACCTGGTAGAAAGAGGTGGTTTTGCCGGCGCCGTTGGGTCCCAGCAAGCCAACGATCTCGCCCTGGTTCACTTCAAATGAAACATGGTTAACAACCGTTCGGCTGCCGTATCGTTTTACCAGGTTTTGCGCAGATATTCTAGTCGACATAGAGGCAAATTTAGGTGTAAATGTTTAACGCTTTGGCTGCTGGTTGTTAAATGAATCCGTAGTAACCGGCTCCGGGCTTTGGAAAGACGGGCCCAACGGTAAATTCCAAATTCCTTTTTCCATTAGCTTTGCACCCCAATGAAAGTAATAGACCATATTAAATCGGCCAAAGATACCCTGATCTCGTTTGAGGTGCTGCCACCCCTGAAAGGGAAAGGCATCGATGCTTTGTATAAACACCTGGATCCCCTGATGGAGCTCAAGCCGGCATATATCAATGTAACTTATCACCGGAGTGAACACGTTTATAAGAAGCGTAGTGATGGTAGCTTTGAAAAAGTGATTGTGCGCAAAAGACCCGGTACGGAAAGTATTTGCGCTGCCATCATGAATAAATATGATGTCGACACGGTACCGCATTTGATCTGTGGTGGCTTCAGCGTGAATGAAACTGAAGACGCCCTGCTAAACCTCCAATACCTTGGAATTGACAATGTGCTGGTGCTTCGTGGAGATGCTGCCAAGAATGAAACAAGCTTCGAACCCGAACCGGACGGGCACCAATATGCCTGCGATCTTTTAAAACAGGTAGTCAATCTCAACGCGGGTATCTATCTCGAAGAGGATCTCAAGGCGACCAACAAAACTACTTTTTGTATCGGTGTAGCCGGCTATCCGGAAAAACATTTTGAGGCGCCCAATATGCAAACTGACCTGCATTACTTAAAGGCCAAAGTAGATGGTGGCGCGGATTATATCGTGACACAAATGTTTTTTGACAATGAGAAGTACTATTCATTTGTAAAAGCCTGCCGCAACGAAGGCATCACAGTTCCCATCATCCCGGGATTAAAACCTATCTACAGCAAGAAACAATTGACGGTTTTGCCCAAAACCTTTCATATTGACCTGCCAGCCGACCTGGCCAACGAAATCCTGAAGTGTAAAACGGATGATGACGTGATAAAAGTAGGTGAGGAATGGCTGCTCCATCAATCAAAAGATCTCAAGAGAAATGGCGTACCAGTACTCCATTACTACACACTTGGCAAACCCATGATGGTAGCCAATGTTGTAAAAAATTTATAAGCTTACGCCTCTACACTTATTTTGAAATAGAAGCCAGCACCTTTTTGTTGATCACTACAGGGTATTTCTTTTTCAGTTTGCTGATCCACTCCTTTTCAAGCAATTCCTGGTAATCGTTCATCACCAGTCCTTTTGCTTCATTAAATGTTCTAGGTTCAGCCTGGGCATGTACTTTAGCGATGTAAGCGAATGAAGCAGTATTGTCTGTTTTGTTTTCAGTGATATTCGTAATGGCGCCGTCTCCTGGTATGCCTTGTCCGAGGCCGGGAATTAAGGTCCATTCATACCGCGCTGAATCCGCAACCACTTTTTCTCCTTCCTCCTCTATTGCCGATCTCCAGGCAGACGGATCTTTTTTCAATTTATCAGCCATCGATTTGGCCACGGTCGCATCAGCGCAAAAAAAGATGACGGCATCAGCACTTTGTTTCCAGTAGTAAGCTGTTTTATTTTTCTCATACAAAGCAAGTAAGGCCGTTGTATCGGACTGGGCTTTGTTCCAGACTTCCTGTTGCATGATCTCGAAGAAAAGATTTCCGTCCCGAAACTCATCCATCTGGTAGCGGAACTCATCATTGAAGTCCTCAAGATGATCACGATAATATTGATACATCACCTGTTTGCCAAATTCATCCATCAGTACGGGATAAGACTTAACACCACTGCGATCTGCTTTGTGACGGTTAGCCTGCGCATAGTTTATCCAATCCTGCGTGCGGATCGTCGTATCACCCACGGTAAACAATGGCGATTGATAATTCAGGTCTTTTCCAATACCCAGGGGTGTGTGATTGAAAATGCTGTCGGTAAATGCCCATAAAGCATCGTCCCGGTAGGCTGCTTTTTTAAAACCGGCCTTATTTTTTACTGCGGTGTAGATGAAATCCTTCGATGTTTTCCACCTGTCATCGGTTTGCACTTTACGCTGGAGTTCGTTATTGTTGGCCCTGTCGGTTGAGTTAGTGACAACAGGCGTAGCGGAAATTTTCTTTACTATATGATAGCCGTGCGACGTTGCAAAAGGCTTACCAACCGTTCCATCTTTTAAGGCCCAGGCGGTCTTTTCAAAAATCGGATCAAATTGACCAACGTGTATTTCAGGTACATTACCATCCACTGCTGCGCTAATATAGTCGTTGCTATAGGCGGCAGCCAGTTTGCCAAAATCATCACCCGCCTGGATCCGCTGATAGAGTGAATCAGCCAGCCCTGCGATCTTTTTCCTGCCCTGCTCATCCACACCTGGAGGATAAGCCAACAATATCTGCTGCAATTTTATTTTTCCAAGCGCTTTTCTTTCACCGAGGTTTTTGAAGATATGGTAACCAGCATTTGAAGTATAGGGCTTTGAATGCCTGCCAACCGGTGTTGAATAAACGATGTTTTCAAATTCGTAAGGCAGGGTGAATACCGTGATATAATTCAGGTCGCCTTTATTGGTCTTTGCCGATGGATCATCGGAGAGTTCCTGCGCTATAGTGAGAAAATTTTCTTTTTTGGCCAGTCGTTTTTCAACCTGCGCAAGTTTCTCACGGGCTGAGGCGGAATCTGGCTTACCGGCCGCGTTTTTAAAGGAAATGAAAATATGAGCAGCATGTATGTCCTTCTGGCTGCGTTGAAATGCTTCCTGCGTAAGCCTGCTAACAGCCGCGGGGTCACTCATGTAATTTTCGATCACCTGGTTGCGGAGGTTTGTGATCTCATTCTTTATATGGGGAAGCGTATCGTAGCCTCTATCGTACGCATCCCTGATCTTAAGTCTTGAATTGATATAGAGGTCGAGGTAATCCCCGATAGCTTTATTTTTTTCTGATGCGGAAAACTGGTTGTTTTTATTGAAAGCTTTTAAAAAATCCTTTGCATCCGCTTCATACTTGCCGTAAGTAAAAAGTGTTTGTGAAAAAGCACTGCAAATGGTGCAGGAAAAAACTAAAGCAGTCAGCCATTTCATAGTCTTTGAATTTTCGGTTGCTTGTAATAACGAATTTATATGGTGGTTGGTATGATTTAGATTTTAAAATTGAAGATTCGCTTGTGAAAACGTGTTGTTTATGGCGATTTCAGCTTCAAAGTCAGGATATCGTCTGTTTGCTGCCAGGTGAGTTTTTTAGCTACTATGCGTTTATCCTTATCCAGCAGGTAAACGGTAGGCACTACCTGCGCGTCGTATAACTGGGTATAACCCGGAATGCCGGCATCCACACGCTTTTTTTCTGCCTCCCTGGAATAATACACATTGATCCAGCCATCAAGCTTGTGTTTGTGCAATATATCGAACCAATCTTTTTTGGAGCCGTCGGTTTCCTTGGCTACGGCGAAGATTTTTACGCCTTCTTTTTTCCATTTATGCTGGTACATCGAATCCAGCACCGGTACCAGTTCCTTGCAATGCCCGCAGGTGGGGTCCCAAAAGCAAACGATGGTATAGGGTGCCGATTCTGCATAAAGCGATCGGATCTTCCCGGCAGTATCGGGCAGTGTGATATTCTCGGCCGGGTTACCGAGGATATTAGCCATTAAATTATAAGCCCGCTCGGTGATGATCTTTTTGCCCTGTGGCGTAAGCCAGTCGTATTCTTTTTGCGCGAAATATTTCTGAAATAAATGAACGAATACAGCATCCTCCCACATATATTTCATGTTGAGGTAGCGGTTCACAAATTTTACCAGCAGATACCTGGTCATTTCACGGCTTGCGCTGGCATATCCCAGCATCCAGTCAATTTCCTTTATCACAGAATCGGGGTGCTGGTATACCAGGGTATTAAAATATTTATCGAGTCTTTCTTCAAACAAAGACGCTGGTGTCCGCGTGATCCGGTCATCCCAGAAATTGAGACCGTTCCAGTAATTGTCCTTGAAGTAGCGATAAGCAAACGCGGAATCATATTTGCCGCCGGGATGCTTATCGGCGGGTGGAATTTTGGGTTCTTCCATCAGGTGCATTAATACACTGAGAATATTATCTGGGTTTTTTGCGATGAAGTCCCGGCGATATGCAGAAACCTGCTCCGAAGTTTTTTTAAGCTGCTCTGCAATTTTTGTAGAGTCGGAAGGGTTGGAAGCCTCTTTTAAAGCCCTGTTTCCCGCTTCCATTGCACGGCCTTTTTCATTCATGAATTTTTGATACTCGATGAAGAGCTCGTTGTCCGGTGAACTGGTAAATTGTTTTGCATTGGGATCGAGGGTGTCCGCCGCGAGTGAAAAATGCTGGTCTTTGTCGATAAGGACCTCGAGGTACCTGTCCTTGCTGGGATAGACAACCAGGTAAATCCCACCCCCGAGTTCTTTGGACCCTTTGAACACAGCTTCGCTTTTGTCGTTTAGTTTCGCCGAATCCACGACAGGGTATTGCTTGCCCGAATAATGACCCAGGTAGATGTATTGGTTTTTGAAAGGCTTAAGCGTGACCTTTATTTCATAGCCTGTTTGCCCGAAAACCCCCAGGAAGCATAAAAGGAAAGGAACCAGTATTAATTTTTTCATGAGTCAGAATAATCTGTAAAGTTATTGAAAGCTGGAAAAGATAAAAGTAAAGGGCTATCATTTTACCCTTTGTTTCAACGCATTGCCGGAAAGAAGATGGGAAACGGCGCTAAAACCGTTGCTTTAATAAAAAAATCAGAAATATCAGCGCCGGGGGACGCCCTTTAAGCGATGGGGGTTAGTTTTGCGGCCGTGAGGAGAAAAAAACCAAGAATCATTCTGGAGCAGGTCCTGGTCGAAGACTATGCGGCCGAGGGCAAATCATTGGCTAAACTGGATGGAAAAGTTATTTTCATCGAGGGCGGTGTGCCGGGAGATGTTGTTGATATTCAATTAAGTAAAAACAAAAAAGACTGGGCCGAGGGGCGTGTTCTGCGGTTTCTTTCCTATTCTCCGGACCGCGTCAGCCCATTTTGCCAGCATTTCGGGGTTTGTGGCGGTTGTCAATGGCAAATGCTGCCGTACGAGAAACAATTGATATACAAGCAAAAACAGGTGGTAGACAATCTTCAGCGGATTGGGAAGGTCAGCCTACCAGAAATAAGGCCCATCATGGGCGCACTGGAAACCCGATTTTACCGCAACAAGATTGAATACACCTTCGGGACCAAAGAATTTCTGCCTGAAGGGATATTTAAGAAACAAATGGCGGAAAAAGACTCCTCTTTTGCAGGAGATTCTAATGGCTTTGAAGCATTCGGACAGGTGAATGCAGAATCAGGGGCCCTTCCAGGTGTGGCCGGTTTTCACGCCCGGGGTTTTTTTGACAAGATCGTCGATATCCAGGCATGCTACCTGCAGGATGAACCCACCAATGCGATCAGGCTGGAAGTAAAGCGTTTTGCCATAGAGCATGACTTTCCCTTCTATGATATACGCAATCATGAGGGGTTTTTAAGAAATATGCAGGTCAGGCTCTGTACTACGGGGGAACTAATGGTCAACATTGTTGTAGGCGAAAAGCAGGATCAGAAAATATCGGCGTTGCTTGACCACCTACTGCAAAAATTTCCGGGAATAACCACCCTTCTATACACCATTAATACCAAAAAGAATGATAGCCTTTTTGACCTGGAGCCGGTTATTTACCATGGAAAGGGTTATGTGATCGAAATGCTCGAGGATTTTAAGTTCAAGATCGGGCCCAAGTCTTTTTTTCAAACCAATACCCGTCAGGCCGAGCGATTGTACCTGGCGACACGTGAGATGGCCGAACTTACTGGCAGTGAAACCGTTTATGACCTGTATTGCGGAACTGGCAGCATCGGAATTTTTGTGAGCAGGCATGCCAAAAAGATCGTTGGGGTGGAATTGATTGAGGCGGCAATCGCCGACGCCAAAGAAAACGCCGCGTTGAACAATTTGAGCGATACTGCGTTTTTTGCAGGTGATGTAATTGACATCTGCAACGATGATTTTTTCGCGGTGCATGGCAAACCGGATGTGATCATTACAGATCCGCCACGTGCCGGTATGCATGAAAAGCTGGTGAGGAAGATCCTGGACATAGCTGCTCCTGTTGTCGTATATGTAAGTTGCAATCCGGCTACACAGGCCAGGGATCTAAACTGGCTCGATGAGAAATATGAGGTAACCGCTATTCAACCCGTTGATATGTTTCCCCATACATTACATATTGAAAACGTAGTGCAATTGAAGCTGAAAGCCTGACGGGTGGTTAAAATAAAAGTATTTTTGTTTTTATGAGTGATTTCCGATTTACAAGACCAAACAGATTTCCACCTGTCATTAAAAACCTGATCATTATTAATGTCCTGGTTTTTATCGCGCAGTCTACCTTAGGTGCAGGCACCAACAGGATTGAAAATCTTTTCGCGCTGCATGACATTCACTCGATCTTTTTCGAACCACACCAGTTGCTGACGCATATGTTTATGCATGGCAATCTCACGCATCTTTTATTTAATATGTTAGCCTTGTGGATGTTTGGAAGTATGCTGGAAAATTACTGGGGTGGAAAGCGATTCCTGCAATTTTACCTGATTTCGGGACTAGGCGCGGCGGTGTTGCATATGGTAGTACTCTATTTCGAAATGGAACCTATCGTGCAGGCAGTAAAGGCTTTGCCAGCGCACCAGCAACTGGAGTATATTGAGTCGCCGATGTATAAAGTAAATATCGCGACTGTTGGCGCATCGGGAGCCGTTTTCGGCTGCCTTGCAGCATTTGGCTATCTTTTTCCCAATTCACTTATTTACGTTTACTTTCTTTTCCCGATCAAAGCCAAATGGTTTGTGATCCTATACGGAGCCCTCGAATTATCACTGGCAGTACAAAATTCAGCGGGCGACAATGTAGCCCATTTCGCCCACCTCGGAGGCGCCATTACCGGCTTTATTATTGTCTGGATTTGGAACAAAACCAACAGAAAAACGTTGTATTAACTGTGAGAAAGCTATGGCGTACCACGAACAACAATACAGAAGACGACTCTCGCTTGCCCAGGCCAACAATGCCCTGATCGTTTTGATAGCGATCAACCTGATCATCTTTGTTATCCTGGCGTTTTTGTTCGCTGTATTTCATTTGCGACACGAAAGCGCCGCCGAGGCCAAGCATCTTTACGACACAAATATCCTCAGCCAGTTTGCCCTTTCTGCCGATCTCAGCAAAATAGCTGAAAAGCCATGGACCGTTTTCACCCATATGTTTACACACGAAAGTGTATGGCACCTGCTGGGAAATATGTTATGGCTCTGGGTCTTTGGTTATATATTTCTCGATCTGACCGGCAATCGCAAGATCGTTCCACTGTACCTGTATGGAGCATTAGCGGGAGCTCTTGCATTTGTGCTGGCGTATAATTTTCTCCCGGGTTTGAAATCTTCGCTACCCTTTATCAAAGCCGTGGGTGCTTCTGCCGGCGTGATGGCGATCGCCGCGGGCGTTACCACCATTTCACCAGGATACCGCATCTTTCCCATGCTTTTTGGAGGTATACCCGTCTGGGTATTGATGGCTGTGTACCTGCTCATCGACCTGGCCAGTATTCCGCTTAGCAATCCTGGCGGCCATATTGCTCACCTCGTGGGCGCGCTGACAGGCTTCCTGTTTATTTACTTCTTCCGGAAGGGCTATGACTGGAGTGAATGGATGAATAATTTTTTCGACTGGATCACTAATTTGTTTAACCCCGACAAACCCAAAAAAGGTAAAAACATCAAACAGGAGCTTTTCTACAAATCCGATAAACAGCCTTATCACAGAACTCCCAATATTACCGAGCAAAGGGTGAATGAGATACTCGACAAGATCAGTCAAAAAGGTTTTAGCAGCCTGTCGGATGAAGAAAAGGAAATTCTAAAGCGCGCCAGCCAGGAATAAAAATATTTGTAAGCGCAGGTAAAATGCCCTGGCAGAGTTAACGTAACACTAGCATCGTTTTTTGTAATTTGCGTGAATGGCAAGCAAGCTCCGCATTTTTACCAAACGCGTCCTTGTTTTAATCAATTACGGGGTCGTTTTTGTGTTTTTGCTCGCCTGCCTGGCGCCGTACCTGGATCCTCAATCCTGGTGGTTCATCTCTTTTCTCGGCATGTTATTCCCTTTTCTTTTATTGGCGGTTGCCGGTTTTTTCGCATGGTGGTTATTTGTAAAAAGAAAGTACGCGTGGATATCGGCTATAGCACTCCTGCTAGGTATTAAAAGCATCAGTGTTTTTTATGCTTTCAATTTTCCAACCGGATTTAAAAAGGAAAAGGACCCCAATTCCATCCGTATCGCTACCTGGAATGTTGCGCGTTTTATTGAAATGAAGAGAAACAACAACAAGGGTAGCCAGACCCGCAGGAAGATGCTGGCAGAAATAAAGCAGGTGAATGCGGATATAGTCTGCCTGCAGGAATTTTTTCATTCTTACGACGCTGCTTTTTACCAAAACCTCGATTATATACGCGACAGCCTGAAATATCCTTATCATTACTATTCGCATGACATCGACGGCGACAAGCATTTTACAGGCAATGCCATCTTCTCCAGGTTTCCTATCATCGACAGCGGCCTGATTCGCTACCCGCGACCGACACTGCCCGAAGCCCTGATGCACGCCGATATCCGCCTGAGAAATCGTATTATCAGGGTGTACACCACGCACCTGCAATCGCTGCAACTGGGCAAGACAGATTACGAACGCATCGAAAGGATCAAGGGAGGCGATGAAGGACTGGTCAGTAATTCAAAGACTATTTTTTCTAAGGTCAAAAAAGGGGTCGTCAACCGAAAAATACAAACTGATATTATTAAACAGGTATTGGGGGATAGCCCCTACCCGGTTATTTTTTGTGGCGACCTGAACGATATTCCCAACTCCTATACCTATTTTAAGATTAGGGGCGAGATGCAGGATGCTTTTTTGAAAAAAGGATTTGGTATCGGACGAACGTTTTCGGCCATCTCACCTACCCTGCGTATCGACTTTATATTTGCCGATCGGCGATTTCGCATAAACCAGTTCCGGCGTATTGCTAAAAATTATTCCGACCATTACATGCTGGTTTCAGATATCGAGTTAAAGACGATGACTAAAAAGTCCCGGTAAAGAATGGTATAACGGAACTCCGTTCCGTTGTCACAGGATTCCAATCTTGTTGAAACTTTAATAATGATGCCGGAACTCCGTTCTCGGCGAATAGAACGGAACAGTTCGATTGTTCTGATGGCCTGGTGCCTGCATTCACAATCCTTCTCGTCTTCCTTCTTCCCGGCTATTGTCAACCCTCCCGCCTTCCCGACCCAAAAGCAATCGGAATACGCCCCCATTTATAACAGGTAAACAACTCTTTATTTCGCTATTTTTGCCGCACTTTTTAACTATTATATGCGTGAGCTGAAAGTTTATAATTCGCTGACCAGGACAAAAGAAGTCTTTCAACCAATCACCCCGGGACATGTGGGACTCTATGTGTGCGGTCCAACAGTTAGCGGTGAAAGCCATCTCGGCCATGCCAGACCCTATATTACTTTTGATGTGATCTACCGCTACCTTACCCATTTGGGTTATAAGGTCAGGTATGTTCGCAATATCACCGACGCCGGGCATTTCGAAGAAGAAGGCCGTGAGGCGGAGGATAAGATTTCAAAGAAAGCCATACTGGAG
This sequence comes from Bacteroidota bacterium, assembly GCA_023411775.1. Taxonomy (GTDB): domain Bacteria; phylum Bacteroidota; class Bacteroidia; order Chitinophagales; family Chitinophagaceae; genus Terrimonas_B. The sequence goes on along the minus strand of JAEYOL010000261.1, from coordinate 2,657 downwards.
AAACTTGAACCCATGGAACTGGTTCAGAAGTATACCAACCTGTTTCATTGGGCCATGCAGCAGTTCAATACATTGCCGCCCTCCATCGAACCAACGGCAACGGGCCATATCGTAGAGCAGATCGGTATGATCGAAAAGATCATTGAAGCAGGTTTCGGCTATGTGGTGAATGGTTCCGTGTATTTTGATGTAAAAAAATACGCTGCATCGCACGATTATGGCAAACTCAGCGGTCGGGTTATTGATGATTTGTTGGAAACCACCCGCGACCTGGAAGGCCAGGAAGAAAAAAGAGATAAAGCTGATTTCGCGCTATGGAAAAATGCGGCACCTGAGCATATCATGCGCTGGCAAAGCCCCTGGGGAGTTGGATTTCCAGGCTGGCATATCGAGTGCTCTGCCATGGCCACAAAATACCTGGGTGCCCAATTCGATATTCATGGCGGCGGCATGGATCTTTTATTTCCGCATCATGAAAGTGAGATCGCCCAAAGTACGATCTGCAACCACAAGCCACCCGTTCGTTACTGGATTCATAATAATATGATCACCATCAACGGCCGGAAGATGGGAAAAAGCTACAACAACCAGATCAAGTTAACAGAAATGTTTAGCGGCACCCATCCCCTCCTGGAGAAAGCTTATCACCCGATGGTGATCCGGTTTTTTATCCTGCAAACACATTACAGGAGTACACTCGATTTTAGCAATGAAGCATTGATTGCCGCGGAAAAGGGATTAAAGAGATTGTGGGAAGCTTATGAAAGCCTGATGAAATTACCGGCAAACGAAACACAAGCCACTGCCGGGGATCCTGAACTCGACTCAAAAGTGGTAAAGCTAATCGGGGAAATGGACGAATTCATGAGCGATGATTTCAGTACTGCGCGGGTTATGGCTAATATGTTTGAGCTGGTACCCCTTATCAATTCACTTCGCGACAAGATAATTCCCTTGTCTGCCCTTTCAAAAGCAAGTTTAGAACTGTTGCAAAAGGAGTTCAGGATATATATCGAAGACATTCTTGGCCTGCAAGGTTTTTCAGAAGCCGACAACGAGAAGCTGCAGGGCGTCATGCAATTGCTGATCGATATTCGAAAAGAAGCGAAGGCAAAGAAAGATTTTGTGACTTCCGACAAAATACGAAATCAACTCGCACGGCTTGGTATCATGCTTAAAGATGAAAAAGGCGGAGAGACCAGTTGGAGTGTTGAGCCTGTGTAAGTCATCTCGATTTAATCCACCGGTTTTGTTGCTCTGACCATTTCCCTTTTGCCAGGAGGTCCCACAATTTTTTCAACCCTGAGACCGGCAGCCTGCATGGCTCTTCTCACGTCACCTTTGCTGCAATAGGTAACGAGTATTCCGCCCGGCTCCATCCATCCAAAGACACGCTCAAAAATTTCCGGGGTCCAAAGTTCGGGTTGCGCGGTGGGGGCAAAAGCGTCGAAGTAGACAAGGTGCACCGGTTGCTGTAGCATAAATTCGGTTAGACTGGTTCGGTATTTTTTTAAGGTAAACCGTTTGTTTATGTGTCTATCGGTTTCCCATTCACATTCATGTATCTTTTCAAATACAGTTTGCAGGTCAGGCCTGTTCAGTTGCTGACAATAATTCAACCCGGCGACTTCTGTGATTGTAAGAGGAAATTTTTCGACGGTAGTATAGTGAATGCGTTGTTGCGATCGTTCCGTTTCGGCCAGTGTCAGCAGGGCATTCAGACCAGTACCAAATCCCATTTCAAGGATGCGGGTCACGTGATCTTCACGAGGAGCGATGGCTTGTAATCCTGCCATAATAAAAACATGCATTGATTCCTGGATAGCCCCATGGTGTGAATGATAAGCAACCTGCATTTCGGGAATAGCAATAGTGTGCGAGCCGTCTTTTGTTATAATGATCGATCTTTCCACTCATCAAAATTCTGATTTTATTCCCGCATTTATTTTGAGTACGGTTTAATTTAGTATTCTATGCAGTACATTGAACATCTCTCAAAAGATCGCAGGCTGAAAAAGCTGTTGAATGATGAAAGTTTTACACTAAAAAAGAGGAAGAATATTTGTACCTACCTCTGTGCTTCCATCATGAGCCAGCAACTTTCGACGAAGGTGGCCACAGTGATTCATGGCAGGTTTATCGATTTGTATGGAGGTAAGGAACCCACACTACAACAAATACTTGATACGCCATTTGCAACCCTGCGGGGTATCGGGCTTTCGAATGCAAAAGCTAATTATGTAAAGAATGTTGCCCAATTTGAAATAGACTACGGCATGGATCATAAGCGGCTGCAAAAGATGAGCAATGAGGAAGTGATCGAATACCTCACGCAGATAAAAGGTGTTGGCAGGTGGACCGTTGAGATGCTGTTGATGTTTGCGCTTGGGCGTGAAGACGTATTTGCCATCGACGATCTCGGCATACAAAATGCCATGATCCGGCTGTATCGTCTCGACCGGACGGATAAAAAGAAATTTCGCGAGGATCTATTGCGGATCTCTTCCAAATGGGCGCCCTACCGTACCTATGCCTGTAAACATCTGTGGGCCTGGAAAGACAATGCACCGGTGGAGGTAAAGAAGAAGAAATAGTTAAGAGATAAGCCGTAACATAGTTTGTATATTTTGAAAAAAGTTTACGAACCCGATCGGTTC
>JAEYOL010000224.1 GCA_023411775.1 Bacteroidota bacterium | reverse complement strand
TCTACAACCTTTCGAAGACTTCAATTATACAAAGAGCCTGGCTAAAAGACAACCGGCCACACCTGCACGGATGGGTATATGATCTGCATGACGGTATTATCAAACCTCTGATAGATCTAAAGGCAGGCAGCAACAATATTGATCCGCTATACGAATTCGAAGGTCTTTAAATACAGCTTATGCAATTTCTGAAGATATTCTCAATCTGCTTGCTCCTGGCAGCCTGTAATAATGCGTCCTCACCAAAAGAAGACACAGGTGAAAATTCCTGGACCCTGGTACCGTTTGAAAAATTGGACGCTGCCAACCCTGTCCTCCTCCCCGATACAGGCGTTGTTTTCAAATGTCCCATCAACGGTCCCCTGAAGTGGGAAGAAAAAGATGTATTCAATCCCGCTGCCATTGTTCGTAATGATACTTTGTTTTTATTGTACCGAGCAGAAGATAAAATAGGTAAATATGCCGGCACTTCCCGTGTAGGTATCGCCTGGAGCACAGATGGTCTTCATTTCACCAAACACCCCGTTCCGGTATTATATCCTGACAATGACTCCCTGAAAAAATATGAATGGGAAGGCGGTTGTGAAGACCCGAGAATTGTGCAGGATGAGCAGGGAAAATATTATTTAACCTATACATCCTACGATGGCGACAAAGCTCGATTACTGGTGGCTGTGTCCGACGATCTGTACAACTGGCAAAAGAAAGGTCTTGTCTTTTTAAAAGCTTACAACGGCAAATACATAAATGAATGGAGTAAGTCAGGATCGATCGTAAGTAAATATGAAAACGGCAACCCTGTCGCTGTCAAAATAAATGGCAAATACTGGATGTACTGGGGCGACACCGATGTTTTTCTTGCACATTCCGGGGATCTGATCGACTGGACACCTGTTGAGACTGCTGAAGGGAAACTGCTTTCCGTTTTTGGGCCAAGAAAAGGAAAGTTTGACAGCGACCTGGTAGAGCCCGGTCCCGCAGCGATGCTCACCGATGAGGGGATCCTCATGATCTACAATTGCCGTAACGTACCTTCAAAAGGAGATACCAGTCTCGCGGAAGGAACCTATGCACCTTCCCAAATCCTTTTTGATAAAACAGACCCATCCAAAGTGATCGACAGGATGGACACATATTTTATGAAGCCTGATAAGTCTTATGAAATCGAAGGCCAGGTCAACCATGTCTGCTTCGCGGAAGGACTGGTGCAATATAAGAACAAATGGTTTTTATACTATGGTACAGCCGACTCCCGGATCGCGGTGGCACAAGCTGCTGGTGAATGACTATTGTATCCTTAGAAAGAAGATTCTATCTGGGATTTCAATTTTCAAAGTGCTATGTCCAATTCATTTCAAAATAGCTAATTTGCAACCATGTCGATCGAAGTAAAGAACCTTCTTAAAATTTACGGAGAACAAAAAGCTGTCAATAATATTTCATTTACCGTCAACAAAGGTGAGATCGTAGGTTTCCTGGGACCAAATGGGGCGGGCAAGTCCACCACCATGAAGATCATCACGGGTTACCTGCATCCCAATGCTGGCGAAGTAAAAGTATCTGGCATCGATGTGGCGGAGAATCCGCTGCATACCAAAAAAAAGATCGGCTACCTGCCGGAGCTGAATGCGCTTTACTATGATATGTACGTAAAGGAGTACCTCGGCTTTGTCGCCGAACTCCATCATATCAAAGCCGGTGACCAGGCCATTCAAAATGTGATCGAAAAGGTAGGACTGACTGCTGAAAGCCGGAAGAAGATCGGTCAGCTTTCCAAAGGATACAAACAACGCGTGGGACTGGCAGCTGCCCTGATCCACGATCCCGAGGTATTAATCCTGGATGAACCTACAAGTGGTCTCGACCCCAACCAGATCGTCGAAATTAGAGAGGTGATCAGGCAACAGGGGTTAGACAAAACGGTTTTATTTTCTTCACATATCATGCAGGAAGTGGAAGCGGTTTGCGACCGGGTGATCATAATAAATAAAGGAACCATTGTGGCCGACGATTCTCTATCCAGGCTGAGAAGCGGTTCATCTTCCAACCTGGTAAAAGTCAGTTTTAAGGAACCCGTTGACAGCCAGCTTCTATCCGGATTATCTGCCGCCCAGAAGGTCCGCGAGACCAGTCCTAACAACTGGGAACTGGCCACGGAAGACCCGGAACTTCTCCGAAAACAGATACTTGAACTGTCGCTGCAACGCAACCTCAATATTGTATCTCTCCAAAGCGAAACCCATAGCCTGGAGGATGTTTTCCGTTCGCTGACCGGTGGATAAATTGGTGTCAAAAACTAAGTGTTTTTACTTAATTTAGGGTTTACCACTTAGGCCACCGATCATTAGAAGAGTAGCACCATTACTAACTTGCTTGCTGTTTCTGCTGTGTTGCAAAAAAGAAACGATTGAACCCGTACAGGCTGAAAGCAATGACGGACTCAGGGCCGCTACATACCTACTCCAAGCCTGTAATTCCTGCCAACAAACGATCAAATTCCGCGGTATCAGGCCAGATGATAGCCTGGGCAGGAAACCTCTTCCCAATCCTGAGCGTGGTCTGCGGCTGGAACATATCATGAAAACAAACGACCTCGCCAATCCTTACCATTCTGTGCGATATCATGATATCTTCTCCCGTGTGCAGGAAGATGAAAAAGCGTATGCAGAGGAAACCAAGCTGACGCAATTATATTTTTATCTCACCTCTTATATGGGGAAGTCTATTCCTGAGTCGGCATTTCGAAATATGCAAACAGTGCTGGATGGATTAAAAAATGCAGGTTACAAAGTGGTCCTCATCTTTGCTTACCGCTACGATGAATACTGCGCGTACGAAACTTATGGTGATATCAAAAGGCATTTGAACCAGTTAAAACCTTTCCTTCAAAAAAATGAATCCATGATATTCGCTGTACAGGCAGGTTTCCTTGGACTCTGGGGCGAATGGCATAGTACGGGACTTGATAATTCTCCTTTTCATAAGAAAGCCGTGATCCGCGATATTTTGCAAGCTATCCCTGCCAGTCGTAAAATGCAGGTGAGGGAAACCAGCTATAAAACCGATGCTGCCGGATTCATCAGGCGTACAACTAACGGACCTGTTGAATACTTTCCACTCACTACCGAAGAATACAATCGCATCGGGTTTCAAAATGCTTACCTGGTTCTCGACCAGGGAGAATATGCGATATGGGATTACCGCTGGCCTGACCCCGACTATTACCTGGTGAAGAAAGAAGCCATGTCAACAGTCGTAGATGGCGAAATGCCTTATGATGGACCGGGGCTTTATAATTTTAATGAACTGGCCCATGGCAACCAGGGCGGATGGAAGGCCATTCAAAGAATGAAAGAACATGCTTACAGCAGCTTTAGCCTGGTCCACAACTACAACCTAAATATCAACGCCTGGAAAAAACAAGCCATAACGAGGGATCATTTTATAAATAATAAAATTGCTATTGCCAGCGATTATTTTCTTGATAAACATGACCGACCTGTTTCCCGAACAGCTTACGAATATATCAGGGATCATTTAGGTTATCGTTTTCAACTGACCGAAGCGAGTATTCCTAACAATGTGTTGCGGGGTAATCCGGCAGACTTCACCATCCACCTGAAAAACTTTGGATTTGCACCATTGATCAATAAGCGCCCAGTTTACCTGGTGCTGATCGACGAGCAGGATAATATTTCAGAAATACCCGTTAATGCCGATCCCCGCAGCTGGCTTCCGTTGCAGTCAGATACAGATGCCGGATATACGATCAAACACACACTACACCTGAGCGCTGGATATTCACCTGGTACATACAGGGTCGGTATCTGGATGCCGGATGAAGGAATGGACCTGAGATATAATACCGACTACGCGATCCGGTTCGCCAATGGAAATATTGAATACTGGAAAGACAAATCAGACAGATATCTTGTGAATATCATCGGCAGCTTCAAGATCAATTAATATTTTCATCAGCTAACCCTTCGTGGACTCCCGTTTCCAAAAACCCGAATGATAAATCAATTCATTTACCGCGCAAATCGACTGCATAAATCCTCCCGATGGGACGGGAATCTCCTCTCAATCCAATATCTATCCATAAAATGTCCCTACGGGACATAAATGGATAAACTCGTTGGAGCATTAAATTCAATAAGGTGAAAAAATCAGAAAACATTTTCGAATTTTTTCCATTGTAGGTACCTTGTGCCCTTCGTGTTTCCTCTGTGCCCTCCGTGACCCCAAAACCACGAGTACAAGACTCCATATAGAAGACCGGACAATGACCGCTAGCATGTCATACCTTTTACCCTGCCACCTTATTTTTCGCCGCCCTCCGGAACTGTTTATGGATTGCTTAGTTTACATTTGCATCCGCTTGCCAGTATTTTTTTACCTTACAAAAAAACCAGTCAATGCTATGAGTTACATTTCTGAAGTTTTTGCCCGGCAGATCCTTGATTCGAGAGGAAACCCCACCGTTGAAG
>JAEYOL010000141.1 GCA_023411775.1 Bacteroidota bacterium | reverse complement strand
TGGTGATCGTGCGCGGCACTTCTGGCATCTTGGTGATCTTGTTCTTATATGAAGTGGCGTTCAGTGTCATGGTCCAGTTAACTTCTCTGCCACGAACGATCACACCTGAAACCTGTACTTCCACACCTTTGTTGGACATACCACCGATGTTTTGGCTGATTTCAAACGGACCGATATTGGTACCACCATTTTGGTAAGGTTGTGGTACATCGAATATCAAACCACTGCTGCGCCTGTCGAAATAACCGAGTGTACCTGAGATCCTGCCCCTGAACAAGGAGAAATCAAGGCCCAGGTCAAGTGGCTTTTGTGTTTCCCAGGTCAGGTCGGGACTTCCTAATGAACCGATGATTACACCCGGTCTGGTGTCATCATCGTAACCGATGTCATATCCAGACTGGTAAGGATAGTTTACAAGGCCGTTAGCGTTACCTGTATATCCATACGATGCACGTAATTTTAGTTGGTCGATCCAGGTAATATTAAAGAAGCTTTCTTTATCAATACGCCATGCAGCGCCGATTGACCAGAAATTTTCCCACCGGATATTCCGGGGAAATTTGGAGTTTCCATCCCGGCGGAGAGAACCCGATACCAGGTATTTTCCATCAAAATCATAATTAACACGTGACAGAAAACCTTCCGTACGGGCTTCGCTGATTGAGGACCTCAGCGAGTTGACCGTACCAAAGTTGTCATAAACATAAAGGTTATCGAATGCCTGGCCGATCCTCATACCATCGATACCAGCTGACTCATAGCCATAATTTTCATGACCCACAAGGGCGTCGATCGTATGTAAACCAAAGTTTTTATTGAAATTGATCAGTTGGTTGAATGTATAACTGGAAACTTTGCTCGACTCACGGCTAAGCCTTCCGGAAGGATAACCATCACCCACGCGTGGGTTCTGGTATGAAATACCATCCACATTGGTGATGTCTGTACTGATATTGGTTGTGAATTTCAACCAGGGCGTAAAGATCACGTCAGCATATGCTCTTGCGGAAATTACATCCCGAACCTCGTTCTCTTTGTTCCAAAGGTGCTCTGCAATAGTGTGACGGCCGGTGTTGTAAGGCCTGGCGAATCCGCCTTCATTACCGAAATCATATACTTTTTGTCCCTGAGCATCGAGTACATATCCACCGTTGCCGGGTTCATGCATGTGTACAGGATAGATCGGTGCAATGTAGCGGGCGAAATAAAACGCGTTAACGATACCACCGGTAGAAGAATAGTCAAATTTGGAACGATTGCCGGCAATATTGAACCCGGTTTTGAACCATTGTGTAGGAGTCAGATTAACATTTACCCTTCCACTGAAGCGGCTCAGTTTCGAACGAAGTCCCCAACCACCTTCTTTCAGGTAATTAAATGAACCCGAGAAATCCGATTTATCATTGCCGGAGTTGTAGACTACGCTGTACTCATTTCTCTTCCCAGTGCGGGTGGCCTGATCCAGCCAGTCCAGGTCATCGCCATACAACAACGAAGCATTGGGATTGAGCCTTCCATCAAGTCCTACGATCTCCGTATTACCAACATTGTAAGGATTATAAAACCCTAATACCTGGTAGATATCCTGGAAGTTGCCAGTGCGGAAAATTTGTCTACCTACATTGGGCCCTGACGTATAACGGGGGAGAGTACCCGAAGCGATCATACCGGCGCTGTCAAGCGGTGCACCGGTAGGACCGAAATGAAGGCCGTTGCGGTAAGATTCCCATGCAAGCGGGAAATAGTCGTCAGTACCCACAGTGTTATATTGCGGAATGGCTGGCTTTGAATTGCCGGCCTGTACTTTGAACATAATATTTTGTCTTCCTTTGCGGCCTTTTTTGGTAGTGATCATGATCACTCCGTTGGCGCCTCTTGAACCATACAGGGCCGTAGTAGAGGCATCTTTAAGGGCCGTGATGGTTTCGATATCGTCGGGATTGAGGTTAGAAAAACCGGCATCATAGATCGCTCCGTCCACCACATAAAGCGGCGCGCTTGAAAGCGAGTAAGAACCTAAGCCTCTCATAATGATCCCGGGGCTGGACCCGGGTGCGCCGCTAGGCGTAGTGGTCTGAACACCTGGTGCTGCACCAACCAGCGCATTCAGCGCATTAGTAAGGGGTCGGTTTTCAAATTGTTTTGCATTTACCTGAGCGGCTGAACCCGTAAAAGTTGACCTTTTCTGGGTGCCATATGCCACCACGATCACCTCATCGAGGTTAGCCGTTGCCGTAGTAAGGGTGACGTTGAACGTAGTACCACTGCTGATATTGACTGACTGTGTGGCTTTACCAATTGAGGTAAACTCGAGTTCAGTTCCATTGGCAGGAACGTTGATGGTAAAGGAGCCGTCTTCCCTCGTTGTGGTTCCTACATTAGTACCCTTAACTTGAACGGAGACATTTGGAACTGGTTGACCGGTGTCGTCGGTAACCCTGCCGGAGACTGTTTTTTGTGCCAGCAACGGTCCTGTAAAGAACAGGATAGCTGCAAATGCAACTAGCAATTTTCTCATGTGCGTTTTTGGTTGTTTAAAGAATAAAAAAAATCTGCTGTTGGCATTAGTTACAGCGGGATTTATCTAAAATGCCGATTCCTACATGTTATTTTTGGCGAATTTTGAAATTCAGCGCGCTAAAGTATGTTTAAAACTTAGTAACATCTTCTGTAAGTATAAAGAGAATGACCGAGGCGTGAAAAAACCTTACCGAAGTTTCCCGTTCAGGCCGGCCTTTTGTTCACTTTCAGTTCACAACATATATTTGCAGTCAATTTTTTATCCTGATGAGAGCTTCTTTTGCCCTTCTTTTTTTTCTGTCTTGCTGTTGGAGGCTCCAATCACAGGAAATCAATACCGAAGCGTTTATCAAAGCCTGGAAAGCCGATGATACTTCACAAACCCATAAAGCGGCGGTTTACTACGATCTGCTCGATTATGAAAAAGACACTGTCAAATACTGGCGCACATTAGGTTCTCTTCAAAACTACTTAAAAGTCAATCCCAATAAGCGGATCAGAGCCCGGGTGCTGATGTATGAGGTCTTCGGCGCCATGGTCTTCCAGTTTCAGCATCCCAAATATGTCAGTATGCTGGAAGAGGCGATGCGGATTGCCAGCGAACTAAAGGACGACCAATTAATGGCCGAGATCTATGTTTATTACGCTGAAGTGACTGGACACAATAATCAGCTATTATATAATCTGAAGGCTATTGAAATTCAACGTCGAATTGGTTTTGAACATTTTACAACAGTGCAAAATCGTTTCTTCATCGTTAGCAGTGCATTGTATCACAGCAAAGATTATCGTCAAAGCATCCGGTATGGACTGGGCTGCCTGGGTTTTGTAGGCACTGACCAGCAGCACTGGCTTAAGAGGATTTACATATTGCAACTGGATATATTGGGCTCAGCTTACAAAAAACTGGGTAAATATGACAGCACTGTTTATTACTACCAGAAAATACTTGATACCCTGCGTGTTGATCCTTACACGGGGTTTATGCAATCACTATGGACAGGAATTGCCCGTGGAAATATCGGTCATTGTAATTCACTGCAACAAAACGATGGCTCCGGTATTCCCCTGATGAAAGAATACCTGCACAGCAGTATCGAAGTTGATGACCGGGCCAATGTATCCATTGCAGCCAACATGTTGGGCAATACCTATTTCAGGTTAAGTGAACACGAAAAGGCCTTACAGGCATGGTGGATGTCGTATCACTTTGCGGACAAATCCGAGCCGACGGATTATTTACTGGAAGCGACAAAAGGCATTTCTTCTATATACAGGCGAACAGGCAATCAGGATAGCGCATTTTATTATTATGACCTTCACCACACTTACTCCGACGCCTTAGACAGCCGCCTTGACGAAAGCAGGTTATCTGCCATAAATGCACGTATCACTTTCGACAACATGCAGGCGAGCCTTGTAAAGTACCAGACAGCGCTGGACCAGTCGAAGACAATTTTGCGTCTGACCATTGCCGGTATTTCTTTACTATTAGTTGTACTTCTTTTGTTATACAACCGCTACAGGCTGAAAAACAAATATCGGCTCGAATCAGAACGCCGAAAGATAGACCAGGCGGAGCAGCGTATTGAATACGCGAAAAAACAAATCGCTGGTTTCATGGATCACATTAATGAGAAAGACAATCTGATCAACTCGATGGAGGAACAATTGCGTCAAAACCAGCAAAGCCGCGAAAACAGGGCGACTATGGAAAAGCTTTCGCAGTATGTGCTGGTAAGCGAAGAGGAGTGGGAGAAGTTCAGGGTTGAATTCTCCAACGCCTATCCAAATTTTTTTCAGGTATTGCGTCAACGGATACCACAAATCACACCTGCCGAGGAACGACTTTCGGCACTCATCTTTCTTCAGATCAACAACTACCAGATAGCTAAAATGCTCGGGATTGAACGTGATAGTGTGTTCCGCGCCAAAAGAAGATTGCGCCAGCGACTTGGTTTGCCGGAAACAACTATGATTGATGAGTATATTTATAACATATTGAAAGTGAAATAATTTTCACCAGCTGTCCGCTTTTTGTCCGCCCCTGTTTATCCTTTGTCCGAACACGTCCCCCGTATTTACTCCCTAAAAATCATTAGCTGGGAAAAAGGCCGTTATTTAGATCTGAAGTACACCACTGTGATTTAAACCAGGAAAATGACCGGCTGAGGTACTCCCAAATGAACAATATCTTTTAAAGAATCAAACGATGGCAAATCGATTATCCGAACTATTGTTGACGACCCAGGTCATTGCAAAATGTGCAGAGATTTTCGCCAAACGACTTCCCCAGTCACTTGGTGCACGAATGGAAAATAAGTCGGTCGACCTAAGTTTTATTGTGGATGAAACAGCCCCGACTGACCAGGATGTTTACAGGCGTCGTCATATCGACCCCTATGCAATTGCAGCTTTCAGGGAAATTTTTTCCGGTGAAGATGAGGTCGATCTCCTGTTGCTGGACATCAGGCTTGTTTTCTCAGTGCTGTTTTGGGATGGTAGCCAGATCACCGGAGTTGAGTTTAATTATGACATGACAGACCTGATCTATCTGGCTGGTTCAAAAAATTAATAAGGGATGTATCCCTTATTTAGCGGGATATTCGATGTAAACTTTCCGGCCTGTAACGATCCGGAGTGAATCCATAGTCTTGGTAGTATCTGAAGGCGGCAGCAGCATGAATAACTTGAACTGAATGGAATCAGCCGTTTCAAGTTCAACTTTCCAGCGTAATTCCTTCAATTGATTATAGCGCTTTAATGCTCTTTTCTTCTGCGCCACTTCGAGTATATACTTATAATCTGTCGGCGTAGGTGCTACTACAGGGGTTGCTGCCGCGATGCTGTCGGCAATTCGGATACTATCAGCCACCAAAGTTTGCTCTGCCAGGATTTGCACTGTTTCCACTTCGGGTTTTACATTCTTTTTTGAGATCATATACCCACCCCATACTGTAACGCCGATGCCGCAAACCAGGAAAAGCCCGATCACTGGTTTACGCCATTCGAATTTTGTTTTCGGCAGGGAGAGAAATGATTCATACTCGCCACTGTTCTCTTCTTTTTGTGTGATTTCAGTAGTTTCGGTTTTCTGCTGTTCTTTTATCTTATCAGTTGGAACCGTTATCGGTGTGAATTCAAATTCTCCGGGCTTTACTTTTGTAAGTATACCTATTCCTTCAAACGAATAAGGCTTGCCCATATTGAGAAATTGCTGCGCCAGTTGCAGGTGCGAATCGAGGTCGGCCGAAGCCAGGGCCTTCATCTTACCGGTTTTTTCGGCGATGAAACTGATCAGTTCAGGCGACTCCTTGCAGGCAGGGTTATTTTCAAAGCTTACGCCTTCAAGAAGAGCTGAACGTTGTTTGGATTGCTGGAGTGCCGGCAGGGTAGAGGAATCGAGGTGGAAACTTCCGATGCCGGGGAGGTCGAGTCGTTGATTACCATATAGGTATTGGGCAAGTAAGGATGGTATCTTCACAGTTTTTGGATTGTAGCCACAATATATATAATTCGGCTGGCTGTTGCAAGAGTCTGTCCCCTTATGTTTTAAATTTGCGGTATTATGCTTACGGAAGAAGAGAAAAAGTTTGTCGAATACTGGGAAAATAACCGTGATGCCAGGAAAAAATGGTACAAACAGCTGTCGGTTGGCCTTCCCATGGCGGTGATCCTGGTAATTGCAATTTTCGTCAATTTTTTTTCAGGCTGGTACAAGCGGGCGGAAATGATTTTCCGGTCTCATACCTCGCTGTTGCTGGTGCTAATGATAGCCGGCCTGCTGATAATTATTTTTATTGCCATATTTTCGGCTAAACACAGGTGGGATCTGAACGAACAGCGATACCGGGAATTCCTGGCAAAAAAAGATCAGCCCTGATTTCCTCCTGTTGCAGCAAATGATACCCAAATGTTGTCTTTGGTTCTTGAATAATCAAAATAAGACTCTATTGAAAAAGCTATCTGCCTCTATCCTCGTTTTAATCTCAGTTTTCGTGTTCGCCGGCTGCAAGAAAGATAAAGCCTGTGAGGCCAAATCGCCTGCCAGTGAGGCAGCGCAAATTCAGGCATTTGCCACCGCCAACGGCATCAATGCAGTAGCCGATGTGAGCGGACTCTACTACGAAATCATCAGCATGGGCTCCGGGCCAAAAGCTAATTCCAATTCCCGTATCAAGATCACCTATACCGGCACACTGATGAACGGGCAAATTTTTGATCAGGCACAAACACCCAATACCGAGCCCTGGCCGCTCAACAGTCTTATCAAGGGTTGGATCATCGGCATTCCGATGATCAACGAAGGCGGTCATATCAAGCTGATAATCCCTTCATCTCTTGCTTATGGTTGCGCACCATATTATTCCATTCCGGGTAATTCAGTGCTTTATTTTGACATTCACCTGGTGTCTGTACAGTAATACGTTCAACCTGGCTTATCGTAAACTGTGGCGTTTAAGTGGGCGGCAATGTGTTTGCCTGCAACCTTGATGTATCTTCATTTCGGGAAGCTATGGGATGGATTTTTTAGTCGTAATTTTGAAAACAAACTCATCCCTGTTGTCATACGAACCCATTTCTGTATTTGATATTTTCAAGATCGGCGTTGGTCCCTCGAGTTCGCATACACTCGGCCCCTGGAGGGCTGCAGAACGGTTTATGCAAAGCCTGGAACAGCGCGACAATCTTGAGCAGGTAACAGCAATCAAGATCCTATTATATGGCTCTTTAGCCAAGACCGGTGTGGGACATGGTACTGATATCGCAATACAATTAGGTCTAAGTGGTGAAGATCCTGTTAGCTTTGATGTAAGTGCGATCACTGCACGGATGAATGATATAGCCGCCATGAAAAAGTTATTGCTGGCGGGGCGACATGAAATTGATTTTGACCCACGCGAGGATATCGAATTCCTGTTTACCGAAACTTTACCCTTTCATCCCAATGCATTAAGCTTCCTGGCAACACTCAGTAATGGAGAACAGGTTTCGGAAACTTATTATTCCATTGGCGGTGGTTTTATAGTGAAAGAAGGAGAGAGCACTACAGCAACTCTTCAAACTCAACTGCCTTTCCCCATCAATACAGCTAATGACCTATTACACTGGTGTCGCAAAACAGGACTGGCAATCCACGATGTGGTGCTTGAGAATGAGAATGCATGGCGGCCTGAACAGCAAACGCGGGCGGGGCTATTGCAGATATGGCAGGTAATGAAAGAATGTATCTATCGTGGCGTACATACGGGCGGGGTGCTGCCGGGTGGTTTATCGGTTGTAAGACGGGCACCCCTGTTGAATAAGAAATTAATACCATCAGCAAAGTATTCAGATTACAACACATGGCTTACAGCTATCCGCGAAGGTGGTAACCAATTCACCTATATTCTGGATTGGGTAAGTTGTTTCGCCCTTGCCGTTAACGAGGAAAACGCTTCATTTGGAAGGGTGGTTACTGCTCCGACCAATGGCGCGGCGGGCGTGATTCCAGCGGTATTGCAATATTATATTTGTTTTTGTAACGACAATCGGGATAATGACACCGATGACAGGGTCATTCATTTTTTATTGACCGCGGCAGAGATCGGAAGCATATTTAAAAAAGGTGCTACGATATCCGCAGCTATGGGAGGTTGCCAGGCCGAGATCGGTGTCTCTTCCGCCATGGCGGCTGCTGCGCTTACAGAAGCCATGGGTGGTAGTCAGCGGCAGGCCCTGATGGCTGCAGAAATTGCGATGGAGCATCACCTGGGTATGACATGCGACCCGATTGCCGGGCTGGTGCAGGTGCCCTGCATCGAAAGAAATACGATGGGAGCAATCAAGGCCATCACCGCCTCCCAACTCGCTTTACAAAGCACACCTGATTTTGCAAAAGTATCCCTGGACGGGGTGGTGAAGACCATGTGGGACACAGCCGTGGATATGAGCAGTAAATACAAAGAAACTGCCGACGGGGGGCTGGCTGTCAATATCCCGATCAGTTTGAGTGAATGTTAAGAAGGAGGAAAAGCTGAAGTCAGTTTTTCAAATTTCCCCTAACTGCGTATATAATTTTCCAGGTGATCGATAGTCTCTTTTTGTGCAACGATAATTTCTTTCACAACATCACTCATGGAAATGATCCCGCAGAGCTGGCTATTTTCAAATACAGGGAGATAGCGGATATTTTTTTGTGTCATCAGGGACATACAAAGTTCTATAGTATCATCAGGCCTTAAATCCGGCAAATCTTCCGACATGATCTCTGACACCTTTGTTTCATCTGAGTGTTTACCTTTCAGCACCACTTTACGCGAATAATCACGCTCGGTAACGATACCCAGGTAATGTCCATTTTCCATCACCACTACGGAGCCAATATTCTTCTCAGCCATCAGCTTAAGGGCGTCCAATACCGATGTTTCGGGCAAAACATTGATTGCCGCATTTCCTTTTCTTGCAAGAATGTCTGATACTTTGTTCATATTATACCGTTTTGTATTGGAATTTAAGCAAAGAAGCCGTTATAGACAAAAAATAATAGGATTGGCACCGGGTAACAAGGAAATTACCAGCTGAAAATGCCTATACTTCTATTTATATAATTAAAACGAAACGGGTTAGGGCGGATTAATTCAGGGCGTCAGCCTCATTAAACTCCTTTATCACATGATAAAGTGTATCCCTCTCAACCGGCTTTCTTCCGGCCTGCCTGATCAGCGCAACCAGTTGGGCAGTGCTCATAGAGGGGTTTTGTTCCTCTGACCCGGCCATGGAATAAATCTTTGTGGTGTCATCGATCGTACCATCGATGTCATTTACGCCGAATGAAAGTGCCATCTGCGCGTTTTGCCTGCCCAGCATAGGCCAGTATGCTTTCAGGTGAGGGAAATTGTCCATATAGATCCGGGCGATAGCGTACATTCTCATGTCCTCAACAATACTGCTTTCGGGCACATGGCTCATATCATTATCCTTGTTGCGGAACTTTAGCGGTATAAAAGTATTGAACCCCCCGGTACGGTCCTGGAGTTCGCGAAGACGGCGCATATGATCGATGCGATGAACATATTTTTCAATATGGCCATACAGCATGGTGGCATTTGAATGCATTCCCAAATTATGAGCAGCTTCATGGATTGCCAGCCATCCGTCGGCATCCACTTTGTCGGCACAGATCTGCTGGCGGATATCGGGGTGAAAGATCTCAGCGCCTCCCCCCGGTAGGGAATCAAGACCCGCTTCATGTAAGATCTTCATGCCTTCGTCAACAGTTAGTCTGGCTTTGCGAAACATATAATCCAGTTCGACAGGTGTAAATCCTTTAATGTGCAATTCAGGGCGATGCGCTTTTATCTTCCTTAATACCTCGGTAAAGAAAGCCATGGTAAGCCGGGGATGGACGCCCCCCACTATATGCACTTCGGTCACAGGCTTTCCATCGTAGCTTTTTACGATATCGAGCATCTGGTCAGCGGTCAGTTCCCAGCCTTCTTCACGGTGAGCGTACAGCCGGCTGTACGAGCAGAAATGGCAACTAAAAACACAGATATTAGTTGGTTCGATATGGAAATTTCGATTAAAGTATGTAGTGTGGCCGTGCAGTCTTTCCCTGATGGCATTGGCCAGCGCACCAACAAATGGGAGGCTGCCTTTTTCAAAGAGTAAAAGGCCTTCCTCGTCGGTGATCCTTTCTTCGTTCCTGATCTTCTCTGCAATATTAGCCAGTCCTTTATCCAGACTGGCGGTGTCAATGACTTCTTTTGATAAAATGCCGGGCATCGGTAATTATTGATTGAATTGCAAAATTAAGCTGTAAAAAAATGTGGCGCGAAAATCATTATCTTCCTGCCAGATTTAAGACTGCTTTATGAATATTAAGCTCCGCCTGACCATCCTCAGCTTTTTCCAGTTTTATGTATGGGGTGCCTGGTTGTTGACCATCGGCACTTATTGCCTGAATGCCAAGGGATGGAGTTTTTCGGAGTTCGGCGCCATCTTTTCGACCCTTGCTATTTCCTCGTTGTTTATGCCCGCGCTTACAGGTATTATTGCCGATAAATGGCTCAATGCGGAACGGCTTTATGGGATTTTGCATATCCTGTATGGCATTATCCTGCTTTATGTTCCTAAGGTTGATGATCCCAACACACTGTATTATGTGGTGCTGGCGGCCATGATCTGTTATATGCCGACAATATCTCTATCCAATTCCATTTCCTATCGTATTCTGAAAAGTAATGACTACAATGTTGTAAAGGTATTTCCGCCTATCAGGGTTTTTGGAACAGTTGGTTTTATTGTGGCTATGTGGACAACCAACCTGACGGGGAGCAAGGCCAATGCCAACCAGTTCGTGATTGCTGCGGTAGCTGCGGTCCTGTTGGGGATTTACGCCTTTACCCTGCCTAAATGTCCACCACCGAAATCCATTTCCAAAAATGCAAGTATCATTGAGCAATTAGGACTTGAAGCTTTTAAGTTGCTGGCGAATTATAAAATGGCTTTGTTCTTTGTGTTTTCCATGCTGCTGGGAGCGGCCCTGCAACTTACCAATATGTACGGTGATTCATTCCTGGCTGGTTTTGAAACGGTACCGGCATATGCAGATTCGTTTGTTGTGAAGTATTCGACCATTGTACTTTCTATCTCGCAGATATCAGAGACGCTTTTTATTCTCACCATACCTTTTTTCCTCTATAAGTTTGGTATCAAAAAGGTCATGTTCTTCTCGATGCTGGCCTGGGTGCTAAGGTTTGGCCTGTTCGCCTATGGTGACCCTTCAATGACCGGCACAATACTGATCATCCTTTCATGTATAGTGTATGGA
>JAEYOL010000082.1 GCA_023411775.1 Bacteroidota bacterium | reverse complement strand
AATGGTTATGGTGCAGGCATTGGCGCTGATATCCGGCTGGGTAAGATAGGCCTCACAGGCTCCGTGGGCTATATGCATTTTGAAGGTAAATCCGTTTTTACAGGTGAAACAGCAAAAGACTATTCCTCAGTTAAAGCTGTACCGTTACGGGTTGGATTAAAGTATCGCTTTATACCCGCGTTGTATGCTAAACTTGAATCAGGGGTTGCGCGCTTCACGGGCGGCGATGAATCAGCATTTATATTTTCACCAGGAATAGGTGTGCGGGTATTAGGTCTCGACATACAGGCAAAATACGAGCTTTGGAAAGCTGACCAAACTTATTCGTTTTTAGGTTTGAAAGCCGGATTCAATTTCTGATCGGTTTTACTAGCCGACGGACCGACTTCCCCTATATTTAAAATGTTTTAACTTCCCCCGAACAATTCGATTGTATGAAAAACTCAATATGGGGAATTGACCTTGGCGGCACAAAAATCGAAGGTGTCATTCTTCCATCACTCCAGGACGCCCGACCTATTTTAAGGACAAGAATTGATACCGGAGCCGACAAAGGATACGAGAATATACTCGACCAGATCGTCAAACTGGTGCAACAGATGACCAAAGAGTCAGGTCTCCAGCCCGGGAGAATTGGTTTTGGTACACCAGGAGTTTTGGATCCTGTACTGCAAACCATGAAAAACTGCAACAGCACAGCATTAAATGGTATGCCACTGGAAAAAGATCTTCGCCAACGCCTGGGTTTTGAAGTGGTATTGGCCAACGACGCTAATTGTTTTGCCTTAGCAGAGACAGTTTGGGGAGTTGTAAAAGAAAAGAATTTGAAAACCCAGACAGTCTTTGGAATTATCATGGGCACCGGTGTTGGAGGCGGGATCATTTTCGACGGGCATGTATGGAATGGAAGACAGGGTATTGCCGGCGAATGGGGTCACAATTACCTGGATGAAAGTGGCGGTCCCTGCTATTGTGGCAAATCGGGTTGTGTCGAAACGGTTATTTCAGGGCCCGCAACAGAACGCTTTTATGAGCAGCTTACCGGTAAAAAACTCAGACTAAAAGAAATTTACTCTAATTATAAAAACAGCGACGATGATGCTGCCAGGAAAACGGTTGAAAGGCTCTGCCATTTTTTTGGAAAAGCAACTTCCGTGATCACTAACCTGTTGGATCCGGATGTGATCATCGTCGGTGGCGGAGTAGGAAATATCGATGAGCTCTACACCCTGGGCGTTGACTCTTTAAAAGATCATGTTTTTAATAATCGCCTGGACACGCCGGTACTGAAGCCAGTATTGGGTGATAGCGCAGGGGTATTTGGCGCAGCAGCACTGGTCGGGGCTAACTAGTATCTTGTGCTATAGGTGACCGAAATTTCCATCTGATTATTTTAAAAGATTGAGTAATTTTAATTACTCCCTACTTGACATGAAGTGGCTGCTGGCGATAGTGATGTTTGCGATATGTATTCCCGGGGAATCCCAGGAACAGGCCTCTTTTAAAAAAAACCGCAATAAAAAATTTCATCAGAGTATAACTCCCGAAGAATTGGCGGCAGAGTTAACCGGCACTCTCAGCACTGAAGCAGAAAAAGTTAAAGCCATATTTTACTGGATCACCGACAATATTGCTTACAGGACCCAGCCCAATATTACTCGCCGCAGGAAAGATATCCCAGTCATTGATGAAGCCAGTGACACGGCTGCACTTAAACCACTCAATGAAAGAGTAGCGCTAACAGTACTCGAAGACAGGGTAGCGGTTTGTGATGGTTATGCCCGGCTGTTTAAAACATTATGCAGCTACAGTGGGATCCAGGCTGAGGTCATACATGGTTATGCGCGAACCGAAGCTGGCAAACGGATACAAAGATTTCGTCCCAATCATTCCTGGAATGCAGTGCTGATCGATAGTGTTTGGCATCTATTAGACGTGACCTGGGCGAGTGGTTACATCACCTGGCGGGGAAATGAATTTGTCAGGCAGCTTGACATGCAATATTTTCTTTCGAAACCCGAACAATTTATAAGGGAGCATTATCCCGACGATTTGCGATGGGCGTTGATGGAAGATCCACCTTTAATGCCAGAATTCCGGCATTCACCATTTAAGCAAAAATCTTTTTCAAAATACCAGATCACCACGTATTCGCCGCAGATAGGTGTTATTGAAGTAGGGCAGGGGGATACAATTAATTTTACACTTGAAACGTCAGACGCGTATAAAGACAGCCGGGTCAGCAGTGATCCTTTTCTGGATACGGCGATCTACTATACGCCGACAACCACCTTACTGGTACCTTCTATATCAGGACAAATGATTCATTATACCTATATCGCCGATTCGCCCCTGGTACAATGGATTTATATCTTATACAACGATGACATTATCCTTCGCTATCGTTTAAAGGTAAAAGCTATAGAATCGCCACCAATAGCTATAAGTGAAGTACACTAAGTGTTACAATAATCTTTTGTAATTGAATCTGATTGTATCATTTTCACCACTATCGCCTGGCCCTACAATGAAAGCTTCAAGTGTATTCGTGTCCACAAGCCGGTAATTTACATCAGTGGGAAAATCATGTGAGGGGTTACTGAATTGCACCTGGGTATCGGATATAGCGGATTCAATAAACTTTATCGATCGGCCCTCATTTTGGCCCTGTACAGTGTTTTCAAAAACCCATTTGCCTTGTTCCATATATATATCGCCCTGTTCATTCCAGCTTGTGTCGTGCTCCTTCACACTAAACACTTCCGCACGATAGCGGCCGGGACTGACAGCGGTCCATCGCTCAAAACTCCTGCCATTACTGTTTTGCCAGGTGCCGGTTAGCCGATCGAAAAGCATTGGCTCTTCAATACCCGGTCCTGCACTTTCAATTTCGGTGACCTTATTTCCGGGATCGTTGCATCCTGCTAATGTTGCCAGGGTCACAATAACGGTGAACCGGCACAAGGCAATTACAGTATTCATAAAATAATATTTAATCCAGGCCACCTTTTCTTGTGGGTGTTCTTGGCTCAGGCCATTTTCCACCTGATCTGCCACCTGAAGGCAATACCGATTTTTCACGGGATGCCTTTTCATTGTCCTCACAGGCCATATATACCAGGATCGCTGTCAGGATCGCATTGCTGCGTACATCGTCAAATACAATTTTATCGTAAGTATCAAGGTTTGTATGCCAGGTATATGAACCATAAGCCCAACTTGTGGAACTTAGGGAAAATGCAGGCACACCGGCAGCGACAAAAGAAGCGTAATCGGAACCACCGCCCCCGGGTGTGCCCGGAAACCTTGTTTCAATCTCATTTCTTATCTCAGCGGGTACTTTGGCAAGCCAGCGCCCGAGGTAGTCATAAGAATGAAGAAACCCCTGGCCAGAAAGATTTACCACGCGACCGGTACCATTATCCTGGTTGAATAAAGCCTGGATATTATTTACGATCTCAGGATGATCTTCCACAAATGCCCTTGATCCATTTAAGCCCTGCTCCTCGCTACCCCAGTGGCCTACCAGGATAGTTCTTTTCGGATTGGGATAAACTTTCTTCAGGATACGCATTGCTTCCATCATCACCAGCGTACCTGTACCATTGTCGGTTGCGCCTGTACCACCATCCCATGAATCGAAGTGAGCGGACAACATCACATATTCATCAGGTTTCTCCGTGCCTTTTATTTCCGCCATCGTATTAAATGTGGGTACCACCCCCAACTCTTTTGAATCAGCCCGGAGCGCGATCTTTGGTTTTGAGCCTGCTTCGGTGAGCCTGTACAAAAGACCATAATCCTCCAATGAAAGATCGACAGTTGGAACTTTCAGCGTGCTGGCCCCAAAAATTTTATTGGCGCCAAATCCAGCCGACCAGTTTGAAGCAATAAGTCCCACCGCACCGGCATTTTCCAGCGCCCTCGCAAGCTCTTTACTGCTCAGCCCCGTTTTGCTCAGTCTTTTCCTCCATTCGGCGGTTTTTTCTTCTTTTTCTTTTTTCATTTTTTCAACTGATTCCTTCCTGCCAAATTCTTCCCAATTGTAAACAGGTCTGCCGGTAGGTTGTAACATCGATATCAAAACGAATTTTCCTTTTACAGCAGGCAGCCATTTTTGAAATGCCACCGAATCTTCCACATCAGCCAGGATGATCGTCTCGGCTGTTACAGTCTTTCCTTTGGTGCCTGGGCTCCAGGCAAGCTGCATCCCCTGCAGACTTTTAACGCGTGGATGAACCATATCAATATGTGTGATACCTCTTTCCCAACCGCGCCATTCTCCCCATTTTTCATTTCGGGCACTAATGCCCCAGCTATTGTACCTGGCTACAGCCCAATCATGCGCCTGCATCATCAGCGGCGTACCCACAAGTCTTGGCCCAATGCCATCCATTAATTCTTGTCCCAGCTTTTCGAGTTGTGAATTCTCAGTAGCTTCCTTTACAATGGCCGCGACAACTGCGGAATCTTTTGGCTGGGCATACCCGATAGAGCCAACCCATAATAAGGTAATGACAAAAAAACATTTCAATTTCTTCATGTGAGCGATATTTTAATTGGTATAAAGATTAATGCCGAAATTATCGAATGCAGCTTAAATAACGAAGTATAAAAAAGGGAGTACTATTGAGACAATATAAAGTAATCATAGCGATTGCCTGGCTTTATCGAAATCTAATTCCACGTCACCACCAACAGGATACCCTGTGCAGGTAAGAACCCGACCCGAAAGGGCATCATCATCGGTAAGCACTTCATTCAGCTTCATCCAAACGCTACCATGGGTACACACCGCCATACAGGCTCCACAACGCCCGACCTCACAACTATATGGAAGTTCGATCCCCTGT
The DNA here is from genome assembly GCA_023411775.1 of Bacteroidota bacterium. GTDB lineage: Bacteria > Bacteroidota > Bacteroidia > Chitinophagales > Chitinophagaceae > Terrimonas_B. The sequence goes on along the minus strand of JAEYOL010000082.1, from coordinate 22,050 downwards.
TTTTTTGCAGACTGGAGAATTGTATCGGGATAAGTAGTTTCGAATTTGTAGTTTTTGCCATCCAGCGTGAGTGTTATCTCGCGGGTAGTTGTATCGGGTGGAGTCAGGTCAAACTGGGGTTCCATTAATACAAACTCTTCTTTCCTTATCTGTGAGAGATGGGCACCCGCATTAAGCAAGGTAATTGTTATTACACGCATATACTTGAAAGGTCCACAGAGATAAAAAAGACACCTCGCCATTGGAACTTTCCTGTATTTCATCAATAACTCACCCAATAACCAGTTGCCCAGCCTTGCCTTTGTGTAGTCCGGAGCATTACTAAACAACCATTCTATTTCAAGCTGCTCAGGATAAGCAGCCTGCAACGTCTGTAGTCCTTTGTAAAATATTGTTTCTTCAACGGAATGATTGCTGTAGATAAGTGTGATCCGGATACCCGGAAAACGATGCAACACTGTTTTCAAGAGGCTGTACACCGGCGTGATGCCACTACCAGCTGCCATCAGGAAGAACTGCTGGTATTGACCGAAATTATTGGGTAAAGTAAACAAGCCATTGGCACCGATCGTAGTGAGTAGATCGCCCACATGCGCATGATCGACCATCTGCCTCGAAAAATTGCCGTTAGGGATACGCTTTATTGTTATGCTTAGGGGTTCTCCCAATTCAGGCGAAGAACTGATAGAATAATTTCGTCGTTCTTCACCAGTCCGGGTCCCGAAAATAAAAGTGAGAAACTGGCCAACTTTATAACTGATCTCAGTTCCATGCAAGGTTTCCAGGACAAATGTCTTTGCGTTTTTTGTCTCGGTGATGATCTGCTTTATTCGTACCTGTCTTCGTTGTGTTGCCATTTGGTGATTCTGGCTGCAAAGTAAGCAATTGAACTTTTGCGATAAACTCTATATATTAGATACCTGTTTATGAATGTAGCGGTACTGTTTTGCAGGATTTCTGTTATTTGTATTGTGTTGCTTTGGACTGATGCTGCCCGTGCCCAGCTCTGCCAGGGCAGCCTCGGCGACCCCATCGTCAATATCACGTTTGGAAATGGTGCCAATCCCGGCGCCCCGCTAAAAGCAGCGACAACGTCATACCAGTATGTGGCAACCGACTGTCCCAACGATGGTTTTTACACCGTAAGAACCAACACCACCAATTGCTTTGGCAGTACCTGGCATTCAGTCAATGCCGACCATACGGGCGACCCCGGAGGTTATTTTATGCTGGTCAATGCATCGTTTCAGCCCAGCGCATTTTACCTGGACACAGTAAGAGGACTTTGTGCGGGTACTACTTACGAATTTGCAGCCTGGGTCATGAACGTTCTAAAGCAAACAGCCTGTACACCCGATCCTACCCAACCCAACCTCACATTTACAATTGAATCGACTGACGGAAACGTGCTTCAGTCCTATAATACAAATATTATTGGAAGCACCGCAAGCCCGCAATGGCGACAGTTTGGTTTTTATTTTACAACACCAGCCAACGCTACCGACATTGTACTCAGGATCTTTAATAATGCTCCGGGCGGATGTGGAAATGATCTCGCGTTGGATGATATCACCTTCAGGCCATGTGGCCCTCAATTGAAATCGGCATTTGTTGGAAGTAATGCGGAAAGCATGACGATCTGTGAAGGGGAGAGCAGGTCATTTGGCTTCGAATGTTCTGTTTCTACAGGTTTCAATAACCCTTCTTTTATCTGGCAACAGAGTGCCGATGCTATCACATGGACAGATATTCCCGGTGCAAACACCACTTCACTGGTAAGAGATTTTGATGCTGCGACGCCTCCTGGTAATTATTATTATCGTCTTTCTGCTGCGGAGTCGGGTAATATGGGCTCGGCACAATGCCGGATTGCATCCAATCAACTTTTGGTAAAAGTGGGAGCCAACCCGGTCATCACACTCAGTAGTAACAGCGCGCTGTGTCAAAACCAGGACTTGTTGATTAACGCTTCGGGCGGGGCTCAATATGAATGGAGCGGTGCCAACAACTTTTCAGCATCCACACAGGAAATAATAATACCTAATGCGCAACCTTCAAATGCAGGGAAATATTCCGTACTGGTGACAAGCAGCGATGGTTGCGTTAGTTTTGATTCCATTTCGGTCGTGGTTAACCCGGCACCAACTGCGAATATTCTATTCGCCGATTCATCCATTTGCGAGGGAGAAAGCATTCAGCTGATCAGCAACGGCGGAACGTCCTACCAATGGACGCCAATTGAAGGTCTTTCTTCCTCAAATACCAGTTCACCCATGGCTAGTCCTGTCACAAAAACTACCTACAATGTGGTAGTTGGCAACGGTTTTGGATGCACTGACACAGCAAATATTTTAGTTAATGTCCTGGAAGCGCCATCGGCCAATGCGGGGCCTGATCTTTGGATCATTGAAGGTACAACCGTTCAAATACAGGCATCCGCGACGGGGTACGACTTGAGCTATAGCTGGTCACCTGACGTTTATATGAGCAATGCTTCGGAACTCCAGCCTTTGATAACCCCACTTCGTGATACAACTTATGAACTAACTGTATTGTCCAACGCGGGCTGCGGCACCGATATTGATTCGATGAATGTATATGTGTTCAAGGACGTTTTTGTCCCTACCGCTTTCTCACCCAACAACGATGGCCTCAATGATACATGGCATATACCCGTGTTAGTGGCTTTTCCTCAGTTTGAATTAAGTGTATTCAACCGCCATGGTCGAATTGTATTCCAGGCAAAAGAAGCGAACAGGCCCTGGGATGGGAGATTCAGGGGCGAACCCCAGCCTGCTGGTATTTATGTGTATATGCTCGACCTAAAAGATGGAAGCCCCATCAGGAAGGGAACACTGATGTTAGTGAGATAATTTTTGAGGCTATTAACTCTGATCAACTTTACGTCCAATTAAATAACCGGCAAGTCCCCCTACAATAACCCCAACACTGATCCATAATATGGATCCCTCTGTTGAAAAAAAGCTAATAGCGAGACCAACGATGGCACCTGTGACGGCGAAAACATTAGCGGCTTTACTTTTGGGTGTGGACCAGGTAGTTTCTTCTTTCTGCTTAAAATTCCGAAGATGTTCCTTGTGCTTCTTACGATGATGTGATCTAGCCATTTTTTTATTTTGAAGTTAGCCAAAAGTCTAAAATAGCTAAAGTGATCTTTATTTACCATGACCCGCATCATCGAATCGGATTGAAAAATTGGTTATATTAACGGGTTTTCGTCATCGATCACTTCATATTCATTCTTTTCTTCAGGTCGATATAGCGCGGATCTGATTTAATTGCCCGGTAGGGGATATTCAACAAAATAACTGACCGGCCCCATTCGCTTATCTATACACCTGTTGAGATATTCAAAAGTCTTATCGTGATTGCCCAGGCCCAGCCACACAGCAGCGATATCAGCGTCCATCACAATTCCGGGCTCTTCGCGTTCACGTTGTTCCATTTTAAGGATTACTTCCAGGGCTTTATCCTTCATTCCGAGTTTTGCATAGGCAAAACCCGCACCCATCCATCCCTTCAGGGGATGGTTTGTAAGGCGCTGCATTTCCTCGAAGTAACGCAGTGCCGTTTCCCAATCACCCTGCATGCCAAAAGCCCATCCCTTCATTTCAATCGCGATGCGCATCCTCGGGTCCAGTTCAAGTAATTTATCAGCCTGCTTTTTAGCGTCATCATACCGCTCAGAAAAAATATACATATTACCCAGCGACTGGCAAATAACAGCAGACAAAGGATCGAGCATTTCAGCAGTTTCAAGGGCCTCAACAGCTTTTTGTTTTTGATCCATCACGATATAATAGAACCCTAACATATCGTATGCGTCAATTGCGCCGGGATTCAGGTCAAGTGCTTTTTGCAGGGAATTGTAAGCACGGTCCCAATCCCAGTCGAAAAACAGGTAAGCGCTGGCTTTGGCGATATGGCTTTCTGCGATATTACTATCGATCTCCAGCGCTTTGTCTGAGTACCTGTGTACGATCTCAAAAGCGTTGACCGGCATGATTTGACCTGAAGATCCCAGGTAGCTATAGGCCGCAGCCGTCATGGCATAAGCCTGCGCATAATTAGGGTCGATCGATATGGCCTGTTCAAAGCACTCAATAGCTTTACGACTATCAGCAGGAGTGAGCTTGTTCCAGAAATGTAATCCCTTCAGAAAATAAGTATATGCGGTAATATTTGTCGTATGCGTTTTTGCACGATGATCTTTTTTTGGTTTGGGCGTTATATCTTCCCTCAGCTTATTGGCGATGATCGCGCTTATCTCGTCCTGTACTGCAAAAATATCAGTCAGATCACGATCATAGTTCTCGCTCCAGATATGATAACCGTCGCTCGCATTGATGAGCTGAGCCGTGATACGCACCCGGTTGCCCGACTTGCGAACACTACCTTCCAGCACCTTATCTACATTAAGCTGAATGGCGATATCACGAATATCATGATTCCTGTTTTTGAAAGCAAAGGCCGAAGTTCTCGAGGTGACCTGCAGGCCATCAACCCGGGTGAGGGCATTTAACAATTCCTCGGTAATGCCATCACTGAAATATTCGTTGTCTGCATCAGAACTCATATTCACAAAGGGCAGGACGGCCAGGCGGTTATTGGTCTGCCTCAGTTTTCCTTTCAGTGATTCCCGTGTCGGTACGTTGATTCCCGGGTTGGTGATGCAGTACACACGAACGGGATGCTTGATATTCTTCAATTCAAAATATCCCAGCTCACGTGTTGTGAAAACGGGCTGATTTTTTATTTCGTCATAAACCTTGTCGGATATAAAAATGCTTCCCGCCACGGCCATGGATTCGATGCGGGAGGCCAGGTTGACGCCATCACCATAGACCGCATCATCTTCAATGATAACATCGCCGGTATGAATTCCCATACGAATGCCAACCTTAGGCTCTTCATTAAGCTGGTGCTGAATTTCGATTGCGCTTGCTATGCAATCAATGGCGCTGTTAAAAATACTAAGTGATCCGTCCCCATAGTATTGTAATATTTTACCATTAAACCTGCCAATCGTCGACTCCAAGACCTCTTTCAGGCGCCGGCGCTTGGTGCGTGCCAGGTGCTCGTCTTCCTGCATGAGGGCTGTATAACCCGTCATATCGGCAAATAATATTGCAGCGAGTTGTCGCATAAACAGGCTGCAATTTACTGAAAGGCAGAGGAGATAATTTAAACAAATTGGTTTAACCGGTAAGTGGACGGTTTTAAACGGTGAACGGTTTCTACCGTGGAAACCGTTACCGTTGAGTGGTTATTTTTCGGAAAAATTAGGGTGCAATAAGGGTTCTGAACCGCTCAATATTTTGAAGGCTCTCGAAATGAATTGGTATTTCCCGCGTAATGCCAGCCTTTTTAACACGTGCCACGCCCTCGATACGAACCATTGCTTCTTTCTTCTTAAAAATTTCCCGCTGGTTCTTGATCGCGCCGATCATATCCAATTTCACGATTGCAGGCACGATAAACTCTGATCTTTTGGGCACCTGTACCTTTTCATCCAGGCCGAAACGACCCAGGTATGCATTGTCAATATAGACGTCACCACGCGCCTCCGTTACCTGGACGCCAAAATTGTTGGGGTTATAATATATCAGGTCTACTCCGGCAGTTGACTGTAGCAAACCCAGTTCAAGTAATCTCACTTCCCGGATATCGCGGTATTCAGGTTCTTTTACATTGGCTGTGCCGCAGGAGCTAAATACGATTAGACTGATCAGTATGGCAGGTATCATTGTTTTCATAATCTATTGTTTTTGGGGTTATTTAAGATTGACCCATGGCTGACAAAATAGATTAAATCAATGATGTTAAATTCTTCCCAAGCTCCTGTTAGTAAACTGTGAGAATTCCCAGAAATGGCCGAGCACCAGGTTGCCGGTCACCCGTTCAAATTTTCTTAGTTTAGTGACCCAATTAAATTTTGTTGTATGCGTCTATTCGTTTCCCTGCTGATTTTAAGTTTTTCTTTTGTATCTATTCATGCACAGGATAAAGATTCTCTGTTTGTACGTGAACACTATGATAAAACCGAGGTAAGAATTCCAATGCGCGACGGGAAGAAGTTGTTTGCCGTTGTTTATACGCCAAAAGATAAATCGAAAACATGGCCTATCCTGCTCAACCGTACCTGCTATAATGCATCGAACTACACGAATTTTAAATTGCATGGTCACCCTTCGAAATACCTGGTGGAGGATGGTTATATCCTGGTTTTCCAGGACGTAAGAGGCCGTTATATGAGCGAAGGAGAGTTTACCACGATGACCCCGAATATTCCCGGAAATAATCCCAAAAACAAAAAGGATATCGACGAAAGTTCTGATACCTGGGATACCATCGACTGGCTGATAAAAAATATAAAAGGCAATAATGGGAAAGTAGGGATGTTTGGCATTTCCTATCCCGGTTTCTATACAGCTGCGGCATTACCTGATGCACATCCTGCTTTAAAAGCCTGCTCGCCACAAGCACCCATTGCCGATTTCTTTTTTGACGATTTTCACCATATGGGTGCTTACCTGCAGAGTTATACTGGTGCGTTTGCTGTATTTGGCTACCAGAAAAAAGACACGACCCGTGAAAATTGGTTTTTACCAGAACTGATGCGGTTGTTTTCCAGGCAGCCGAAAGATGGTTATGATTTTCATTTGAGCCTGGGTCCATTAAAGAATATTACCGAAAAATACCACTATGATAATTTCTTCTGGAACGAGGTTATAAGTCATCCCAATTATGATACGTTCTGGCAAAAAAGAAATTTATTACCTCACCTGAATAATATCAAGCCTGCTGTGTTGACTGTAGGGGGATGGTTTGATGCAGAAGACCTGTATGGCCCACTCAATATCTATAAGACAATTGAAAAAACTTCACCGGCAGCAAAGAATACAATTGTGATGGGACCATGGGGACATGGTGACTGGGCCAGTGAAAAGGGTAAGAGCACCCACAATCATATTTATTTTGGCGACAGTATCTCCACCTTTTTTATGCGGGAGATCGAAAAACCATTTTTCACTTATCATTTAAAGGGTGCAGGCGACGATAACCTCCCTGAAGCTTATATGTTCAACACAGGGAAAAAGGAATGGCAAAAATTCGAAAAATGGCCTCCTGTAGAAATACCACCTGTAGAATTATATTTTGGCGAAAATGGACGTTTATCCATCAACAAGCCATTGAATAACGATGCGGTTTTCGAATATATCAGCGACCCCGCCAAACCGGTGCCTTATACTTCACAAACTGAGGGATTTACTTTTACTCCACGTTCCTATATGAGCGATGACCAGCGTGACGCAGGTCGCAGGCCGGATGTGCTGAGCTTTGAAACAGAAGTATTAACAGATGACGTTACGATTGCCGGTGAGATCCTTGCAAAGCTGAAAGTTGCTATCTCCGGTACTGATGCAGATTTTATTGTAAAGCTGATCGATGTGTACCCGCCCGATCATCCCAACTATGACCACAACCCAAAAAATATAGTGATGGGAGGATACCAGCAACTGGTAAGGGCCGAGGTTTTTCGCGGCAGGTTTCGTAACAGTTTTGAAAAGCCGGAACCGTTTGTACCAGGACAACCCACCGATGTGAACGTCCCACTGCAGGATGTGCTGCACACTTTCAAAAAAGGACATAAGATCATGATACAGGTTCATAGCACCTGGTTCCCCTATATTGATCGCAATCCGCAGAAATATGTAGAGAATATCTACAAAGCCGATGAAAAAGATTTTATTAAATCATCCATTAAAGTATATGGCAGTTCTGTGATTGGCGCCGGCGGCAAACAGACGGGCAAAAGAGCTTTTTGATTTTTTAGCTACAAATCGCACTAATTACACTAATCAGCGTTTACTTTTGAATCTGTTTATTAACGATCAAACTTATAGGTCAGCATCAACAAACCACTCGGGTAGGGTTTTGATCCGGACAGTATAAGTTTTTTTCTCCCAACGATATGGTTGAAAAGGGGTTTGCCTTCACCAAGGATAATGGGATGAACAGCCAGGATTATTTCGTCGACCAGGTCGAGATTGAGAAATTGGGTCGTGAGATCGGCTCCGCCATATAGCCAAATATCTTTTCCGGGAGATATTTTTATCTCCTGTACTTTTTTTTCAAGATCATCACCACGCACAAGCTCGCGATTTCCATCGACGCTCTTAAGTGAGTTTGAAAAAACATATTCCTTTAATGTGGGAAAACCCGGCGGTGAAGATCCACCCAATTGCTGGGCAACCTCAAAACTCCTGCGGCCAATAAATATGGAGTCAATCCGCTGAAAAAAATCCGTCATTCCGTAATCATCATCGGTAAAGCACCAGTCAAACTCTCCATTGGGACCTTCTATCTTGCCGTCAAGGCTGACAGCCAGCTGAAGTAGAACCTTACGCATGCAAAAAAAATTTGAGTTGCAGGTAAAGTTATGGGATTTTTAAGCGGCGATGGGCAGGTTGGGAAAACTAAAAGACATGAGGATCCTTTCTTCCTCCTGGCTGCCCACATAAAGGCAACCTCCAAGTTTTTCTGCTATGTCTTTAATTTGTTGCAGTTGGCGATTATCCGACTGGGGCTTTGCACGACCAGCTTCCCGCAGCTCCAGTACCAGTACATGCCCGTACTTTTTTGCACTAAAACGAATGCAGGTGTTTTTTGTGTTTTGGATCACGGAGGATATCATGCCACTGATCACAGAAGCTACCCATTCCTGGTTGTGCTCAATATTGAGGTCACGGGGAATTTCATTAATAAAATAGTTGTGATTGCGGTCCGCAGCAGGTAAAAAGCTGGTGCTAAGATAGTCTACCAGCGAGTGAAGTGCTTCCCTACAAACAGTTTCAGTCGGTAAATCGTACATCTTCAACAGGTTTGAGATTAAAAAAAATGAATATTGGATTTTACCCCCGGGGCGAGGGATGATGGCTTGTTATGATTTACTGGTTGCAGGTTCAAAGTAACGGCAAAGTCCGGCGCCGTAAAATAGAACCATCTATTATTGTCAGGTAGTTGTGTAAAGCGGGGGAATGTCGAATTTGTTCTACAGGAATCATGGCTGGTTTTCCTGTTGGTCCGTTACGGTAATATGGACAGCTGTGCCCTCACCAGGCGATGATTTGATCTCAAGATGTCCACCTATCATGGCGGCTCTTTCTTTCATACCCAGCAAACCCAGGGTCTTTCGCTTCTGGTCGCCATTATTAAGATTGAATCCCTGCCCATTGTCGCGTATGGATAGTGAGATCAGGCCATTTCCTGAATCCAGGCGCGTGGTTACTTTGCTCGCATTTGCGTGACGGGCCACATTAGTAAGGGTTTCCTGGTACATGCGAAATAAACCTGTTGCTACAAGGGCTGAGGTGTGCACTTCTCTTGTATTGGATCTGAAATCAACATCTATTTGAAACCGTTTCTGAAACTCAACGCTATGCCATTCAAGCGCAGATACCAGTCCAAAGTCATCGAGCACACTGGGTCTGAGTTCCGAAGCTACTTTCCTGACGAAAACAACTGCATCATCAACCAGCTTTGACATTTCAGCCAACTTTACACGTGTAGGCTCTTCAGCTGTTTCGCCCAACCTTTTTTGCAGCCAGGAAATATCCATTTTAAAAGCTGTAAGAACCTGTCCCAGTTCATCATGCATCTCGCGGGCAATATGTATGCGCTCTTCTTCCCGGATATTTTGCAGGTGTGCAGTAAGATTTCTTAACTGTTCATTCATCTCACCGGATTCAACAACTTTTTGTTCCAGTCCCTGTCTCGCCTCGCGTACCTGTTCAAGCATGGTGTTGAAAGCACGGGCAAGTTTACCCACTTCGTCGCGCCGATCCGCGCCTTCAGTAGGTATATAATTGCCGTGGGCAATGCCAGATGCCGCTTCTGTTAACCGGTTAAGCGGACGAATAATATTTCGGCTCATGATCCAGGCTAGTAAAATACCGATACCCAGCAGGATAAGCCCGCCAATGACCATCCATTGTAGATAACGGGTGGCAGGGTCGAGTAAATTTTGTTGTGAGAATTCAAGTGACACCAGCCATGGCGTACTTTGTATACTATTATAGGCAGCAAAAAATTTTCCTCTTTCCGGGTTACGATGCTCAATCGGTTTATTGAAACGCATCGAATCTGGCATATGATAACCCACCGGCTTAACCAGGTCAGTCCATAGTGATCCATCCCCGTTTCCAATATAAAGCCTGGCTTTTGTACCCATCAGCTGCGACAGCTGCTCGATCGTTTGCGGCGTTGTATAAAGCAGCCTCCATCTAACCAGGGAGCCAACTATCCGCTGGTTGAGCCACACTGGTTGTATCACCGGATAGTACATGGAATCGCTGAGAAGGTATATGTTCCCTACAGTGGTGTCGTCTTTAAGCTCAAGTTGATTTACAATCGAATCGAAGTTCACCCGTTGATGTATCATGCGCCTTGATGAACGTAGCACCAGTTGATCTTTCGCGTTGTAAAGATCCACCAGTACCGAAGTACTATCCTGCCTGATACCATCCAAAACATGCATCGCCGAATCGCGATAGTAACTGGTATCGGCGAGAAAGTGTTTAAGTGATGCATGATTGGCACGGGTTCTTGTTGTGGAAGAAAGAGTAGACATCGACTGGGAAAACATCGACCCCAGTTGCGAAGTGAGTGAAACCAGCCTTTCCTTCCCGGTATTGATCGCGGCGTTTTTTACACCCTGGTATGAGATCCAGCTAAAAAGTATCATCAGGGTGAGCAGAAGAATACAGATCAATAGTGGAAGCCGCTGTTGAAGTGAAAGACCTTTTAATCGTAAATAACTGTTTGATGTTTCCACAAGACTTTAATTATGTCACGCGAACACAGGACAACGGATAGCTGTGCTTATAAATTTTCATAGTGAAAAATGATAGAGAAAGTAAATTACAAAAATTACGCTTTCACATACCTATAATCACAACAAAACTTGCGTTACATCTTAAAATAATAGAAAAACTAAGTGTAAACTATTAGTCGTCCTGCTCTTCGATTGTCCTTTTCCTGCGTTGATACAACCCCATGAGTTCGCCCTCGGCGAGTATATGTCCCTGCATGGCATCTAATAAAGCTCTTTTGTCAGCACCTGCTACAAGATCAAGTTTGGTATCTAATGCAAAGACTTTGAAAAAATATCGATGAACACCGGAGGGAGGGCAGGGGCCACCATACTCAGTTTTACCAAAATCATTAAGCCCGAGTACGCCCGGGGTTGTTTGTTCCGCTATTGCTTCATTGGGTGAAATATTCCACACCAGCCAGTGGTCAAAAACGCCACGCGGTGCATCCGGGTCTTCCATAATAAGTGCCAGGCTTTTGGTGCCTTCCGGTATCCTGTTTACTTCTATAGGCGGATTGATGTTTTTCCCGTCGCAGGTGTATTCCGGAGGGATATGTCCTTTGTGACTAAATACCGTGCTAAATACCTGTAATGTCTGCGCTTCAGATCTTGTTTCCATGGGAATTTCTTTATGAGTGATGGGCTCATAAAACGTGCCAGTTAGCCTATAGTTTTGCTGCGGGTGAAGTATGATTTGGTTAACCTATATGATCATTCTGAACAATACAGTATCACCATTGTCATTATCTGCAACCAGTACCAGTTCTTTCCTTCCCTTTTCTTCTGAAATAATACTTACGGATTCAATTTTATGGCCTTTAAATCTCGCATCCACTTCCTCGAGATCAATGATCCTGTCCGGATTGATCGCATCCAGTCTTCGTTTTGATGAAATATCGTTGACGATCCACAAATAACTTTTGCCAATTGATCCATCATCATAACTATTAAAAGTATTTTCTGTCGAAGCGGTGATCAGCAACTGATCTGACTTATATGAGTAGTCCATACCCGAAATACCGGTAAAAGAAGCTGTGTCGCTTTGTATACCCGTTTTAATAATTTTCAATGAGGCGATATCCTGCTTTTCCCAAAATCGGTTGGAAGTGAATACCAGGTAATTCCTTGGAAACCCCCGGCTGCCACGATTGGCTAATACAATGAACGCCGGGATCGATGCTGAACCTTCAATATTTAGTTCACCCAGGCCTTCAGTATTAAGCCGATTATAAAACGTATCAAGCCGGTATTCCTTTTTTTCCTTACTTGCGGGATCATAAACCATTAACAGATTTCGGTAAGGCGCCAGCGAACCCGAGCCGGTTAACAAAAGCAACCGCCTTTTATTCAAATAGATTTCAGCGACTGACTCGATATCAGGTTTTGTTTTCTTGGGGATTCTGCCCTGTGAAGAAAATAAATTGATAGAATCGGTTTTATTAAAAGCCGAATCCATCTGTAACATCCACGTGGCGTCATCACCCATGACATAAAGCTTTTTTCCAAACCACGCAAGCCCGGAACCGGATGGGTAGTCATCAAGCTGTTTCAACTCAATTAACCTGGGGCCTTCATCCTTTCTGCAGGAAGCCATTAACAATAGCAATAGAAAATAAAGTATAGAAAATTTTACAGGAGGGAGCTTTCCTTGCATGTATATATTATTTCTTTTGGGTGCTGCTTTGCTTAACTGCCTTTAAATATACGTCAACCGTTTCACCTGCTTTTCTTCGAAGTTCGGCATTCCCGGCGTTCATCACCTTCACCAGGTTCTTATATTCATGGAGTACGATTCGTGCAAAACCCGTTTCGGCATTGCTAATATTCTTGCTGTTGTCTATGATATCGGCGTACTTGATGTTTTGTGCCTGCGCACTAACACCAGCCAGTCTTTCGGACTCCTTCGCCTTTCGTTGTCGCCGATTAAGATCCGGGTACTGCTCCTTTGTATACACGTCGGTTAACTCCACCACTATATTAAGTGTGCGGATGCTATCTTCATTGCTCAATACCGTTTTCAGGAAATCACGCATCTGCTCTTTTGAAGTAGAAGTATCTTCAAGCACATCATGCAGGAGAGCTGCCGCGAGCAGACAGATATCCTGCGTATGTTCGCGGCAAGTTTCCATCACACGTACAGGGTGATTGATATAAGGTTCATCCGCGAACTTTCGCCGCTGGCTGCCATGAGCACGTGTGGCAAAATCAGTAATTTGTTGTAGCAGGTTTTCCATATCATCCGTGGAATGGGGGACAATTAGAGTTCAAGTTTTTCCAGCACTATCAGGGCTTCCATAACCTTATTCCAGGCAGTTTGCCAATCCTCACGTGCCCTTACAACCCTCAGATGTTCGTCTTCCTTCAGTTTCCCCTTACTTTTCAGGTATTCCTCCAATTGAAGTATGGTTTCCTTATTCAGGTCCTCCAGTTTTTGTTTATGATCCATAATCGCTTTTACCGGTATAATACAAGTTTCAGACCGGAGCGAGGGATCTGGCTGCCAAAAACGGGTATATTTCTTTTTTAAAATAAATCACGCGAAAAATACCTGCCAGACAACAAGCAGGCCACCAATGATGAGGATCAAAAGCGCGATCCATTCAAGGTTGCGGGCGATGTAGGATTTCCTTTTTCCTTGTTCCATAAAAGATGATTTAGCAAGTTTATGTCTAAGTCGGTATTCCAAAGCCCTGCCAATTTTCCAAAACTCACTTAAAGCCGGGTACCACAACCCTTACAAAATTTGGCATCGGCATCGTGGTCTTCCCTTCCACAATTTGGGCATGCTTCATGTTTTTCCTGTCGTCTACGCACGGCCAGCGTCATCTCAGTGGTAATAATACCGGTGGGTACGGCAATGATACCATAGCCTGTGAGCATGATCAACCCTGCAACGAATTTCCCAACCACCGTCACCGGGCTCATATCTCCGTAACCCACGGTTGTTATAGTCACAATAGCCCAGTATATACTATCAGGAATGCTTTTAAAATCGTTGTTTAGATCTTTCTCAACCAGGTACATCACCGATCCAAGGATGATAACCAGTGTAAATACGACCAATAAAAAGATCGTTATCTTTTTCATGCTGGCGGCGATGGCTCCTTTCAAAAACTTCATTTCCGACAGGAAATGTGTCAGCTTGAAGATCCGGAAGATCCTCAACAAACGCAATGCTCTTAGTACAAGCAGGGATTGTGCGCCGGCAAAAGCGATACTGAGATAACTGGGTATAATGGCCAGCAGGTCAATTATGCCAAGGAAACTCAACATATAAAGCACAGGCCGGCGGATACTGATCAGCCGGAGTATATATTCTATGGTGAAAATAATAGTGAATACCCACTCAAGGATCTTTAAAAGCCGACCATAATTTTGGTTGTAATATTCAATACTGTCAAGCATCACGACCAGTATACTGGCCACGATAAGTACTAGTAAGGCTATATCAAAAGCTTTACCGGCGGGTGTGTTGGTTTCGTAGATGACATCATGCAGCTTTGCACGCCAATCCCGTTTGTTGTTGGTAACCATTCTGATTCAAAGTTAATACTAATGAACGTCTGACAAGAGCCTTTGAATTTTGTTGATATTTTCAACCGGGCAAAGCGCCTTTTGATTACATTTAATTGCGAAAAATATCAGCCTGCATATATGTATCAAAAAAGAATTTTCGTGACAGTATTAGCGGCTCTCTTTATATGGGGCTGTTCACAAAAGGACAAGGACATGGAAGAGCTAAAAAAAGAAATCGAATCCCGGCTTGCCGTACCCAACGCGCATTTTGGTATCGCCTTTAAAGATCTTCAGTCTGGCGATTCCATTTTTATCAACGCAAACCGGAGCTTCCATGCTGCCAGTACGATGAAGACACCTGTGCTGGCCGAACTTTTTAAACAGGCCGCAACGGGAAAATTTTCGATGGAAGATTCCATCAGCATCCGGAATTCCTTTAAGAGTATCGTCGACAGCTCGGATTTTTCACTCGATCCCAATGATGACAGTGAATTGGAATTGTACACCAGGCTGGGAGAGAAGGAAACGATCGCAAAACTGGCTTATGAGATGATCATTCGCAGCAGCAACCTTGCCACCAACCTGCTGATCAGCCTGGCAGGGCCTGACAATATCATGGAAAGCCTCAAAGCCATGGGAGCACATGATATGAAAGTATTAAGAGGGGTGGAAGATAATAAGGCTTTTCAAAAAGGACTCAATAACACCACGACAGCCTATGATCTTGCGTTATTATTCGAACAAATGGCTGAAGAAAAACTGGTTAGCGCGGAGGCTTCCCAAGCCATGATCCGGATCCTGCTTGATCAGCAGTTCAATGAAATAATTCCCGCCCAGTTACCAGCCGATGTAAAGGTGGCGCACAAAACCGGTTCTATCACCGGGGTGCAGCATGATTCGGGTATTGTATTTCTACCCGACGGAAGAAAATATGTGTTGGTCCTGCTATCGCGTTTTGATCCAGCCGATGAAAAAAAAGTGATCACCGCTATGGCAGAAATATCCAGGTTAATTTATGATCATGTCATGCGCTGAATGATAGGTAACACGTATTTTCGGGCATGGCTTGGTTATCAGTGCAAGGTATCAGCAAAAAGGAAAAAGAAATTTATACCGTCAGGCAGATCTCTTTTGACCAGGATCAGTTTCAGAAGATCGCAATCGCCGGGGAAACCGGTTCGGGAAAAACGACATTGTTGCGCATGATCGCAGGTCTTGTGCAACCCGATGAGGGTGCTATCCTTTTTAAAGGCGAACGGGTGAAAGGCCCCTTTGAAAAACTCATTCCCGGGCATCCTGAAATTGCCTATCTCAGCCAGCACTTCGAATTGCGGAACAATTATACGGTAGCGGAAGAACTGGAAGCCGTGAATTTATTGACGACCGAAGAATCGAAGAATATCTTTGAAGTCTGCAGGATCGGGCACTTGCTACACCGAAAAACAAATGAACTATCAGGTGGAGAACGGCAGCGGATTGTACTGGCGCGGCAACTGGTAACAGCGCCTAAACTCCTGCTGCTGGATGAACCATATTCTAATCTTGACGGCATTCACAGGAATATCATCAGGTCCGCCGTCCGTGTGATTGGCTCCAGGCTCAATACAACCTGTATCATGATTCTACATGATGCAGCCGACCTGCTATCGTGGGCTGATACCATTCTCATCATGAAAGATGGACAACTATTACAGCAGGGCAGCCCCGAACAGGTTTACTATTACCCGGCGGATGAATATTGCGCGGCGGTACTTGGGGAATATAATCTGCTTGATAAAAATTCTTCCATAGTGTCTGGCACGTCGCTGCACGCAATTGGAGATAAAATTATGGTCAGACCCGAGCAATTTAATATCGAACTTTCTACAGGAGGAAACGCAGAGATCACCGGGGTGATGTTTGCCGGAAGTTATTTCACAATCCTTGCCCAGGCAGCCGACGAGACGATCAACGTTCGGGCGACCCAGAACCGATTTTCACCAGGTGACAGGGTTAAGATAACCCTCCCAAATAATTAACCCCATCCCCAATTTGAGTTAGATCCTAACCGTCTTTGGTTATTGAAGAGAACATTGGTTAGGTGCAGCTTTGCGGCATATTAAAAATGAATTACTATGCCGACTCCATTAGAAATTTTGCTGGATCCTGTGTCATTGATCATTATCAGTATGTATTTGCTGCTGATGTTATGGGAGGCTGTTTTCCCCGGACGTAAATTACCAGTTATCAAATTCTGGAAAATCAGGGGCATCGCGGTTTTCTTTTTCTATTTCTACCTGTCATCGTACCTGCCGCTGCTGTGGGATGAATACCTGCCCGGGACGCAATTGTTTGACTTGTCGGGCTGGGGTAGCATGGGTGCAATTGCCGGTATCCTGGTTTATGAGCTGGGTATGTATATTTGGCATCGCACGATGCACAACAGTAAATGGCTCTGGAAAATGTTTCACCAGATGCATCACAGTGCCGAACGCCTGGATACCTATGGCGCATTCTATTTTAGCCCGCTTGATATGATCGGCTGGACAGCCCTCGGTACAGTGTGCTTCTCAATCATTGCCGGGATGACACCACAGGCTATCACAATCACGCTGCTGGTGACCAATTTCCTTGGCATTTTCCAGCATGCGAACATTAAAACACCGGTTTGGCTGGGATATATCATACAAAGACCCGAAAGCCATACTGTACACCATGCACGCGGTGTTCATGCCTACAACTATGCCGATCTGCCCGTGTTTGATATGATATTCGGTACCTTCCGCAACCCGGCCTGTTACGAACACGAAACAGGATTTTACAACGGTGCGTCTTCACGAATAGGCGATATGTTATTGTTCAGGGAAGTGGATAAACCAAAATAGATTCTGCCACCCAAGCATGATTTTTTCTTATCCGGTTGTGAAACCGTTGATACAAAATTGGGAGACTGTTCAACGATTCAGGTTAATTTTAGAATAGCCATAAACCTAAGGATATGAAAAAAATCTGCTGGTGTTGCCTGCTATTAAGCCAGCTTGCGTTTGGCCAGTTTGAAAAACTGAAACCAAACCAGGCTGGCTGCGGTTTTATATCCCTCACGAGATTTGACACGACCCGGCTCCCGGTGAAGGAACAACCCGGTTCAGCAAAAGGCCGAATTATCCAGGTCAATCTATGGTATCCCACTATTGAGAAAACAACAGGGCAACAATTACATTTTGGTGACTACGTTGACCTCGTTGGCAAAGAACTGGATCCCAGTAATATCGCCTTCCGGCAAATGGGTTTTGAAAAATATTTTGCATGGCCTGTCTCGCAGGGTGCAGATCAAAATAGCATACGCGATTTTTTGGCAAGAAGAACTCCAATGCAGGCTGTGTACAATGCGAAATGGGATGATCGGAACAAGCCAGTTATATTATTGGTACACGGTTTCGCTGCGGACTTTGCGTACCTGGCAGAGTATCTTGCAGGCAATGGATATATCGTGATGCAGGTTCCCGTGAAAGGTTCCGCTAGTTATGAATTGGATTATGAGGATAAAGGTCTTGAATCACAGGTACAGGATTACGAGTTTGCCTGGGATATTATCCGGAAGGAATTTGGCATCAAAGACAGGGAAGCAGGTATCGTTGGTTTTAGTTTTGGCGGACAGTCAGCGATGGCTTTAGCCGTGCGCAACAAACAAATTAAGGCGGTTATAAGTCTTGATGGCGGAATCGGTTCGGCCTTTGGTGCAGCTCTATTATCCAGCCAGTCTTATTATACCCTTAAAGATTTTAATTCGCCGATACTTCACCTGTATAACCCGGCAGATCAGTACACGGATCTAAGCTGGTTTGATCAGCCAGTAAAAAGCCACCGGGTGCTGGCATCCATGAAAAACATGCAACACGGGCATTTTACATCCTTCGGCCTGTTGAACAAATATGTACCGGGTATCATGGGCAAAGAATTCGAAGATCCCGGCAATGCATACGAAGCGGTAGTAGTCACAACAAAAAAATTTCTCGATACCTATCTAAATGTCAACAGGCAAACACCTGCGCAATTTTTCCAGGATCTGTTGGCGACACATCCCTGGACAAAAGAATATTTCGTAAAGTTGGATATCAGGCCCGGAAATAAATCTGAACGAAGCTAGATTGATTTCATAACTTTCCTATCGACCTGCTTGCGATTTGTTGATGGTTAACCAGTTATTGCAATGGATCTTATCGATGATATCGTCATCCAAATCGAACTACATTCTGTGGAAGGGATCCGCCAATGTCTCGACAACGGATTAGACCCCAACACAAGTTTTCGCGGTGAACCCCTGATTTTTGAACTTACCAGTGAATATACCCGTACGCCACGTTTCAAAGAATGTGTCAGGGCCTTTTTAGATCATGGTTTAGTTTTTTCCGACCAGGCTTTGCTGGCGGTGTTGCTGGATGATCCTGGCTCACTTGAAAACAAGATTAAAACTGACCCCAGCCTGGTTTCAAAAAAATATACCTTACGCACTGCCTTTACACCTTTGTACCAGGCTACATTATTGCATATTTGTGCCGAGTTCAATCATGTGGCCTGTGCTGAAGTACTGGTGAAGCGCGGTGCCGATATAAACGCAATTGCCGGCAGTGATGAATTTGGATTTGGAGGACAGACTCCTATTTTCCACACGGTTAATCAAAATACAAATTTTGGGGATGAAATGATGCAATTCCTTCTGCAACGCAAGGCTGATCTCCAGCATACGGTACGAGGCCTGGTCTGGGCTGATACCTGCCGTAAACCCGATCAGTTATGCCATGATGGGCTTATTACCGCAGATGCATCGCGATGAATCTACTATTTCGAAAGTAGTAGCCAGGCTTTTAAACCACCAGTATGGCATTGACTATAGTCCCCGCAATATTCCAAACGCTTATTTAAACAAATAAAAAATGCTCCTGTTTTCACAAAAGCATTTTTAAGCATGAGCATTTATTGGGTTAGTGGAAAGCCTTATTGGATATCAACCTTAGCAGTGAGTTTGCCCCTGGTAATATTTACTTTGTTTCCAGACATATCAAATGCCTCACCGCTAAACTCTATAGTGGCAGTTCGATTTGTTGCATCAAAATGCGTAACAACAAAGCTCATAACAGCTCCGGGATTATTGTTGGTGGATGCATACAGGGGATCGCGACTGGCAGCTGATCCGGAATAGTAGAAAGCCGTTTCATGATCTGAACCTGCGATTCCAGACTGAAAAGTACCAGTTGTCACTTCCGGATTTGAAAACGAGATCGCCATGGCGAGCTGCTGACCTGCCCGTTCTACACCAGTCATTTCAAGCAGGTATGTATTATTTGACTGTGGGGCAGAATGCAGAATAGCATTCCCATTGAGTTTCCCAAAGAACTGTGAGCTCCCATCGGTAAACATCCAGGTGTTGACGATCTCGCCATATCCGGGTTTGTAGTCGCTGGCATGTTTCATACAGGAAGAAAGCGCGGCCATCACAAAGGCCAGGATCAGAAATTGTTTAGTTCTCATTGGTATTGGTTTTTTCTATTGGATAAAAAGAATTGTTCTCTATTTAGTTTTTCAGGATGGTAAATTCAACCCGCCTGTTTAGCTGGCGGTTTTCCGGTGTGTCGTTTGGCGCCACGTGACGCGTTTCACCATAGCCCTGCGACCTGATGCGGTGTGGCGATATCCCCTTTGAAAGTATATACTCCATCACCGATCGCGCCCGGTTATCACTCAGTGTAAAATTGTACTCATCACTTCCATAGCTATCAGTATGCGCACTCATTTCGATCTCGATGGCTGGATTTTCCTCCAGCAATTTCACAACCCGGTTAAGCTCCAGGTGCGACTCCGCCCGCAGATCCCATTTATCAAAATCAAAGAATACATTATTTAATCTTACGACCTGGCCAATTTCAATGGGCACCAGGTATAGATCTTTGTGAATTTCTTTGTATCCCGCTTTTACGAGTGAATCAAGATTAAGATTCTCCGATTGAGCGAAGAATTTATCGGCTGTGGCTTTGATCATATAGTTTTTATCATAGGGCAGCACGATCTTGAAAGCGCCATCATCAGGATCTGAAATACCCGTTCCGGCTTCTGTACCGTCGGGTAGTGTTTCGTAAACCAGTGATGCACTTAAAGGCTCATTTGTTTTCTTATTGTACACATTGCCTTTTACCAGCACTACAGGATCGGGCCTTTCACGTTCCAGCAGTTTTACCCTCACGATATCGCTCTCACCATATGTATCGGTACTATTGGTCATGTAGGCGTATTCACCACCCGCATCCAGGGTAAAGAAAGCGTCCCAGTCAGGAGTATTGATCGGTGCTCCCAGGTTGACCGGCTCGCTCCATTTTGTCCAGGTGCTGTCGAGGCGCCTGCTCATCCAGATATCATTGTCGCCAAGTCCGCCAGGGCGATTACTGCTGAAATAAAGTGTTACCCCGTCGGCTGCCAGGTATGGTGTCATTTCATCCGTATCGGGATGATTGATTGTTTTTCCCAGGCTTTGAGGTTCCGACCAGGTTCCATCATTTAGTAAAAAACTTGCAAACAGGTCGTTATCATAACTACCTTTTTTTGGTGCGAGGTATAGCAGTAATGTTTTCCCATCATGCGCCATGGTAGCACCGTATTGCCGGCCGTTATCATATTTCTGGAAATTCCGTATACGAAGTGCATTGGGTTTACTCCACCCGCCATTAACTGTGCGATAACTCATGCTTACACCATTACCAACATAGTCGCCATCAATAAACGCGTTACGGATCAATATCCGGTTGTTATCGGGCGATATCCAAAACACAGCGTTATAATGGTAGGTGTTGAGTGGATAACCCAGGTGAATAGCAGGTCCCCAGTTACCACTGCTGTCGCGCTCGGAATACCAGATATCCTGCGAGTTGCTTATAGAACGATATTTGGTATTGGCAGGATCATTCTCACAAATAAAAAATAGAAGATTTCCGTCTGCTGAAACAGTAGGACGAAGTTCGGGAAGAGGTGTATTGATATTAGGACCGAGATTTTCGATCTTGATAACCGTTTCGGCCTTGATCACATTTTCTTTTTGCGCGATCAGCGCTCCAAGTGTATCGGCTGAAGGTTGTGCAAAAACCTGTGTGAAAAATAGACAGATAAAAGCAAGAAAACCGGCTTTTTTCAAGGCAGTGGATTTTGGTGGATGGCTCTAAATTAATAGAAATCAATGGAGCAGTGTAGCGAAAAAACCCTCGGGATTTTACGATGTGACGAAATTCAGGCCTGGGAAGTGTAGAAAAACTTCCAGCTTATTCCCCTTATTTTTTGACGCTGTCTTTCTCCGACAGTTTAAACCTGAGGATCTTTTTTACAAGCTCAAACGGGAAGGGTTTATTGAGAGGAAATTTAATAATGCCTTTTTCACCATCATAGTCTGCCAGTTCTTTGATGGCGCCATCAAGCGCCGCTGTTCTTGGGTAAATACTGATATGTTCCTTCCAGGCGGCAAACCAGATCAGGTCCTTACCATTCAGTTTAAAAACAGGCATATTATAGCTGATCCCTTCTTCAAGTTGGGGAGCTGACTGCCTGATCAATTGCCGAATTTGTTTGGATACCTGTTGCTGCAGCGATGGTAATGCTGCGATATACTCATCAATCGT
>JAEYOL010000059.1 GCA_023411775.1 Bacteroidota bacterium | reverse complement strand
TATACTGCCAGTAGCACATCCATCAGTACATTGATACCCGATGAGATCCTGGCCGACGGGCAGGATTCTATAAAAGCCAGGCTCCAAAGACCCGAGGTAAAAAAATACGTGATCAAAGAAATGCTGAGCAGGCTTAAGAAAAGAAAACTAAAGCATTTCAGTTATGCTGTGGTGGCTTATCATCGTCCCGATACAACTTACAATGGAAAAAGCATTGAGCAGATCAACCTGATGAAAGGTCGTAAGCATAAGGCGAAGGCCGAAGCGGAAACAGTGATCGATATCATGATCGCGGGTGGCGCCAGTGCCGTGTTTCATGGCATGGGCGAAGAAGATGTAAAACGTATCATGCAGTATCCCTTCAACATGTTTGCAAGCGATGCTAGTATCCGTGTATTTAATTCCGGAATGCCGCATCCGCGTGGCTACGGCACCAATGCAAGGGTGCTTGGAAAATACGTGAGAGAAGAAAATGTGCTATCGCTCGAAGAAGCGATCCGAAGAATGACATCACTGCCCGCGCAGAAATTCCAGTTGCAGGACCGGGGTTTGCTGCGTGAAGGGTATGCGGCCGATATTGTGATCTTTGACGACAAAGTGGTGAAAGATCTCGCAACTTTTGAAAAGCCCCATGCCTATTCAAAGGGTTTTCATTACGTAATCGTAAACGGAGTGATTACTGTCGACAAAGAAAAGCACACGGGAGCCAGGGCCGGTAAAGCGTTATACGGCCCGGGATACGACGGTGAGAAGAAAGCTTTTTAATGCCTGACCTTTTCGGGTTCTTCTACTTTCACCGACAGCGGACCATTTCCCGCGATCAGGAAATAGAATAGCAACAGTAAAACTACCAGCGAGATCAGCAGTTCGGAATATGGCTCTGCCATGCCGCCAGGCCGGTTGATCAGGAATACTGCACCCAATAAAATCGGTATTTGCATGAGGCACGCAAACCTTGTTAGCACACCGAGTGCAATAAATATGCCGCCCATGATATGAGCAAATACCACCAGGTGCCCAATCAGGATGTAGCTGAATTCACCGAAAGATGTTTTGATAGACATTAGGGTTATGAGATCACCCATGTTCCTGAGAAAGTCAATGCCTTTGTAGATTAGAAAAATGCCAAGTGCTATACGTACGATATCCATCCAACGCGGGTGATGCCTGTCTCCCCAATATTCAAGGCGATGCAGGAGGTCCATATTGTATAGTTTTAGTGAGAAAATCAAGAACTGTCTTAAAGTTACGATTAATTCCAAATAGCTGACGGGAGTGTTTTCTTTCAAAACCCGTTAGAGAAAGTTACAGTCTCAGGGCTGGTATGGCAATAGCGGGATCGCTTCCACAGCAGGTGAAATGGGAGTAACAAATCGTAAAACCAACGATAAAGACTTTGTGTAACGAATGACGCCACCCAGGATGTCACCCGGGGCGCTGCACCAAAGGAAACATCACATCGAAGAAAACCAGACCCGGGGCCTTTCTCTTGTCTTAAAACCCGTTTGAAAAAGTATTGCGGCTACAATACCCTATTTTTTCCCAATACTCCTAATCCTATACTCCTGTATCAGCGGAGGATTCTCAGGGGACAAGGTAAAGAACACTTCGATATCCGCTTTCTCGGCTTCTATAATAAATCTTCCCCGCAACTGGTTAAAGGGTATCATTTCTTTTACCGAAATGATCTTTCCTGCTTTTTCAAAAATATCTTTTGCCTCTTTACGCAGGCTGTCGATCGGGTTGTCAGGGAAAAAGTTCTCGGCAAATATTCCGCTCTGCTCGGCATTTGTCCAGGAAGGAAGTAACTTGACCAGTTCATTTTTTCTTTTTTCAAGTATCACGGATGCCGGCAGTTTTGCGGGTTTAAGCCCTGCGATCTTCACCATGGTATCAAGGACCTGCAGGTTCACGCCACCAACACCCGCATAGGTACGGTTGGCAAAGGCCACCACCCCAATACCATAGTCCGGCATGATGCGCCACTGGCTTCCGAAACCGGGAAGGCCGCCACTGTGCGCAATATATTCGCGGCCCTCACAATCAATCGTCCAACCTAATCCGTAGGCATACGCCGAGACCATCGCGCAGGTTCGTCCATCCGGGAATTTGTACATGGGATTAAAACCATTAAAACGCCATGGATGGTGCATCTCACGCACTGAACTTCTTTTGATGGGACCAGTCTCCTTTGCATTACTGGGCGGCCAGGCGGAAAGGTGAAAAGCCATATAATTGGAAAACTCTTCTACCGAACTGATCATACTTCCCATGGCACCCCAGGATCCATCGGGTGTGTCGTGCAACAAGGCTTCTTCATTCCATTTATTATTGAGCCATCGATACCCGTGAGCCAGTTTTTCGGGAGCGATATTAGCATACTCCCATTCGGTTGTATGCATGCCAAGTGGTTTCCAGATATTATTTCTGATATAATCCTGGTAGCGCTGACCTGACGCATTTGTAATAATTTTCCCCAATAGGGCAAATCCCAGATTACTGTACTCGTACTCGATGCCGGGCGGATTCGAAAAGATGATCTGCTTACCAATAAACTCCATTAACTCCTTGTCGGTATCGGCAAGTTGACGGTCGCCCCAGGGATTATCTTCGGGAAATCCACCGCCATGTGTAAGCAGGTGACGCACGGTAATGGGTGGTGAGTCCGCCGTAGGGTATTTTAGATTTTTTAACTCAGGAATAAACTTATAAGCGGGATCATCCAGGTCCAGTTTGCCATCATCCCGTAGTTTTAGGATCGCCATCGCAGTAAAGCTTTTACTCATGGAAGCGATCCTGAACAGAGAAGAGGAACTGACAGGTATTTTTTTCCCGATATCCGTATAGCCATAGTTGCCGGTATGCACGAGTTTCCCATCCACTACAATACCCCATGCAAGCCCAGGGAAATGATTTTCAGATGCAGTTTTTTTAAACAGGTTATCTATGACGGGAAAAGTTTTTTTTATTTTTTCCAGGCGGTCGGGATCAGTATAAACCGCTGGCTTGTATGAGGGGTCAAATGAAACTGGCTGTTGCGCAAGTGAAGAAAGCGTAAGCCAGAAAAAAGCAAAAAATATCGTGGTAGTAAGACCAATTTTTCTCATAAAACAGGATCGTTTTTTTCAAAGTCTAAACTTACGCAATTATCTAAAACCGGCCTGATATTACCTTGGCTGTTCGACATACCGGTGAAGCAATAAGCCAATTTCTCTCAGGAAAAACCAGGGCCGGAAAGCTGACATCATTCGTTGGGCATCGCGATCAGGATAAAGGTTAAAACAGCTCTTTCACGCGGACATTCGTTGTCTGAAAACTTTAATTTATGCCCTTTATGTCAACAGTCATTATCAAAGAAAAATTCCCTGCCATACAATGTAAGCCTGAGAACGCAAAAAAACCCCGATGTTCCTTAATAATGTATTATATTTAAACAACATCTGCACCTATAGATTCCAGGTCAATCCGCATTTTTGAAGGCTATCCTACCTGACTGAGACAAGCAATATTAAGCCTGCAATACCACCATGAGAAAAAGCTACCTGTTTGCTTTAAACAGAAACACGATTCTTTGTTTAGCCGCAATTATTGCCCTTTGTTCGGTATTGAGCCTAAACGCGCAGGACGATGGCGAAAAAGGATTGCCATTTATTACAAACTATTCCGCCAAGACTTATAAAGCTCCGCCACAAAACTTTTCTATCATTGAAGATAACCGCGGTTTTATGTATTTCGGTATTCAAAATGGAATACTCGAGTACGATGGGGTCAAATGGAGAAGGGTAATCTTTAAAGAAGTACCTCCTATTGTGAGGGCAATGGCCCGCGGCGAAGATGGTACTATCTTCTACGGAGGGGTCGGTGACTTTGGTTATCTCTCTATGGACAGCGTTGGTCAGACTAATGCTGTCTCACTTAAAGACCTGATACCAGACCAGTTCCGAAATTTTTATGATGTCTGGACGATCTACACCAATGGTCCTGAAATATTAATACAATCCAGGGAATATATTTTCCGGATAGTAGATAAAAAACTGGTAAGGGTTTGGATTCCTGTTTCCAAGTTTATGTACGCCTTCAGCCTGGGCAATGAATATTTCGTACATCAGCAGGGCGTTGGCTTGCTACGCCTGGTGAATGATTCTTTAAAACTGATTCCAGGAAGTGAGTTCGTGGGTCAGGAGCGGATGCAGGTGATGTTGCCCTATCACTCGCCTGGCGCACCTTCCTCATCGGGGCCAAAGTCATACCTGTTAGGTTTATTTTACAGTGGGTTTTTTATATATGATGGCAAAACTTTCAAACCCGTTAAAACCGAAGCTGATTTTTATCTAAAATCAGCTACACTATATAAGGCAGAGAAATTGGCCAACGGCAATGTTATTGTCTCAACAACCGGTAAAGGACTGGTCACGCTCGACTCCACAGGAAAAGTCGTTCAACTAATCAACAGGGATGTAGGGCTGCAAGACGAATCCGTTTATGCCGTTTATACTGATAGCCGTGGTACCATTTGGCTGGGCCTGGATAATGGGATCTCCCGCGTCGAGACCAGTTCTCCGCTTACCCAGTTTACTGCACAGTCGGGTATTAAAACTTCCACGCTGAGTATTGCAAGATTTAATGGCCAACTCTACCTCGGCACTACAAATGGCCTGTTACGACTTAATTCCAAAACCGGGCAGTTTGAAGAGATTAAAGAGGTGCCCCCCAACCAGACTTTCGCCTTATTGAAAGATGGGAACACGTTGCTGGTACCAAATGATGGGCTTTTCGCGATACGGGATGATAAAGTATCCTTACTTCGTCCCTCCATTGGCGGTGATATGCAGCTGACGGGGATCTATTTAAGCAAAAATAACCCCAACATGTTGCTTGGTGGCGCCACTTTTGGAGTGGCGGTATTCCTGCGCGATAAAATAACCAGTACCTGGCGATTCGAAGGTTTTGTCCCTAATCTTGATGACCAGCTCTGGACTTTTGCCGAGAATAAAGACGGTTCTTTTTGGGCAGGTACGCAAAACGGTACCGTGTACCTGGTTACACCTGCCTACGATGCCAAGGGGCAGCCGGACGTTAAAAGATTTGTGTATGAAAAATTTGGTGAGGAACACGGCTTACGTAAAGCCGCAGGCTCCGTTTTCAATATAAAAGGTGAAAACTATTTCCTTGGAGATTCATCCCTTTTCAGGTTTGATGAACAACAAAAAAGATTTTATGCCGACACTACCTTTGGCAACTTTGAATATGCAGGCGGAATAGCAGAATTTGATGTGCACGAAGACCCTAAAGGAAGGGTTTGGATACGGTTTGGAAAAGAAACCATTATTGCTACGCCGCATGCAGATGGAAAATACAAGATCGATAAGACTTCACTACTGCCGGTAGCAGATAAAACTTTCTCAAAAATATTCACGGAAGAAAATGGCATTGTCTGGATCTGTACCTCCGACGGTTTGATCCGTTATGACGAAAATCTTCACAAAGATTATGACCAGAACTTCGCTACCCGGATCAGAAGCGTTAGTGCCGGGAAACGGTTACTGAATACCGCGATAGCGGGAAAAGAGGAAGACGCACCCGCAGTTTCTTACCGTAGCAATACGATGCGCTTTGAATATGCGGCGCCTTTCTTTGAACAGGAAGACAAAACACTTTATCAAACATGGCTGGAGGGATTTGAGTCGGACTGGTCGGAATTTGATAATAATTTTTATAAAGAATACACGAACCTGCCAGCCGGGAAATACGCATTTCATGTAAGAGCAAAAAATGTTTATCACAAAACCAGTGATGAATCCGTCTACTACTTCAGTATCCTTCCCCCATGGTATACTACCTGGTGGGCTTATTCCCTGTATGTGCTTGCCGCCCTGGCAATCATTGGGCTAATCGTTCGCTACCGTACGCGACAATTGAAGGCCAAACACAAAGAACTTGAACAAATTGTGGCTTCCCGTACGGCTGAACTAAGTCACCGGATCGAAGAACTGGCAGTGATCAACAGCGTGCAGGAAGGCCTTGTAAAGGAAATCGGCATCCAGGATATATATGACCTGGTGGGTGAAAAGATCAGGCTGATCTTCAACGCGCAGGTGATCGACATCGTAACCTACGATCCGAAAACTAACCTCATGGAAGATCGTTATGCCTATGAAAAAGGAGACCGCACCCTGCTCGGTCCAAGAGAACCGCAGGGATTCCGGAAAAACGTGATAGAAGGTAAGCAGGTGCAGGTGATCAATGAAAACATCCAGGAAAGGATGAAGGAATATGGCAACCTGGTGCTGATGGGTGAACAATCAAAATCAGTTTTGTTTGTTCCCCTGATCACGGCGGGCGAAGTGAGAGGAATTATCAGCCTGCAGGATATCGACAAAGAACATGCTTTTTCCGAATCAGATGTAAGCCTGCTCTCCACGCTGGCCAATAGTATGAGCGTGGCCCTGGAAAGTGCCCGTCGTTTTGATGTAACCAATCGCCTGCTTAAAGAAACTGAGCAACGAAACGCTGAACTCGCGGTGATCAACAGTGTGCAGGACGGGCTGGTAAGGGAAATGGACATCCAGGGCATCTATTACCTGGTGGGAGAAAAGATCCGCGAGATCTTCGACGCACAGGTGATCGACATCGTAACCTACGACAGGAAGACAAACCTGATCGAAGACAAATACGCTTATGAAAAAGGTGATCGCACCCTGTTGGGTCCCAGGGAGCCGAAAGGATACAGGAAACATATCATTGAAACGGGCGAACAACTCGTGATCAATGAAAATGCACTTGAAATTGGTAAACAATACGATAATGTTGTTGTGGTTGGCGAAGAACCCAAATCCCTTGTACTGGTCCCGATGATCACGGGTGGACAGGTCACCGGCATCATCAGCTTGCAAAATATTGATCACGAACACGCCTTCTCCGATTCCAATGTGAGGTTGATCAATACCCTGGCCAACAGTATGAGCATTGCACTGGAAAGTGCACGTCTTTTTGATGAAACAAAACGCCTGCTCAAGGAAACCGAACAAAGAAATGCCGAACTGGCGGTGATTAACAGTGTACAGGATGGTTTGGTAAGGGAAATGGACATCCAGGGTATCTACTACCTGGTGGGAGAAAAGATTCGCGAAATTTTCGATGCACAGGTGATCGATATTGTAACCTATGACAGGAAGTCGAACCTTATTGAAGATAAATACTCTTATGAAAAAGGAGACCGGACTTTATTAGGTCCGCGTGAACCAAAAGGCTTCAGGAAACATATCATCGAGACGGGCGATCAACTTGTGATCAATGAAAATGCAAGTGAAGTCGGTAAGCAATACGATAATGTTGTAGTCGTTGGCGAAGAAGCCAAATCTTTTGTGATGGTCCCCATGATCACGGGTGGCAATGTCACCGGCATCATCAGCCTGCAAAACATAGATCATGAAAATGCCTTTTCCGATTCCAATGTGAGGCTTATCAATACCCTGGCCAACAGTATGAGTATTGCACTGGAAAGTGCGCGGCTTTTTGATGAAACAAAACGCCTGCTCAAGGAAACTGAACAAAGAAATGCAGAACTGGCGGTGATCAACAGTGTGCAGGATGGTTTGGTAAGAGAAATGGATATCCAGGGAATTTATGAACTGGTGGGTGAAAAGATCCGCGAGATCTTCAATGCCCAGGTAATTGACATTGTTACCTATGATCGCCAGTCAAACCTGATTGAAGATCGTTACGCTTTTGAAAAAGGAGACAGGACTTTACTGGGTCCGCGTGAACCAAAAGGCTTCAGGAAGCATGTAATAGAAACTGGTGAGATGCTCCTGCACAATGAAAACATTGAAGAAGAATGCAAAAATTTCAACAATGAGTTGCTGATCGGTGAATTTCCCAAATCCCAAATTTTTTATCCCCTCCTGGCTGGCGGCAAGGTCAATGGCATAATCAGCCTGCAAAACCTGGATCATGAACATGCATTTACCGACTCCGATGTCAGCCTGCTCACCACACTTGCCAATAGCATGAGCGTGGCGCTTGAAAGTGCCAGGCTTTTTGATGAGACCAACCGTTTATTAAAAGAAACCGAACAGCGAAACGCTGAACTGGCGGTAATCAATAGCGTGCAGGAAAGCCTGGTTGCACAAATGGATATGCAGGGCATCTATGATCTTGTAGGTGATAAAATGCGTGAGATCTTCAATGCACAGGTTGTTGATATTGTAACATATGATAAAAAAACCAACCTTATTGAAGACAAATACTCCTACGAAAAAGGAGATCGTACCCTGCTTGGACCCCGGTCACCAAAAGGCTTTAGAGAGCATGTGATTCGTACGGGTCAGCTGCTGGTTATCAACAAAGAAGTTGAGAAGCTACGTTCACAATATGATAATACGGTCATCGTTGGACAAGCTGCAAAATCACTTGTGCTGGTGCCACTGGTGGCAGGCGGAGAAGTAACCGGTGTGATCAGCCTGCAGAATATCGACCAGGAAGATGCTTTCTCCGAATCGGACATTAGCCTGCTGGTAACCCTCGTCAACAGTATGAGCGTAGCCCTGAAGAGTGCCCGACTTTTCGACGAAACCAAAATGCTGCTGAAGGAAACCGAGCAAAGAAAAGCCGAGCTCGCGGTGATCAACAATGTGCAGGAAGGACTGGTGAAAGAATTCAAATCCTCTGCGATCTATGAACTGGTGGGAGAGAAACTCTGCGAACTCTTCGACACACAAACCGTACTCATTCGGACATTTGAACTTGAAGCAGGCAATGAAGTATGGCGATATGCCATTGAAAAAGGTATACGTAAATTTAGTGAACCACGTCCTTTAAATTGGGCCAATAGGCGACTGATTGAGACGCAAAAGCCACTGATCATAAATGAAAACTACCTTGAAACAGCAAAAAAATATGGTGGTACCGGTGTGACTATTGGTCAGCCTCCAAAGTCCGCGGTTTTTGTACCCATGCTAGTTGGAGGTGTTGTGCGTGGTTCGGTAAGTCTGCAAAACCTCGATAAAGAAAATGCCTTCACGGAGGCCGAGCTGGGCCTGCTTTCCGCGCTTACAAGCAGTATGGCAGTAGCGCTTGAGAATACGCGTTTGTTTGACGAAACAACCCGCCTGCTGGATGAAACAAAACAAAGGGCAACTGAATTAAGTACCGTAAACAATATCAGCCAGACACTGGCTTCGCAACTTAATCCCGAAGAGCTTATCAAACTGGTTGGTGACCAGTTGCGTGACCAGTTCAAAGCTAATATTGTATACCTCGCCCTGCTAAACCCTGTCAGTAAGATCATCTATTTCCCCTACCAGTATGGCGATGAACTTACACCCATGCGACTTGGAGAGGGTCTTACTTCACAGATCATTTTATCAGGCAAGGCGCTCTTGATCAATAAAGATGTGGACGAACTGACTATCAAGCTTGGTGTTCAGCGGCTGGGTATTCCTGCTGCTTCTTACCTGGGTGTACCTATTCCTGTGGGAGACGAGATCATTGGGGTGCTCAGTGTTCAAAGTACAGAAAGCGAAAACCGCTTTGATGAAAACGATGAGCGGCTTTTATCAACGATCGCGGCATCAGTCGGTGTGGCCTTGCGCAAAGCGCAGTTGTTTGAAGAGGTAACGCTCGCAAAGCAACAGGCCGAAGAAGCCAGCCAGGCTGCGGAAAAGGCCAACCAGGCGAAGAGCGCTTTCCTTTCCACCGTCAGCCATGAATTAAGAACCCCTCTCACTTCAGTGCTGGGATTTGCCAAGATCATTCGGAAAAGACTGGAAGAAAAAATATTTCCCGCCACGGATAAATCCGATGCAAAAATTGACAAAACCATTCAGCAGGTTAGCGATAACCTGGCAGTAGTTGTTTCGGAAGGTGAGCGCCTGACCAACCTGATCAACGAGGTACTTGACCTGGCAAAAATTGAAGCGGGTAAAATGGAGTGGAATATGGAAACCGTGTCGATGCAGGAAGTTGCCGAACGGGCGCTCGCCGCAACCACCTCATTATTTGAACAAAAGAACCTTCAACTGAAAACAAGTATACCGGATGAACTGCCTTTAGTTCATGGCGACCGCGACAAGCTTATACAGGTAATGGTAAACCTGATCTCCAATGCGGTAAAATTTACGCCCTCCGGAACGATCACCTGTAGCATCAGTGCCAAAAAAGGAGAGATCATCACTGGTATTGCTGATACAGGGATCGGTATCGCCCCTGGTGATCATGCCGCAGTATTTGAACAATTCAAGCAGGTGGTTGGAGATACCCTGACCGACAAACCAAAGGGCACGGGACTCGGACTTCCGATCTGTAAAGAGATCATTGAACATCACCAGGGACGTATCTGGCTGAAAAGTGAACTGGGAAAAGGAAGCACTTTCTATTTCGCCCTTCCCATTCCAAAACAAGCTTCGTCGACTCAACCCATCCACCTGGATGACCTGGTGAAGCAATTAAAGGAACAGATGGCACAATCCAAATTCAAACTGAATGGCAATCACGCGACCATCCTTGTGGTGGATGACGATGATTCCATCCGTTCGCTTTTACAACAGGAGCTGGGAGAGGCCGGTTACCTGATAGAAGAAGCCAGCAATGGCAAAGAAGCACTGGCCAGGATACGTCAGCACCGTCCCGACCTGGTGATCCTGGATGTGATGATGCCTGAAATGAACGGGTTTGATGTGGCGGCCATTTTAAAGAACGATCCCAAGACCATGGATATACCGATCATCGTACTATCTATCGTTCAGGACAAGGCAAGAGGATACCGCATTGGTGTCGACCGCTATCTTACCAAGCCTATCGATACGGCTGAGCTTTTCGCAGAAGTAGGCAACCTGATCGAACAGGGTAAGTCAAAGAAAAAAGTAATGGTGGTGGATGAAGACACGACTGCTGTGCGCTCGCTGACCGATGTACTGCAGGCAAAAGGCTACCAGGTGGTGGAATCAGATGGAAAGGAATTGTTTGAAAAAGCGATCAAAACGCAACCAGACATAATCATCCTGAATTCGGTTCTTTCCGATAAACAGGAGATCGTAAAATCATTGAGGTTCGAAAAAGGATTGGAAAACGTACTGTTCCTGATTTATCAATAAATGAGCAATACAATCAGCTAAGGAAATATAAAAATCACAACATTCCAGCCAGTCTGGAATCATAGAAAACAACAACACATGGAGAAAAAAATCTTAATCGTGGATGATGAAGCGCATATCCGGATGCTTATCGAACAGACACTCGAAGAGCTGGAAGATGAAGGCGTAGAATTCCTGACTGCAGAAAATGGGGAAGTGGCACTTGACATGATTCAAAGAGAGAAACCACAGCTTGTATTCCTTGACGTAATGATGCCACGCATGAACGGCATGGATGTCTGTAAGAAAGTAAAGAAAGATCTCGAATTAACGGATGTATATATCGCTCTACTCACCGCAAAGGGGCAGGAACTCGACAGGCAAAAAGGCCAGGAAGTTGGCGCTGATGTGTATATGACCAAACCTTTTGATCCGGAAATGATCCTGCAAAAGGCAAAAGATGTGCTGGGCCTTTGATTTGTTTTTTTAAAATTTAGCAGCTTCTTTGATAACTCATGGCGAGGATAAATCTTAAGCATATTATCGGTAAAAAAACCGGCGACCCCGCATCGGTATTGT
The DNA here is from genome assembly GCA_023411775.1 of Bacteroidota bacterium. Classification (GTDB taxonomy): domain Bacteria; phylum Bacteroidota; class Bacteroidia; order Chitinophagales; family Chitinophagaceae; genus Terrimonas_B. Next base: position 1,854 of record JAEYOL010000059.1, on the reverse strand, counting down.
CATTGATCAACCAGTTGAACGGCGATATCCGCATTGAAGACGACCAGGGCAAATTGATTGCCGGAAAAGATTCAGTGGACAGCGCCCATCGCTGGCCGATATTACTCGAGGATGAAAACCTGGGGTGGGTGATTGGTAATGATAAAGCCGCTTCCATTGCTTCGCTGCTTTCATTACTGGCAAAAAAAGAAACAGAACGAAAAAAACTGGGAGCCGAGGTCTTGTCGCTTTACCAGGAAGTGAACATGGTCTTCAATTTTTCAGATAAACTTGCACAGGCCATCGGACCTACAGCAATTGCAGAGATCACTGTACAGGAGGCCATGCATCTCAAACCCGAGGGTAGTGCTATAGTGACCCTTTGGGATGAAACCAATAAGCAACTGGATGTACCAGCTTCTGCAGGCGAAGACCTGTTTAACAAAGAGCGTGTCGTCGCCAATGCCAGCCGCATGCTGAAGATCGGGTTAAGCGGCCTTTCGGATATCATGAGCGATCTAACCCCGTTAAAGGAAGCTGGTATAATCCACCCTTCTGTTCAATCGGTGATGTACACGGCACTGAAAGTAAAACACCGCGTGATGGGCGCGATTATTCTTGCCAGTGAAAAACCTATGCATTACGCCGCTGCCGATCTAAAATTCCTAACTACACTGGCCCTTCAATCTTCTTCCGCTATCGAAAGCGCCCTATTGTACGAAAAAAATATCCGTGAAGCTCATGAAAGAGAAGAAGCCATGCGCAAGATCTATGAAGTGGCGGGGAAGTTTGTCCCATATGAATTCATCGGTTCTTTAGGTCATGATGTGATCACAGATGTGAGACTAGGCGACCAGGTAGAAAAAGTAGTGACTGTACTTTTTACCGATATCCGCGACTACACCTCGCTCTCTGAGAGGATGAGTCCCGAAGAAACATTTCGCTTTGTCTGCGATTACAATGAAACCCTGGGCCCCATCATCAGGCAACACAATGGATTTATCAACCAGTATCTTGGTGACTCCATCATGGCCCTTTTTCCGGGTGACGCGATGGATGCCTTGTCGGCTGCTGTGGAAATGAAAAAAAGTATGGTTGGATTCAACCACAAACGAAGCCTCAACAACCAGCCACCGATCCGCATCGGTATTGGCATGCATACCGGTGCATTGGTCATGGGTATCACCGGCGATAAAAACAGGCTGGATGCAACAACCATATCAGATACCGTTAATACCGCATCGCGCATTGAAAGTTTGACAAAGTATTATAAGGCCGATATCCTGCTCAGCGATGCCACGCTGCAGCAACTCCAGGATTCACCATCGTTTAAACTCAGGTACCTGGGCCAGGTGCAGGTAAAGGGTAAACAGGAACCGATAGGTATCCATGAATGTTTTAGCGGAAGCCCTGAAGAGGAAATAAAAATTAAGGAAAATACCCTTCCTCTTTTTAATGAGGGCATGCAGGATTACCTGAACCGCTCTTTTGCATCGGCTATAAAAGCTTTTGAATCCGTCACTGAACTAAACCCGGCTGACCAGACCGCAGCATTTTTTCGTCAAAATGCTACACGCTACCTCCAAAAAGGCGTGCCTGATGGCTGGTCGGGCGTTGTAGAAATGATGAATAAATAGGTGACGATTACGTTTTTCGAAATGTCTTTCTGAAAGAATAATCCTCAATCATTAAAAGTCCAGTTGGTAACTAATCACCGGGACAAACCCTGAAGATTTTTTGTAGATCCATTGACGGGCTGAAGGGTCATAACGACGACTTAAGGCATCTGTATTTTTTATTCCAAGAAGATTCTGAATATCCAGGGCAATCATCCAGGCAGTCTTTGTCCTGTCTTTTCGCAAGGACAGCCTGGCG
>JAEYOL010000031.1 GCA_023411775.1 Bacteroidota bacterium | reverse complement strand
TCGTGAAAAGGGTAATTGTCTATACCCGCACCCGTACCCCCGTGAGTATGATCAAGGGCCGGGATGTGTGGTGGGAAGATGAAATGGAACATGCAGAAGCACAGGTGGAAAAAGAAGGCGTTGTTTCTTTCCCCGCAGAAGAGATGGATGCGGAAGACCCCCTGTTCATTCTTTATACCTCGGGAAGCACCGGTAAGCCAAAAGGCGTGGTGCATACCATAGGCGGATACATGGTATGGACCAACTATACATTTGTGAATGTATTTCAATACCAGCCCGGGCAGGTGCATTTTTGTACCGCAGATATTGGCTGGATCACAGGTCATAGCTATATCGTGTATGGCCCGCTGAGCGCAGGGGCTACTTCCGTGATGTTTGAGGGCATTCCCACCTGGCCCAATGCCGGCCGCTTCTGGGATATCGTCGACAAATACAAGATTGATATTTTATATACTGCACCAACGGCTATCAGGAGCCTGATGGGTTTTGGACTCGAACCACTGAAAGGAAAAGATCTTTCTTCACTCAAAGTACTTGGCACTGTCGGTGAGCCAATCAATGAAGAAGCCTGGCACTGGTACAATGAAAACGTGGGCAAAAATCGTTGCCCTGTAGTCGATACCTGGTGGCAAACCGAAACCGCAGGCACGCTGATCAGTAACCTCGCCGGAGTTACCCCGGCCAAGCCTTCCTGGGCTACGCTGCCGCTGCCAGGAGTACAGCCTGTACTGGTGGATGAGAATGGACAGGAAGTTACTGTGAAAGACGAGGACGGTTTATACAAAGGAAATCTTTGCATGAAAGCACCATGGCCGGGAATTCTCCGAACCACTTATGGCGATCATGAACGTTGCCGCACCAATTACTTCGCCACTTATGAAGACCTGTATTTTACGGGCGACGGAGCTTTGAAGAATGACGAAGGCTTTTATCGTATTACCGGGCGCGTGGACGATGTGCTGAATGTGAGCGGACATCGTATTGGTACGGCAGAAGTGGAGAATGCGATCAATATGCACGCAGGCGTGGTGGAAAGCGCAGTGGTGGGTTATCCGCACGATATAAAAGGCCAGGGGATTTATGCTTATGTGATCTTTAGTGGTCGGCACGTGGATGATGAACTCACCCGCAAAGACATTTTGCAAACGGTTAGCAGGATCATCGGTGCGATCGCCAAACCCGATAAGATCCAGTTTGTAAAGGGCCTGCCTAAGACGAGGAGTGGTAAGATCATGCGGCGGATTTTGAGAAAGATTGCGGAGGGGGAGACTTCCAACCTGGGCGATACTTCTACCTTACTGGATCCGGGGGTGGTGGATCAGATTAAAGCTGGCAAGATCTAGAGCTCTGCCTTCGGCAGGGAGGGGGCCACGGATTGCACGGATTACACGGATTATGGCTGCCTTCGGCAGAGGGTGGCCACGAATTACTCGAATGGCACGAATAACAGCCACGGATTACACCGATTACACGGATTTCACAGTTTGAATTTCTCCGTGACCATCGTGTAAACCTCCGTGCACTCCGTGGCCTTAAAGAATTTGATTTTGCCACGAATTACGCGATTACACATATTGGCTTGCTTAGAGGCAGGGGAGGAGGATAAATTCAGAGGAAAACTAATTAGTGTAATTCGTGCCATTCGTGGCCCCTTCCATAAAATAATAAAGCAGCCGGATCTGCTGCTTTAAAAGGTTTTTCGAATATCGTGCAATAATTTGTGTACAGATAAAATTCAAAAACCATACCCTTTCCGTCTGTTCATGGCCAGATTGAAAATTTGGGGAAAACTTCGTTGTTTTACCGATTTTCTAACGTAAAAATACTTAGTATTATTTCCTGATCACCACGCTTGTGCCGATTGGCGTGAAGGCGTACAGCTCCAAAAGATGGTCTTTTTTCATTGAGATACAGCCCAGTGTCCAGTTCTTATATTTATCTATAATATAATCCTCGCGTGGCCAGGTGCCATGAATGCCAATCGAGCCGCCAATGCTGGCGTTAGCAGGAATTTCGCCGCGCTTTTTACGGGCATTGAATTTTTCCCAGCTCTCTTTATTGGGATAGTCGATCGCCAGGAAACGATACCATTTTTCATGCACCCGCTTGCTGGTGATCCGGAAACTTCCTTCCGGGGTTTTCTTGTCTCCCTCCATTTTTTTATCGTCCAGGTTGTTGCTGCCAAATACCACGGGGAACGTAGCATACCAGCCCTTCTCGTCATATACGCTCAATTCATAATCCGATTTGTCGATAACGATAGAAATAGTGCCTACAGGGCTCGTGCTTGTGCGTTTAAAACTCCGCGCAGAAGATGAAGTGTTCTTTGGTGAATGAGGACCGAAAAACAATAAGCTGCTTCCCAATAACACGGAACTGAATAGAAAAACACTTTTCATAGTTGATCCTTTACCGTCGATTATTTAACGGGTTTGAATGAGGTTTATTTTTTGTGTGGAATTCTTTAACGAATGCTTTGCACCACACCGACCCAGGCAACGGAATACAAGAATACGCATTCAGCAAAAATGATGCAAAGGAAAAACCCGCTGAAAATTTTCAGGGGGTTATGCACAGGAAACTAAATATGTTTAAAACTTACAAAGCTATTTAGTGATTTTTTTTGCCGGGATCCCGGTAGCTATCGGGACGGGAAGGGGGAAGTAATATTAGAAGAAAAATTGCTTCGTGTTTCTTCGTTTATCAAAAAATATTTTTTGCCGGGAAGGTGCTAAGAAGGGAGGAATATTGAGTTACAGTAGCTGGTAAAAACGGGAAAGCGGGAAGGGTGCTCTCACCATCTTCCCGCCTTCCCGGTCAATATTTATAAATCTTTCCATCAATCGTTTTTAGGCCTTAAATGCTATTAGCACTTTCTCCCCGACCCCGGCTATAACGCTTACCAGTTACTAAACCGTAATCCAACATTATAAGGTGTCAGGTCAAGTCCTTTTTCAAACATACTTTTGAAAGCATACGAGCCATAGAGTTTGACCGGACCTAATGCGATCTCGCCGATATAAGACAGTTTCCATTTACGCAGGTCAAAATCGCTTTTAACTTTATCTACGTCGCCATCTTTTTTGGTTTTTTGTCTTGCGCTATAGAGCCAGCCTGCACTTACACCCGCACTGAATCCAAAATTGTTGCGCTTGTTGGGTGTGAAATTAAAGTTTACCATCAGCGGTACTGTAAGGTAGTCTGCTGCGAATTTGTTTTTGCCCAGGTCACTATTTCCGAGATCGATGAGCGTTGGGCTTTCAGAAAACCGGATGTTTTTATTTTCAAAATGATAGTTGTTGAGCTCGAGGCCCACACCATATTTCAGGTTCACAACATGTTTGATCACGTTCAGTCTTTGCATGAAGACCCAGAGGTTGATATTCCTGGATTTTCCGGCACGTGCTTTCAGATCATCCTCGGTTACGATGTTATCAGTAACAGCATTTGGATACACGCTTTTGTCAACATAGTTGGAAAAGCCGATATCAAATATCCACCAGTTGGTGCTCAGGTTGGCGGGTTTGTCGCTGCTCCTGCGGTTCCGGATGCTGAAGATCTTATCACGTTTGCGGGTTGAGTCATAGTTGCCGCCTGGTTCACGGATGATGACCATGCCACCAATCTTTATTGTATCAGTAGTTTGCTTGGGTATAGTGTCTGTTTGTGCAAAGCCAGTCATGACGGTACACAATACGACACAAAGGGTAAAAAACCTTTTCATATAACTTAGTTTAAAATGCTTATTTATATTTTGATTGCTAAACCTGCCAGCAGCAAACGATCTTCATCATCGGTTGCTTTTATGTTGGTGTTTTTTTCAAAGGTCCGTGTGACTTTCCGGAAAAATCCACGGAGTTTGTTTTTCTTACCATTCTGGCCTTCATCACCCGGGTCAAATGTTTCGGCTGATGTATTTGAAGTGTATAACGCACCAGTAGTCGCAGGTGTTACAGTTACTACCGGACTTGTTTCTTTAGAATTTGTTAAAGGGGTTTTTGTAGTTGGTTCTACCATCGCGATAGGATTTTCCTTTGCAATGTTGTTGATCACATTCGGATTGTAAACAGGCTCGGGCAAATCGTTTGATTTCTTTTTCTCGGGAACTACTGCGAGCTCTTCTTTATTGATGATATCAGCAACATTGTTTTCTTTTACCCTTGTATCCGATTTTACAGGATTATCAACGACAGCCGATTTTTTAGTATTCGCTGTTTCTGCCTGGATGGGCTCTGCCGGTACAACAGCCAGGGGTTGTTCAGCTGGATCAGTATCTTGTATTTCTTCCTTTACAGCAGGTGAAGCAGGCGTACTGTTTTGTTGTGCAGGCACGACTTTCCTGTTTTCAACATTTGCAATATCTGCCGGTTTTTCTTCATTTGACTTAAACAACACCACTGCTGCAGTGCCTACGGCCAGCACCAGCGAGGCGGCAATGGCAATACGGCGCCAGTTGATAGCGATAACCCTCACCTTTTCTTCCCTGCGATAGAGAATTGATTTATCTCTGAAGACGATATTTTCCGGTTGCAGTTTTGCTTTCTGTAAAACTTCAAGCTCTTTTTTTATAGCTGGTCTTTCTGCAACAAACTTTTCCAGCATTGTTTTTTCCGCACCTGACAGCTCGTTGTCGATATAAGACAAGAGCCATTCTTCGTAGTTATCTTCTTTTATTGTAGCCGACTCAGATTTCAAAAGGGATTCCTTACGGTTAAACACCACGTCTGTATCCACCGGTAGCTGGCTTTGAAACAGGATATCCAGTTCTGCTTTCAGATCGGGGTTTTGCTGTACAAAAAGTTCTACCTCGCGGCGGTCTGCGCTGCTCAGTTCATTATCCAGGTAAAGGATAAAGTACTCTTCGTAATTATGACGGGTAATTTTCATGTTAATTTTTTTGGGCGTTAAATGACGTTTTCAATCTTCACAAGATATTCTTTCAACTGCACCCTTGCCCTGTGCAGGTACACCTTCACCTGGCTCTCGCTCAAGCCCGTGATCTGGCCAATCTCATCATAACTGTAGCCTTCATAATCTTTAAGCAAAACCAAGGAGCGCTGGGTTTCACTAAGCCGGCTCAGGGCTTCTTCCAGCACTTTTTTCAGGTTATTGGCGGGCCGGTCCTGCACCCTCGAGCCTTCGCCAAATTCTTCTTTCAGGTGTACCCTTTTTACCTTCCGGATATGGTCGATCATCTGGTGATAGGCCACCGTAAAAAGGTAAGACTTAGAGCGTTGCGCATCCACCTCAGCGCGATTGCGCCACATTTTATCAAAAGCGGTCTGCACCACATCCCTGGCGTCCTCTTCATGTCGAAGATTCTTCACGATGAAACGGTACACATTGTCTGCATACGAGTTAACACATTCGTTATATTCCTTTTCAGTCATAAACAGCCGGAGTTCCCGGGGTCCAAAAATACTGGATAAAAACCGGGATTTTTAGGTGATACGAGCCGCTGGCCCAAAAAGTTACAGTCTGGAAAAAAAAATTGCCTGCTCAAAAGCTGGAGAAAAACTGGCGGGGGAGGTTTTCCCAGATCATCTTATCGCTGCTGCTCTTTTCGCAGCAGGCATCCATGGATTCCTTACAACGGGTCTCTTTCTGTGGCCCATTGGAGGAATATAAAGCCGCGAACACCCCGGCAATCAGTACCAGGGTTAATAATATCTGTATCGCGTATCTGGATCTCATGTTGGTTGGTTATTGCATTTGACGCAACTACCCGGTAAATTGTTACACCAAAGATAGAAACCCGTTCCAGCCCCAAAAGATAATATTGACAGAAAGCAGGTTATAACCGATGAAAAGCGGAAAATCCCGGGTGAAATGTCCGAGGGGGCAGTCGGGAGTCGGGAGTCGGCTTGCCCCCGGAGGTTGGAACTTGGATACTGGATGTCGGATACTGGTGTCTTGTCCTGATATAGGTGGACAGATTTTTTAATCAAAAATCTGACACAAATTATGAAAAGGCATCAACAAAGGGAGATTATTCGGTATAGTATCAGCTTCAAACAAAAGGTTGTAAAGGAGAT
>JAEYOL010000028.1 GCA_023411775.1 Bacteroidota bacterium | reverse complement strand
ATTACACGGATTGCACGGATGGGGTTGAAGTTGCCACGAATTTCACTAATTACACGAATAATATTTTCAGTGTCCTTTGTGACATCCTCCGTGTACTCCGTGACCAAAGATTGGCCACGGATTACACGGATTGCACGGATGGGGTTGAAGTTGCCATGAATTACACTAATTACACAAATAATATTTTCCGTGTACTCCGTGACCAAAGATCAGCCACAGATTGCACGGATTACACGAATAATATTTTCCGTGTCCTTCGTGACATCCTCCGTGTACTCCGTGACCAAAGATTGGCCACAGATTGCACGGATTGCACGGATGGGGTTGAAGTTGCCACGAATTACACTAATTACACGAATAATATTTTCAGTGTCCTTCGTGACATCCTCCGTGTACTCCGTGACCATATATGACAAACTCAAAAACTCCTTATCTTGTCGTCGTGAAGCTCATCTTTGCCACTAATAACCAGCACAAAATAACTGAGATCCGGGAGGTGATCGGCTCCTCTTTTGAACTGCTGACCCTGCAGGAAGCCGGTATAGACATTGATATTCCCGAGCCTTATGACACCCTGGAGGAAAATGCATCCGCAAAATCAAAAACGATCTTCGACCTCACAAAAACCAGCTGCTTTAGCGAGGATACCGGCCTGGAAGTAAAGGCCCTTAACGGCCGCCCCGGCGTGAAAAGCGCACGCTACGCGGGAGACGACAAATCCTTTGATAAAAATATGGATAAACTACTGGCCGAACTGGCCAATAAAACTGACCGGAGTGCCCGTTTCAGGACCGTGATATCCCTGTTGCTGGATCAAAATGAGCACTTATTTGAAGGCATTTGCGAAGGACGGATCATTTCGGAAAGAAAAGGCTCAAAAGGATTTGGATATGACCCTGTTTTTGTGCCCACAGGCAGTGAAAAAACCTTTGCCGAAATGGATATGGCAGAGAAGAACCGCTTCAGTCACCGCAAGAAAGCAACGGAAAAGCTGGTAGCATTTTTGAATGAGCTGGAACCAAAATTGAAAAGTTGAACACCGGAAGCAACCAAAATATCACCGAAAGCGACTTAATCAGTGGATGCATTGATGGCAACCGGCGTATGCAGGAAGAACTATACCGCCGCTTTTCTCCCCGTATGTATGCTGTTTGCCTCCGCTACGCTGGCAATGCAGAAGAAGCAGAAGACATCCTGCAGGAAGGTTTCATAAAAGTTTTTAAAAAGCTTTCGAGCTTCCGGAGCGAGGGGTCTTTTGAGGGCTGGGTGCGAAGGATCTTTGTCAATACAGCCATTGAACATTTCCGGCGCAAACGGTACCTGCAACCTGTAACGGAAAAAGAAGAAAACACCCTGGAAGGAAATTATCTTTCCGTTTTGGATAACCTGGCCGAAAGGGATATCATGGAATTGGTACAGCAACTGTCACCAGGTTACCGAACGGTGTTTAACATGTATGTAGTGGAAGGATACACTCATAAAGAAATCGGTGATATGCTGGGTATTAGTGAAGGCACCAGCAAGTCGCAGCTTTCGAGAGCCAAAGTGATCCTCCAGGATTTGGTAAAGAAATATATTGAAGAAAAGGAAGCCGCAAAAAAGCCATGAGCAGCTTACACGATAAAATGTATAATTATGAAGTGATCCCGCCCAGTCACAACTGGGACCGGATTGCTGCTGCCCTGGATGAATCTGAACTGCAAAACAATTTTCCAAAACGCCTCCACCAGATGGAATCGACACCGCCCGAAACCGCCTGGGAGGAGATCAGTAAAGCTATTCACCCTGACAGTGATAATAAACCGGCACCTATTCGCCGGCTAGCGCCATTGTTCAGGTATGCGGCAGCTGCAGTACTAATAGGTGCTGTAGCATTTGGTATCTTCCGATTTGCCATCAACAACGACGATAGCAACGAGGCGTTTTCTTCGACCGCACCCCAGCCGGTCGACACCAATCAAAATAAAGCCATACCCGAACCCCGGGAAGCCGATGAGGCTTTGGTCAGACAAAACAATACTGATATCGGGTCCCAGCAACCTGTCACCAGGGAAAAGACCAGGGCGGTAAGAACCGACAACAGGCCGGTAAAAAGGGAACAGGAATCCATGACGAATGCGGTATATACACAGCCTTACCAGGTAGACCCACATCTGTCGCAATCTATCTATGCTTATGCCGACTATGTACCAGATATTGCCGACCGCTATATTATGTTGATGACACCAGATGGAAATATCATCAGGATGTCGAAGAAATGGAGCAATCTTCTTTGCTGTGTTTCAGGTGAAGAGCAGGATGCGAACTGTAAAAACCAGATTAAAAAATGGCAGGAAAAGATCGCCACTTCCTCACTGGCACCGGCTCCCGGCAACTTCATGGATATCCTGGGGCTGATCAATTCTATCGATGAGAGCAGGGAATTGTAACCGTGTTCTGTTTCACTTAATTTTATCGCAAAACAATACCATGTCAAGAATAAAGATTGACCTGCCAGGGCAATTCCAGTTTTCTACGTCCATTCCGGTTCGTATTACCGATCTAAACTATGGCAACCATGTTGGCAATGATTCGGTATTGTCCATCATCCACGAAGCGCGGATGCAGTTTCTGAAGCACTTTGACTACTCAGAATTAAATTTCGGAGGCGTAGGGATGATCATGAAGGATGTGGGCATTGAATTTAAAGCTGAGCTTTTTTATGGTGACGTGGTTTTAGCTTCTGTAGCCTGCACCGATTTCACAAATGCAGGCTTTGATCTTTACTATAAATTGGAAAAAGAAGTTCCTGGCAAGCGGGTGACTGTTGCCGTCGCTAAGACTGGTATGATCTGTTATGATTATTCGAAGAAAAAAATTGCAAGCGTACCGGCTGAAGCGTTAGAAAAACTTAAATTGTAATTAACGTTCCGGGTCGTTCCATATTCGCCAGCTTTCTTCCGCCTGTAAAACAAGCATCTCATAACCATTACTGGTGCTGGCCCCCATCTCCTCCCCTTTTTGAAGAAAAAGTGTTTTTTCAGGATTATATATCAGGTCAAACAGGTAGTGTTTCGACGTCAGCGCATGATATGGGATCTGCGGCGCTTCAACGATATTAGGAAACATACCGAGTGGCGTGGTATTAATTACCAGCAAATACTGCTGCATGACCTTATCAGTCAGTTGTTCATATGAAAAACTCGTCGCTGATGGTTTGCGCGATACATGTTTGTAGGAAATCTTCAATTCCCGCAGACTGTGTTCAACCGCTTTCGCTGCACCGCCGGTACCCAGGATCAATGCGGATTTGTGGTGTGGTTGCAGATGCTTTTTAAGAGATTGTGTAAAAGCCGGTGCATCGGTGTTGTGCCCGATAAGTTTGCCATCTTTTATCTTGATACAGTTACAGGCATTGATCTTTTTTACCAGGGGGCTTTTCACCTGCAGGTACGAAAGCACCTGTTCCTTGTAAGGAATGGTAACGTTGAGACCGCAGAGCGCCGGATTATTTTTTAAGACAACCGGTAATTCCTCAATACCCGGTATAGAAAAAATATCGTACCGGCAATCTTTGAGTTTTTCCGTTTTGAACTTTTCGGTAAAAAACTTTTGCGAAAATGTATGCCCCAGCGGATAACCGATCAGTCCGAATTGTCTCATCAGGATTCTTTTTTGTCGAGATACAGATCGAAAGTATCACCCCTCAGTCCAATGCGCATCGCTTCCAGGGGGATCACTTCAGTGGGTGCAATATTGCCCAGGTTTACATTGCAACCCAGTAATTCTATAAAATAGAGCTGCTGCGCTTTCTGTGGCGCTTCCCAAATGATTTTTTCACCAGGTATCTGGGTCAGGATCTCCTGCACCAAACCTTCTCTCACCTCACCCGAGCCACGGTAGATACCTACATTACCCGCCTCCCTGGCTTCCGCGATCACATAGGTAGCACCTGCACTTAACTCAGCCCGCATCAGTTCGATCCATTTATAAGGCGGAATGATGTGCGCTGCATCCTTACTACCCACTTCACTCAACACCACTCCGTGTTTGGTAAGTTTCTCAATGTATCCGCATTTTTCAGCATGCGGTATCGTGATCGAGCCATCACTTACTTCCATATAATTGATACCAAAATCCTTGCAAACAGAAATATAATCTTCAAATTGATTGCGGATAAGAAAGGCTTCAAACAATGTGCCACCGAAATAAATGGGCAGATCGTATGAACGGTATAGTTCCAATTTCTCCCGCAGATTGGGCGTGACATATGAAGTGCCGAAACCTAATTTGATAATATCCACATGAGGATAAGAAACGCTGAGAAAATTTTTTGCTTCGATTACACTTAGTCCTTTATCCATAACCATCGTGATACCGGCTGTACGGGGTCGTTTATTGCGATCCGGCATCTGGGAAAGATTAAAATTCATGCGGTAGAAAATTTTTTCAAGTTTTAGTTGATTTATGCAGGCCTGGATATTTCCGACAACCGATAATGTTTATGGTTGATGCGCAGCGGTTCCAAAAACCTGTCCGGGCTCAGGCGGGCAAAAATAGGAAAGATTGCATAGCTCGCACTCAATTTTCGGTGGCGTATACCAACACGCGATCTCCCAGTATAACTCAGGGACCCTTCTTTGGACACGGAGGACACAAAGGAAACACGAAAAGCACGGAGAATATTGTTTATAAAAAAACTCTGCGTGAGGTCCTGCATGGTCAGATAGACTTGTTTCTTTTAAACCTTGCCACCACATCCACCACCTGCTGGTGTTGGAGGCTCGAAGGATTGAGTTCTATAAACTTTTTAAGCAGCCTGGGTGCCCGGCTCATAGCCGTTTCAAGTTGCAATATGCCCTCCCTGGTCTTGCGCATGGCCAGGAGTATTGATGCTTTATAGAAAAGAAAAATAGGCTTATCATTGGTGACCTGCAATGCTGCATCAGCCTGCTCAAGTGCTTCTTCCATAAACCCGGCCCTGTACAGGCAGCGTATCAGCGCTTCCCAGCCCGCGACATTGCGTGGTCTTGAACGCACTGCATTGGAGAAACACTGCACGGCTTCTTTATATAGCCCAAGTTCCATTTTACATTCACCCATCAGCAGGTTGTACTCTGGTTGCGGGCGATGCAGCCTGATCGCGTGTTCAAGTTGTTTGATACAACTCTCCCATTGCCCTTCATTGTAGTAGGTGCAGGCAATCTTATAAAATAATTTGCTGTCTTCCTGGTTAAGATGCGAGGCTTTACGATAATAGAATCTTGCGTCGGCAAAGTTTTTCAGACGGTCGTAACAATGCCCGATTGCCTCATAGATCACTACCTCTGGCTTGGATAATTCAGTTACCTTCTCAAGGGCCTCTATCGCCTGCTTATATTTCCTGAGACGGATATAAGCATCGCCCATGTTGCGGTAAGCGTAATCAAATTTCTCTTCTATAGCGATCGCGTATTTATAAGCATCAATTGCTTTCTCATACAACTTCAGGCCCTGGTATGCCGCCGCGAGATTAAACCAGGCGAGTTCATTGTAGGGATACTCATCAATGATCTGTTGGTGCAGGCGGATACTTTCTTCGTTTCGACCCGTAAAGTCAGTCCAGAAACAAATTTTGTACAGCGCTTCCTCATTGTTGGGCTCCTGTTCCAGTATCATTTTGAGGCAATCGAATACTTTTTCAAATTCCTCGTAGTCATCATACACGTCTGCCAGTTCAAACAACAGGTCGATCCTTTCTTCTCCATCAAACTTTGTCAAGGCTTCTTCCAGAAGCCCGACCGCATTCTCCTGCTCGTCGAGAGCCAGGTAAGCATCGGTGCGCAGGATATAGAGGTTGATATCATTGTCGCCAAACAGGGAGGCCTGGTCAAGGACTTCCAACGCCGCGCGATACCGGCGGAGGTCCAGCAACAAATCCGCTTTCCGGATTAATAAAGTGGAGGAAAAAGGATACTGCTCGATGGCGGTATCGGCTGCGTCGAGAGCTTTTGACAACTCTTCTTTTTCTTCAAAATAGTTGATGATCTTTTCAAAGGCTTCCTCATCGATAAAGGAGTGACTGCGACCGGTCCTGAGATTCTCATATTGCCGCAATAATTCCCGCATCTGCTCCCGATCTTCCTGGTAGGGATTCTCTCTCATTAATTTTTCGCGGTTTATGTTAATAAAGCGCCGCTTTTACTGTCTCTGATCTAAAAGCTCATTGGCCGTTACTATCAACAAGTTATGTTAATAAAACGTATCGACCTTGTATTTTGTTTCCCCACATGTGCAGAAAATCGCAGGATTTTTTCCCGTATTTGTAACATTTCCCGATTTCTGGCGTTAAAGATGTATTAAAATTAATGACGAGCGGTTTGACATTATCCTTCAATTTGTGTTAAATTTGTTCCAGCTTTGACAAAGAATTACTCCATATCGAAACGTTCTATCAGGAGAATACTCATCCTGGCCCTGCTGGCTTCTTCTACAGTCGGCACCTTCGCTATGTTGGGTACTCCGGGAAAAGGCCGTAAAGGAACAACTAAGTCATTGCTTTCCAGTAAGAAAACAACCTACAGTGGAAGTTTTTCACTGCGTTCCGGTTACGAGTTTCGCGGCAACCAGGTGATTAACACCCAGCAAAGCAAATACCTGAACGTAAATACGATGGTTAGTTATCAAAGAGGCCATACCACTTACACCGTTCCACTAAAGAAAAAAGTGGTGTTGAACGGTAAACTTACTTTCAATCCAAACGCGGCTACCCGCTAATTAGTTTCCACCTTTAGTTTCCTCGTAATTCATGACCCTGTAACCCGTTTTGGGAAGGTCAAATTTTGCTGCTGGCACCAGGTTGAAGTTGATGCTTGATACAGTATAGGTGACTTTCTGATTACCCATCACGGCTTCGTACTGCATAGCCAGGCCGGGGAGGTTTTTGTTGAGGTACTGGAAATCTTTATTTACTGGAACCAGGTCTTTAGTAAAATAAACGGTGAATGTGCTGCCATCAGCCAGTTTTCCTATTGCTTTCTGGCAATTGTAACCTGCGATCGTTTTATATTCCTCTTCATAAGTAAAAGTGCTGCCTTCATATTTCTTATTGGAAGCCTTCCACTCGGCCGGTGTCATCTTGATCATGTATTTCTGCTCACCATAGTCTTTCAGTATTGTAACATTACCAGTCTTACCATCAATGATCGTAGACTGGGTGCCCAGCGAACTGATCATTTCTGAGCGGCTCGAAGTGCCTTTCAAATAGATCACACTAACCGCGCCATCAAGCAGGTCCGCTACCTGTGGCGTTGTATTGTTTGTATTGATCACGATATCATAAGAAATCGTGGCCTCCGTCAGCTTTTTCTGTGCGTCAGCATTTGTATTTGCAAATACGAGCGCTAAAACAACGGATATGATCGAAAGGTTTTTTTTCATGCCAGGATCTATTTTAGTAAAGACGCACCAAATTATAATAAGTTGCTTAACAAAAAAAACCGGGTTACTGCAAACAGGAACCCGGCTATCATTAAGAGTATTTTAACGATTGTAAATTATCGCTTTGATTTTTGCTGCATTTCTTTCATTCGCTTTTGCTGCTCCTGCATTTGCTCCATACGCTCCTGCCATTTCGATTTTGTTTTTGGCTTTTTTCGGTTCTCTGCGATCTGCGCCAGGATCTTATCGTGGTCAATAATATAATTCTGGATCACGAACTGCAGGATAAGGGTAATGATATTTGAAACGGTATAGTACCAGGTAAGCGCCGATGGAAGCCTGTTAAAGATAAACAACAGGAATATCGGGAAAATATAAGGCATGTATTTTAATACCGGGTTGCTCTGGTCGGGTGACAGGCTCATGCTGTAAATCGAGATCAGCAAACTAGTGAGCACAGCCGTAATAGTGAACAAGCTCAAATGACTTCCCAATAACGGAATATGGAAACCAAACTTGATCACGTCATCTGCAGCAGAAAGATCATTGGCCCATAAGAATTCAGCCCCTCGCAGATCTGAGCTCGAACTAAAAAAACTAAACAAGGCAAAGAAGATCGGGATCTGTAATAAAGCGGGTATACATCCACCCAGGGGATTTACCCCAGCCTCCCTGAACAACTTCATTTGCTCCATACTCATGGCTTGCTGATCACCACCGAATTTTTCCTTTAGTGCTGCGATCTCCGGTCTCAGAGCCTTCATCTTAGCACCACTCAGGTAGCTCTTATAAGACAGTGGCGAAATGATCAGGCGGATCACCAGGGTAAGAAAGGCAATAACCCAACCATAGTTGCTTACAAATCCTTTTATGAAATCCCATACAGGTAATACCACATATTTGTTTAATGGCCTGACAAAAGCGTACATACCCTGTCCCAGGTTGACGAGCTTACTCAGTTGCATATCATATTTCTGCAACAGGTGATAATCGGCGGGACCGTAGTAGATACTGAAATCTGCCGTTGTTTCAGACGCTACCGGCAATTCAACACGCATATCAGTGGTGGTCTTGCTGACAATCTCTGAAGCGTCTGGTGGCACTTCCCAGTTCATTTTACCGGAAGTAAAATTCGTTTTGGAAATGAGTATTGAATTGAAAAACCGCTGCCTTACACCTACCCACTTAACCGGATCATTAAAATTCACGCTGCTCCTTCTACCGATAGTATGGTAATCAAACTCTCCGTCTTCAACATAACCCACCTGTGTATTTTGTTTTTCGAAATCAATATCTGACTCCTGCTGTGAAGCAGTGTACTGCCAGTTGAGGTTCATCACGCCACCAGTCAGTAATTTATTGGCGCCGTTCAGTTGCACCTTGAAATCGATCATATAATCATCGGGCTTCACCGTGTAGAGGTGAGTGATAGAAGCTGTACCCGCACTATCTGAAGATTGTAGTACGAAAGAAACAGTCTGTGTTCCGTCAGCATTCTTTTGAACAATTCCAGGCTGGAAATATAGTTCCGCTGTTTGTGCGCTATTATTATTACCTGTGTTGATCGTATAGCTGAGCCTGTCAAAATCAGTTCCCGCCAGTCTCACCAACCCGCTATCCCGGCTTTTAAAATGGTTGAGGTCTATCCATTTTGGCTGACCGCCCTTATTGGTAAATGCGATGGTAAAAAGCGGGGTGCTAACTTCCGTTAACTGTTCGTTACCCATGGCGGCAGTCTGAAAGTCACCTGCTTTATTAATGCGGCCCAATGAATCTGCCCTGGCAGCATCTATTTTGATGGCAGCAGTATCGGGCTTGGGCCTGTTGGCATTAGCAATAGAATCCAACCTGGCCTGCTCCCTTTTCATGGCCACCTGTTCTTTGCTGTTGTAATAAAAATATCCCAGGAAAAGTGCCGCCAAAATGATAAATCCTAAGACGGTATTGCGGTCAAAATTCATCAGCCTAAAAATTTTAAGAGCCGCAAAGATAGGGTAATGGGGCTGGATGCCGGATACTGGATACTTGATGTAGGATACTGGATGTTAGAAACTGGATGATTATAGCTCCCCCTCCTTGGGAGAGGGGTTGGGAGTGAGGCCGATACTTGATACTCGATGCTGGATGTTTCTTCTATATCATGGCTTTTTGTAATGCTGGGGTCTTGACATCGGCGGCATTTTCTGCATAAGCCTTGGCCGCTTTGATAAACCTTACAAACAGGGGCTGAGGGTTTTCCACCGAACTTTTTAGTTCAGGGTGGTATTGTACTCCGATAAAGAATGGATGATCAGGAAGTTCTACAATCTCTACCAGTCCGGTCGCGGGATTCTTTCCACTGGCGATCATGCCCGCCTGCTCAAATTGTTCAAGATACCGGTTGTTGAACTCCCACCGGTGACGATGGCGTTCGCTAACTGAAGTGGTGCCGTAAATGGAATGTGCAAGGGTATTTTCCTTTATAATACAGGGGTAAGCGCCAAGTCGCATAGTTCCCCCTTTCGCAGTGATCTGCTTTTGTTCTTCCATCAGATCAATCACGGGATCTTTGGCCTGTGGGTCCATTTCAGTAGAATTAGCACCTGACAGGCCAAGCACATTACGGGCAAACTCAATCACTGCCATCTGCATGCCCAGGCATATCCCAAAGAATGGCAGTCCTTTTTCCCTGGCGTATTTCACAGCGATGATCTTTCCTTCCACGCCGCGCTGGCCAAAACCCGGGGCTACCAGCAACCCATCCATACCCGCCAGTTTCTCAGCGACATTGACTTCGGTTATAAATTCGCTGTGCACATTTACCACCTGCACCTGGCATTCATTCATCGCGCCGGCATGTACAAATGATTCCAGGATCGATTTATAAGCATCCTGCAACTCCAGGTATTTGCCGATCAGACCAATCGTAACCTTGCTCTTGGTGTATTTCAGTTTATCCAGAAATTCTATCCACTTAGTCAGTTCCGCATCCTTATAACTTGTAATATTTAATTTCTTCAAACATATCAGGTCCAGTTTCTCACGCATCATGGTCAGCGGTACTTCATAGATCGTTGGTGCATCCACTGCTTCGATCACGGCCTCAGGTTTCACGTTACAGAACAGGGCAATCTTCCTGCGCAGATCAGGCGACAATGGCTTTTCCATCCGGCACACGATAATATCAGGATGTACGCCTTCCTGGCTCAGCATGCGCACACTGTGCTGCGTTGGTTTTGTTTTTAATTCCTTAGCAGCTTTCAGATATGGTATCAGTGTAAGATGTATAACAACAGTATCTTCTTCCGGCAGCTCCCATTGCAACTGGCGAACAGCTTCCACAAAGGGCAGACTTTCAATATCACCCACCGTACCGCCGATCTCGGTGATCACGATGTCATATTTGTCACCCTGGCCCAGCACCATCATCCGGCGTTTGATCTCATCGGTGATATGTGGTACAACCTGTACGGTTTTTCCAAGGTATGCGCCTTCTCTTTCTTTATTTATAACGGTCTGGTAAATCCGGCCGGTAGTGACATTGTTGGCCTGAGAAGTAAAGATGTTCAGGAAACGCTCATAATGACCCAGATCAAGATCTGTTTCGGCACCATCTTCGGTTACAAAACATTCGCCGTGTTCATAGGGATTAAGTGTGCCGGGGTCTACGTTGATATAAGGATCGAATTTCTGGATCGTCACCCTCAAACCCCTTGCCTGGAGCAGCTTTGCCAGCGATGCGGCAATAATACCTTTACCCAATGACGATGAAACGCCTCCTGTAACAAAAATATACTTAGCCATAAAATGGTCAATTTTCGATCCTATAAAAAAAGCAGGGACAGGGCAAATACTTATTTGCTCAGCAAAAAACGCAGCCGTACCAATTTAAAGTTCTACAAGTTGTTTGAAAACACAGCCCCACCCATGACCAACGGAGACTTCGGTAAAATCAGGTAAACAAGAAATTTCCAAGAGGTCATGCAAAGCTAAGGCAATTTTTTATCCTGTTGAAATTTGAAATTTT
This sequence comes from Bacteroidota bacterium, assembly GCA_023411775.1. GTDB lineage: Bacteria > Bacteroidota > Bacteroidia > Chitinophagales > Chitinophagaceae > Terrimonas_B. Next base: position 11,681 of record JAEYOL010000028.1, on the reverse strand, counting down.
TATTGGGGAAAACAGGGTGATTTCTGTAGAAAAAATAACAATTCAAATTGAAGATAAAGGACTATGCGTCCTTGGCTATTTTTTTATAACTCGCTACTACTCCCCTGATCAGCGAGGAACTGAATCCCCGGTGTTCCATCTCATTCAATCCGGCGATGGTACAACCTTTGGGTGTCGTCACTTTATCAATTTCCTGTTCGGGGTGTGAACCTTTCTGAAGCAAAAGTTCCGCCGCTCCTTTTACGGTCTGTGCGGCTATGAGTGAAGCAGTTGTGGCATCAAACCCAATTTCAATACCTCCCTGGATATTGGCCCTGATATACCGCATGGCATAGGCGGTGCCGCAGGCTGCCAGGATGGTGGCGGCTTCCATCAGCTTTTCATCGATCGTAACCACTTTACCCAGCCTGCTGAAAAGATCGATTACATAACTGACGGTATCATCATCGGCGTGACGGCTGCAAATACAGGTCATGCTTTCCTGGATCGCTATTGCCGTATTGGGCATAGCCCGAAAATAAGAGAGCTTATTTCCCACAATCGTCTCGAGGTCACTAAGAAGTACACCGGTTACCACGGAGATCAGGATCTTTTGATCATTCATTTCCTTCGCAATCTTTCCCAACACTTCTTCCACCTGGAATGGTTTGACAGCCAGGATGATCACTTCCGAATTTTTGACCGCGTCCAAATTGTCGCTTGTCACCACAACACCTTTTTCCTGGAGCGGCATCAGTGCAACAGTGTTCCGGCGGGTTATAGTGATGTCCTGCGCGTCACTAAAACCGCTTTTCAATAATCCTTCCGCGATGGCGGTACCCAGGTTTCCACCCCCAATGATTGCTATCTTTTTTCCCATTGATTTTTTCCTTAAATAGCTGTTAGTGCCGATCCGGCTTCTTCTTTCGACAAATAGTTTTCAATCGAGGTATCATATTTTTCCTGCCACCAGTCGATAGTGCCCCAGAAATCACCATCAATCACTATTTCACCACTGGTAACTACTCCGAGTTTTTCAAATGCAATGCCGGCGAGAAAATTTTCAAATTCATTTACCTTATCCAGTGATACACTTACGACAACACGCGTTTGGGCTTCACCAAAGAGCCAGGCATCTTTACGACACTCATTATTACTAATGACAGAAAAACCCAGTTCATTATGGAACCCGCTTTCACAAAGCGTAACAAACAAACCGCCTTCACTTACATCATGCGCGGACCTGATCAGTTTCTTACTGATGGCCTCGCTTATTTTTTGCTGCAGCGCATACTCTTCTTCAAGGTCAAAATGCGGTGCGGGTGATGACTTGATACCAAGAACATTGTGCAGGTATTCCGAACAGTTAATATCGTTACGGCTCTTTCCTACCAGGTACAACACATCACCCTCCTCTTTAAAGTCAAGAGTCATTTTTTGCGATGCATCTTCCAGCAATCCCACCATCCCGATTGTTGGTGTTGGATAAACAGGACCGTCGGGATTCTGGTTATAGAAACTAACATTACCACCTGTAACCGGTGTATCAAATTTCCGGCAGGCCTCTCCCATTCCTTTGATGGCCTGCACAAACTGGTAATAAACTTCAGGATCATATGGATTACCAAAATTGAGACAGTTGGTAACCCCCAGCGGCTGACCGCCACTGCATACAATATTGCGGGCCGCTTCGCTGACGGCAATCATTGCGCCTTTGTACGGATCAGCATACACATATCTGCTGTTGCAATCAGTGGTAACGGCCAGCCCTTTCTTCGTTCCTTTTACAACCACCACCGCTGCATCAGTGGGTGCATTGGTTGAAGTGTTGACCGTTCCCACCATACTATCGTACTGGTTATAGATCCACCGCTTGGATGCGATCGAAGGCAGTTGAATGATCTGTTCCGCGATAGACTTCAGATTGTCGGATGGTTCGGGTATCTGAGAAAGGTTGTACTTGTTGATCTCTTCAAAATAGGCAGGTGCTTTATATTCACGATCATATTGCGGAGCCCCGCCACCCAGCACCAGTTCATGTGCGGGTATGGATGCTTCAAGCTCGCCATGCATATAAAAATCGAGTATCCCATTATCTGTAACCTCACCAATAACAGAGCAGGGCAGATCCCATTTATCGAATACTTCCTTTACAATATCTTCTTTGCCTTTCTGCACCACCATCAGCATACGCTCCTGGCTTTCGCTCAGCAGCAATTCCCAGGCTTTCATATTTTGCTGGCGTGTGGGTACTTTATCGAGATCGATACGCATACCAACCTCACCTTTTGCACTCATCTCGGCCGTGGAGCAGATAATACCTGCGGCACCCATATCCTGCATACCCACTACGGCGCCAGTTTGGATCACTTCCAGGCAGGCTTCCAGTAATTTTTTTTCCTGGAAAGGATCTCCTACCTGTACGGCAGGCAGGTCCTGGGCACTATCTTCTGTGATATCGGCAGATGCAAATGATGCCCCGCCGATCCCGTCTTTGCCGGTAGCACTTCCCACAAACATCACAGGATTGCCCTTGCCTATGGCAGTGGCAGATACAGTTTCGCCGGCTTTTACAATCCCAACACTCATGGCATTCACAAGAGGATTGGTATGATAGCGTTCGTCGAAATAAATTTCACCTCCAACCGTAGGCACCCCAAAGCAATTTCCATAATGCCCGATACCATGTACCACACCCGAAAGAAGGTGCTGTGTTTTATCTTCCGACAGTTTCCCGAATCGCAGTGAATTCAGAGCCGCGATCGGCCTTGCACCCATTGTAAAAATATCGCGGTGAATACCACCCACGCCGGTAGCAGCACCCTGGAAGGGTTCGATGGCAGAGGGATGGTTATGGGATTCAATTTTAAATACCACACCAAGCCCGTCGCCGATATCCATCAGCCCGGCATTTTCCTCTCCTGCTTTCACAAGCATTTTCCCACCTTCGCGAGGTAATGTCTTCAACCATTTTATTGAATTCTTATAGCTGCAATGTTCACTCCACATCGCGGAAAATGCACAGAGCTCATTGAAATTGGGCATCCTGCCGAGCTTCTTCTGGATCAATTCAAATTCTTCTTCCGTAAGCCGGAGCTGTTGCGCTGTTTTTAGGGTTATTTCCATGAAAAATAAATTAGTTGAAGGAGCGGCAAAGCTAAGAAAATAGAGCAAGTAAAACGGGGACGAAGTTTTGAACAAAAACGTGAATGATGCGGATGGATAAATACTAGGATGAATCGATGCCTAATTTCCACGCCCTCGTGTTTCCTCTGTGTCCTCCGTGTCCTGAATTTGGTCACGAAGAGCACAAAGATTTGCACAAAGGGCACGAAGAAAATTCAATAGAGCCTCCGTGGCCTTCGTGTTTCCTCTGTGTCCTCCGTGTCCTGAATTTGGTCACGAGGGCACGAAGATTTGCACGAAGGGCACCGACGGTTTACCCAAAATATGGCTATTTTGCATCGCTAAAACTAACCCTGTTTGGAGTATATCCTTTTCGCCGCTTACCTGGTATTATTTGCCTGGCTGATCACCAAAAGCCGTTTTTTTATCAGGACAGGCCTGACCAAACCCCAGCTTGTCATCATCTTCTTAATAAAAGTCATCGCCGGAATATTTTATGGCTGGATGGGACATTTCTACGGAAATTTTGCACAGATGATGGACACCTGGAGCTATCACCACGGCGCCCTGATCGAATATAACCTGCTGCTAAACGATCCCTCGGCTTATTTTAATACGATCTTTGACCGCTACGATGAAGGTGGTGTTTTACATTCTTTATTCGGATCACACAACTCCAACTGGAACGATCTTAAAGCCAATGTCTTCATTAAATTCCTTTCCATTCTCGATCTTTTCAGTTTTGGACATTACTATGTGAATGTGATCCTGTATTCTTATGTCTCACTCTTCGGTCCCATGGCGCTCTACCGGGTAATGATAGATGTATTTCCAACCCAAAAGACAGGTATACTGGTCAGCATTTTCCTGGTGCCTTCCTTTTTTTACTGGTCGAGCGGCCTGCACAAAGAAGGATTATTATTTATCGGTGTCGCGCTGGTCATCTATCATATCTATTTTGCAAACAAGGAAAATAACTGGAAGCCGGTCAGATGGCTGGGGGTCTTATTAGGGCTTTTGATCTTGTTGCTACTACGAAATTTTGTACTGGCCCTCATATTACCTCCCATACTGGCCTGGGTTATCGCCAATAAAAAACCGAAATATGCCCTGGCAAGTTTTGCGCTGGTGTACTTATTCTGTGCCGCCTGCTTTTTTGGATTACGATATTTAGAACCAGAACTCGACTTCCCCGCTGCCGTGGTAGAAAAACAGCAGGCATTTCTAAGACTGGTGGGGAATTCCAGTGTATCAATCAACGAACTGGATCCAAGCCTTGGTAGTTTTATCCGGAATACGCCTCAGGCCATTGCTCTGTCGGCCCTGCGGCCGTATCCCAGTGATGTACACCACCTGCTTTCGCTGGCAGCAGCCACCGAAACAATTTTGATGTGGTTTCTTTTCTTTTTATTCCTGGTATTCCCCGTACGAAATATTGCCCGGTCGAAAAATGTCATTTATTTCTGCATCTTTTTTTCAGCCTCACTTTTGTTGGCGATCGGCTTCTCGGTCAATAACCTGGGGGCCATCGTACGTTACCGCAGCATTACGATCCCGCTTCTTATCACCCTGGCGGTGGTACACACCAATTGGCATAAAGTGAACCTTATAGTCAATCAATTTAAAAAAAATAATAATTTAATTAAGTAGCAGAGTTTCAGGACGTTTTTGAACAGATTGTGCTTTAAATTTAGTTTTTTCACCAATTTTCCTCACAAAAATGAGGATTTGGAAAAAAATATTTGAATAATTAAGCGAAATCCGTTGTTTTGCTTAAAATAAAAAAACAAATATGTCACTGCGTTTTAAAGCAATTTCAAGCCTGGCCACCAGCGCCAACGGGGAGCATAAAGGTTCCAAAGTCACCTCCATGTTTGGGAGCAATGTTTTTACCCTAAAAACCGCCCGCGAATTTTTAAGCGACGAGGCTTATAAAAGCCTTACTGGATCTATCAGGGCCGGGCAAAAGATTGACCGTGCAGTGGCCAACCAGATTGCAACAGGTATCCGCGCCTGGGCAGAGTCGAAAGGCGTAACCCATTATACGCACTGGTTTCAACCGCTTACCGGTACCACCGCTGAAAAGCATGATTCGTTTTTTACATTAAAGAGCGATGGCACCCCAATCGAGCAGTTTGAAGGTGATGCCCTGATCCAGCAGGAACCAGATGCTTCTTCCTTTCCAAGTGGTGGACTCCGCGCAACATTTGAAGCCCGTGGCTATACTGCCTGGGATCCCTCCTCTCCTGCCTTTATCATGGAGATTGGAAATGGAAAGACACTTTGCATTCCTACGATTTTCGTTTCGTATACAGGTGAGTCGCTCGATTACAAAGCACCATTGTTGAAAGCCGCGGAAGCACTCAACAAAGCCGCAGTAGATGTTTGTAATTATTTTGACAAAAATGTAAGCAGGGTTACTTCCACACTGGGTTGGGAACAGGAATATTTTGTGGTGGATGAAGCTATGTTCAATGCGCGGCCCGACCTGGTAATGTGTGGTCGCACCGTTTATGGTCATAATTCAGCCAGGAATCAGCAACTGGAAGACCACTATTTCGGATCTATCCCCGAAAGAGTATATGCCTATATGCGCGACTTTGAGAATGAAGCTTACAAACTCGGAATTCCATTGCGCACCCGGCACAATGAAGTTGCGCCGGCTCAATTTGAGTGCGCACCAATATTTGAAGAAGTGAGCGTAGCAGTTGACCACAACTCACTCCTCATGGATGTTATGGACAGGGTTTCCCGTCGTCATCGTCTCCGTGTATTGCTGCATGAAAAACCATTTGCCGGTATCAACGGTAGTGGTAAGCACAATAACTGGAGTATGTCGACTGATACCGGTATCAACCTGCTGGCTCCTGGCAAAACACCAAAAACCAACCTGATGTTCCTGACATTTTTTGTCAATACCATCAAAGCGGTTCATGATTATGCTGATTTGCTGCGTGCTTCTATCGCGTCAGCACCTAATGACCACAGGCTTGGTGCCAATGAAGCACCTCCCGCAATCATTTCTGTATTTATCGGTCAGTACCTGAGCAAAGTGTTACAGGAAGTGAAAGAAAGAGTAGGCGATAAATTTGATGAGCAGGATGAAAGCATGCTGAAGATCGATATCCATAAAAACATCCCTGAGTTGTTGATGGATAAAACCGACCGTAACCGTACTTCGCCCTTCGCGTTTACAGGGAATAAATTCGAATTCCGTGCAGTAGGTTCATCAGCCAACTGTGCGAACCCGATGACCGTACTGAATACCATTATGGCGGAAACGCTAAAACAATTCAAAAAAGAGGTTGATACGCTGATTGAAAAAGGCGAGAAAAAAGAGATCGCCATCATGCATGTCATCCGCGAGTATATCGTATCGAGCGAGAAAGTATTATTTGAAGGTGATGGATATAGCGAAGCCTGGACAAAAGAAGCCGAAAAAAGAGGGTTACCCAATGTAAAAACCACGCCTGCTGCCCTGGATGCCATGGTTACTGAAAAGGCAAAAAAACTTTTCAAGAACAATAATATCTATTCGCATTCTGAACTGGAAGCAAGGCATGAAATTGAATTAGAGAAGTACATCAAGAAAGTACAGATCGAAGGTCGCATTATGGGAGAACTGGCAACAAGTCATATCCTGCCGCCGGCGATACGTTATCAAAACCTGCTCGCATCGAATATCAAAGGCCTCAAAGAAGCTGGATTACCGGAATCGGCTTATAGCAACCAGAAACAAATCCTGGATAAGATATCAGAGCATATCAACAAGGCCAGCGACCTGGTAGAACAAATGATCGAAGCCCGGAAAGTTTGCAATAATATAGAAGATACAAGGGAAAAAGCACTCGCCTATCAAAGCAAAGTGAAAGATACTTTCTTCGACCAGATCCGCTATCACGCCGACAAACTGGAATTGCTGGTAGATGATAAGGAATGGTACCTGCCGAAGTATAGGGAAATGCTATTTTTGAGATAAGCTATTTCCAGGGAATTGGTAATTAGTAATTAGGAATTGGGGCGAGTACCCAATTCCTAATCACCAACTCCTAATCACTAATCCCTAAAGTTCGCTTCAATCACCCGCATCACATTACCTCCGAGGATTTTTTTGATGGACTTTTTGGAGTAACCTCTTTTTAATAAAGCCTCCGTTATTTTAGGATAGGTTGTCACATCTTCCATCCCTACGGGCAGAGAACTGACACCATCATAATCAGCCCCAATACCGACATAATCATCGCCGATGAGTTTGACTACATAATCAATGTGGTCGACAAGGTCATCAATCGTGGGACGAACTTTAGTTAACTCAGCCCTGAAATACTCCCTCCACTTTTTCCTCATTTCAACGGAATCTTTCGTGATGTTGAACAATGAATCCTGTATTGCTTTTCTGGCAGGTCCTGTTAGCCATTCTGAACGCTCATGATAATCCCTGCTGATAAAACCTGAATAGAAATTTATACAGATCACGCCGCCATTTTTTGCCAGGGCGCGGAGCTGGTCATCTTTTACATTGCGGAATACGGGGCAGATATTCCAAACCGAACTATGCGATAACAATACCGGTTTAGTGGAAACGGCTATTGCATCGTAAAAAGTTTGTTCACCTGTATGAGAAAGATCGACGATCACACCCAGCTCGTTCATGCGCTTTACAACCTGGCGACCAAAATCATTTAACCCTTTATGCTTTAAAACATGAGAAGAATTTCCCGATTCATCCATGGCACTGCTGGCCCAGGAAGTGCTGTTGTTCCAGGTCAGCGTGAGATAACGCATGCCACGCCCATGCAATGCTTCCAGTTTTTGAATATCATCCTCGATCATGTGGCCACCCTCAACGCCGATCAAACCCACCAGCTTTTTCTTACGTAAACCTTGTTTTATCTCTGCCACCGTTTTAGCCAGTACCATCCGGTTGGGGTTGCGCGCTGCAATACTTTCGAGAGAATCAATTTCCTCATTGGCGTCTTTATAAGCGCCTTCTTTGTTGCGCGGCTCGGGGCCTGTGTACACGGAGAAAAACTGTAGATCCACCCCACCCTCTTTAAACCTCACCAGGTCACTATGACCTTCCGCGATCCTGTTAGATATATCCTTTCCGTCAAGTACAGCTGAGGAGAGTACATCATTATGCGTATCCGCAACTACTGCTTTTTGATGGAGCTTTTGATAAGATTGCGCTGACACCGTCATCCAACTAAACCCGGCCAAAGCGAAAAGAAATCTTCTGATCATAATAAAATTTTGACATCTGTGAAAACTGTTCCAATTTAACCAAATATAAACCAGCTCATCCAGAGGACTGATGTAAAAGAAGACGGGAAGCCGGAAAATTTAAATTTCTTCCCGACTTCCCGGCCCACGTGAAAAAGTTTACCTGCAAATGCGTCAACAGGTAATTGTTATTTCATTTGAAAAGATTCCAAAAACTTAGTGTTGAAATCACCTGAACGGAAACGCTCGTCCTGCATCAGTTGCAGGTGAAATGGTATAGTAGTTTTTACACCTTCGATCACATATTCGCTTAATGCGCGGTACATGGTATCGATCGCTTCATTTCTTGTCCGCGCGATCGTGATCAGCTTACCGATCATGGAATCATAGTATGGAGGTATGGTATAGCCTGCGTACACATGGCTATCCACACGCACCCCATGCCCGCCGGGCTGGTGTAAGGTGGTGATGCGACCAGGTGATGGACGAAAATCATTCTCGGGATCTTCGGCATTGATACGGCATTCGATCGAATGCATTTCCGGAATATAATCTTTACCGGAAATTCTTTCTCCAGCTGCGATTTTTATTTGTTCTTTGATCAGGTCAAAGTTGATCACCTCCTCGGTCACGCAATGTTCCACCTGGATACGCGTGTTCATTTCCATAAAGTAGAAATTGCGATGTTTGTCAACCAGGAATTCGATCGTACCGACGCTTTCATAGTTAATAGCCGCCGCTGCTTTCTTGGCGGCTTCGCCCATTTTTTGCCGAAGCTCATCGGTCATGAATGGTGAGGGAGATTCTTCAACCAGTTTCTGGTGTCTGCGTTGGATCGAACAATCCCGCTCGCTCATATGGCAGACATTACCGTATTGGTCTCCTGCAACCTGTATCTCGATATGACGGGGCTCTTCAACATATTTCTCCATGTAGATCCCGTCATTTTTAAAAGATGCTGCGGCTTCTGCCTTTGCCGTGTCATAAGCTTTTTCCATTTCAGAATCTTCCCACACGATGCGCATGCCCTTACCGCCGCCTCCGGCGGTAGCTTTCAGAATAACGGGGTAACCCATATCCCTTGCCAGGCCTTTCGCTTCATCGAGGCTTTGCAACAGACCTTCCCCACCAGGAACAACAGGTACACCGGCTTTGATCATGGTTTCCTTGGCGGTTATTTTATCGCCCATGCGGTTGATCATTTCGGGCGTAGGGCCAATAAATTTTATCCCATGGTCATTGCAAATGCCGGAGAATTTTGCGTTCTCAGCTAAAAACCCGTAACCCGGGTGAATGGCATCGGCGTTAGTAATTTCCACCGCCGCCATCAGGTGCGCCATATTCAGGTATGAGTCGGTGCTTTGGGGTTTGCCGATACACACTGCTTCATCAGCAAATTTTACGTGAAGACTATCGCGATCGGCAGTTGAATAAACCGCCACGGTCTTAATACCCATTTCGCGGCAGGTTCTCAGAACACGAAGGGCAATTTCACCCCTGTTTGCGATTAATATTTTTTTAAACATTCAGCTAATTTGAAAATTTGTCCGCTGGACCTCGCGGGAAAATGTATTGATTTGAAACCGGGATGTCAATTGAAAATGTAATGCTATTGAGCAAATTTTCAAATTGACTCATTTTCAAATTAAATCGGTTCTACCAGGAACAGCGGCTGGTCATATTCAACCGGCGAAGCATCTTCCACCAAAACCTTTACGATTTTTCCGCTTACTTCACTTTCTATTTCATTGAATAGCTTCATGGCTTCGATAATGCAAACCACTTTTCCTTTTGAAACTTCATCTCCGGGTTCCACGAAATTGGGTTTGTCGGGTGCTGATTTGCGATAGAAGGTACCTATCATGGGACTTTTGATGGTAACCAGGTTGGAGGCGGGTGTTTCGGCAGCGGGTTTAGATTTTTCGCCAGCCGGAGCAGCTGGCAATGATATAGGTTGTGGCGGTGCCGCTACATGGGCTGGTGCATTGTATGCGCTACCTGACGGACCCGATAAAACCTGTGTAATATGTTCTTCTTTTTGCTTTATGGTCACTTTAAAATCCTTTTGTTCAATGGTCAATTCACCTATGTTTGATTTATTGACCATTTTGATCAATTCCTGGATTTGTTTGAAGTCCATGTTTTTCAATTTAATAGACAGTTTAGTTTATGACTCAAATGGAGGGCTAAGGTAAGGAAATCGAATTCAGATTATAAAGAATTTTAGCCGTTTTGGCCAAAAACAGGCTGTTTTTGACCAAAAATGGCCCAAAATCAAGGGAAATTGGGCCATTTTGCTATAAAATCAGGTAAGAAATTATTTTACTCTTTCCAGGTATTCGCCGGTCTTGGTGTTGATACGGATCATCTCACCTTCGTTTACAAATAAGGGTACATTCACCGTCGCACCTGTTTCAATCGTTGCGGGTTTCAGGGTGCGGGTAGCGGTGTCGCCACGAAGACCTGGCTCGGTATAAGTTACCAAAACAGCGATCTTATCGGGCAGCTCCACACTCATAGGTAATTCTGTTTCAGTATTGATGAGAAGTGAAACGGTCTGTCCCTCTTTTAAAAATTGGGGAGCATCCACCAGGTTTTCCTGTACAGCTACCTGTTCAAAGGTTTCATTATCCATGAAATTATACCCGGTGTCGTCTTTATACAGGAACTGGTAGTCCTTTCTTTCTACACGAACGGGATGTATCGCATCGCCTGAGTTCCAGGTTTTTTCGATAGAACGGTTGTTATCAACCCCTTTCAATTTGGCCCATACTTTCGCTGCCGCACGGGCTGTTTTATTTTCTCCGAATTCCACGACGGAATACAAACTGCCATCCAGTTTGATGATGAGGCCACGGCTGATGTCTGCTGTTGTTGCCATACATTTAGCTTTGAGCTGATAGCCGCGAGCTGCGAGCCATAAGCTAGTGATAAATCTTTTTTGAGGCGGCAAAGATAGGAAATGAGAGCCACGAATTGCACGAATGGCACGAATGAAAATCTTCTTGTCTTTGTGTTTGCCTTCGTGACCTTCAATTGGTCAAGAGGGGTACAGAGTATGTGTGATGGGTAGGGAATCCATATAAAAAAGATACAAGCTCAACAGACATTTCCATCAAGCTTGTATCCTAACTGTATAAAAATTCTGGATCAATCCTTCCCGCCTTCCCGTCTCACCGGCAAGTAATTCTAAAATCCAACTAACAATTATCTTTTTTCTTCCTGCTCTCCACGATTGTCTGGATATCCCAGGCATTCGTCACCGGCTTCTGCACCTGCCTGATGGTTCTTGCAGGTTCGGGTATCGCAATTTCGATCACCCCATTTTTGCCTTCATCCCCGTATTTTTCAAT
>JAEYOL010000023.1 GCA_023411775.1 Bacteroidota bacterium | reverse complement strand
TCCACTACGCCCCAGAGATAAATACTACGGGTCTCAAAAAAATACTTTTCCAGTTTTTTATGGAACATCATCAAATCCGATTTTGGTCTTTCCTCCTGTTCCTCTTCATCAGGTTCTCCCTCGGCTTTCCAATCGGCGTATAAAAAATGATTGCGATTCATATGCTTTTTTTAATGGTCTTAAATATTTTGTTTGCGCTGGTAGGTCGCTGGCCGGTTACTCTTTCTTTTCCTTGCGATGATTGACCAGCAACACTTCATCGATCAGGCCATATTCTTTGGCTTCCGCGGAGGTCATCCATTTATCCCGATCAAAATCTTTCTCGATCTGCTCTACCGGTTTGCCGGTGTGCGCATTTACCACGTCGTACAATTCTTTCTTCAGCTTCCTGATCTCGTTTACGGTGATCTCAATATCACTGGCCTGGCCGCCTATGGCACCGCTGGGCTGGTGCATCATGATCCGGGAATGTTTGAGCGCAGCTCTTTTTCCCTTGGAACCCGCACCCAGCAAAACGCATGACATCGAAGCTGCCATACCAATGCAGATGGTTGCCACATCGGGACTTACATACTGCATAGTGTCGTACACACCAAGACCGGCGTACACACTGCCGCCCGGGCTATTGATATACATATTAATGTCTCTGCCCCTGTCCGCGGAGTCGAGAAAAAGTAGCTGGGCGGTGATGATATTCGCGATCTCATCATTGACAGGGTAACCCAGGAAAATGATACGGTCCATCATCAAACGGCTGTATACGTCCATGACGGCGACATTCATAGGGCGCTCTTCGATAATATTTGGTGTCATCGAAGTGACGAGATGGGAGGCATAGCTATGCAATGTATTGCTGGAAATATTGCGGTGCTTGACCGCGTATTTTTCAAATTCAGAATTAAAACTCATATATCGTTATGATTTGTAATGATTAATCAATCCGACCCTGCCTTCGCTAAGATAGTCAGATTATAATATATCCGTTCAAATGATGACCCCTTCGCGCGGGCCTCATTATGAAAACATTTCTCTTATCTTATCAAAAAATCCTTTCTCACTTTTGTCTGGCTGTGGTTTGAAATTGGGAGACTGGCTCATTTTCTCCAGGGCGGCTTTCTCTTCGGCTGAAACATATTGCGGTGTCCACACATTTACCTGTATCAGCTGATCGCCTTTTTCATAAGAGTTGACAGCAGGGAATCCTTTCCCTTTCAACCGAAATACTTTACCACTTTGTGTGCCTGCCGGTATTTTAATTTTCGCCCGGCCATCAATGGTCGGTACTTCCACCTGAACGCCGGCTACCGCATCGGGAAAAGAAATATGTAAATCGTATGCCACATTCAGGCCGTCGCGCTGCAGATCCTTATGCGGTTCTTCTTCTATCAGTACGATCAGGTCGCCGGTAGAGCCGCCTCTTTCCCCGGCATTTCCTTTCCCGGTTACATTTAACTGCATGCCTTCCTGTACGCCAGCAGGGATATCGATAGAAACTGTTTCCTCCCCAAACACGCGACCTTCGCCTTTACAGGTTCCGCATTTCGCCGTGATGGTGGTGCCTTCGCCGTTGCAGGATGGGCAGGTTGTAACGGTTTGCATCTGTCCAAGAAATGTATTCTGCACTTTTCTCACCTGGCCACTTCCACCACAGGTCTTACAGGTTTGTACGCTACCTTTGTCCTTGGCTCCAGAACCTGAACAGGTACCGCAGTGTACATATTTCTTTACCTTGATATTTTTCCTGACGCCCCTGGCGATCTCTTCAAATGTCAGCTTGAGTTTTACCCGTAAATTGCTTCCCCTAACTCCCTGGCCACGCTGACTGCGGCGCTGGCCTCCAAAAAAGCTGCCGAAGACATCGTCGCCGAAAATATCCCCAAACTGGCTGAAGATATCGTCCATGTTCATGCCTCCGCTAAAACCACCCGGTCCACGGCCATTGCCGCTTACACCAGCATGTCCATAGCGGTCGTACTGTGCCTTCTTATCAGCATCACTCAACACTTCATAGGCTTCGGCTGCTTCTTTAAATTTCTCTTCGGCTGCCTTATCCCCCGGGTTTCTGTCGGGGTGATATTGCATCGCAACTTTGCGATAAGCTTTCTTTATCTCATCCGCACCTGCGCCTTTTGAAATACCTAAAATCTCGTAGTAATCTCTTTTTGACATATAAATTAAGCTATGAACATTTTGCCACAGGTTGAAACACAATTATCCTCAAGCCGCCTGAAGCACCGGTTGAGCTAATGCATTACTTTCCCACTACCACCTTTGCATGCCGGATGATCTTATCATTGAGGTAATAACCTTTGGTCAGCTCGTCGATCACTTTTCCCTGCAGCTCGGGCTTTGGTGCAGGAATTTCCGTGATCGCTTCGTGAAGATCGGCGTTGAAATCCGTACCAATCGATTCCATCGGTTTCAATCCTTTTTGCTGGAGCACATGTTTCAATTTATTCAGGATCAGGATGGCGCCTTTTTTCACATTGTCAATATCCCCATCAGTTTCGAAAAGTTTCTCAGCACGTTCAAAATCGTCCAGCACCTCGAGCAGGTCGTAAATCACGTCCTTACCGGCAGTCTGAATGAGTTCGATCTTCTCCCTGGCATTTCTTCTCTTGAAATTGTCAAACTCAGCAGCCAGGCGGAGGTATTTATCGCGGGCTTCCTTAAGCTCTTCAGTCGCTTTTTCGAGGGCCGACTCTTCCTCCACAGGCTCATTCAGGTGGGTAGATCCGCTTAACGACTCATCTGAATTGATATCCAAACTGTTATCAGTTTTTTCGGGCTTTTTCTCTTTCAATTCTTTTTCTGTCATTTCTGTTCAAATTGATTGCAAAAGTAAGGTTGTCAATAATACTGCCAAGGCATGCCTTCGGGACAAAATGGCTTAATAAGGCCCTGTTTGCCCGAAAGTAAGTGACAGTATTCACAGTGAGAGCCTTTTTCGGCTTGAAATCACTGTATAGGGCCGAGTGGAAATATCCTTCCTCGTAGCACAAAACTTCAGCGAGGATGTTCCCCGGATTCCGCCTGAAACCTATTTCCCGGTTTCAATTACCTTGCAACATTTATATGATGGCAAAAGTTTACCTAAAGAAGAGAATAGCGCAGCGTATTGCAAATGGACATCCATGGATATTTAATAACGAAGTGGAGAAAGTGGAGGGTGAATTCATGGGCGGGGAAACGGTGGAAGTCCTGACGCATGAGAGCAAATTTGTAGGCAAAGGATATATCAACCCCAAATCACAAATTCTTGTTCGCCTCCTGACGCGTCAAAAAACAGACGAAATCAATGAAAGGTTTTTTCTCGACCGGCTGACCGAATGCTGGAACTACCGTAAAAAAATTGGATATACCGAGAACTGTCGACTCGTTTTTGGTGAAGCAGACGGCCTGCCGCAGTTGATCATTGATAAATTCAACGATTATTTCGTTATTCAAACCCTTGCGCTGGGGATGGATTCCTGGAAACCCGCGATCGTCAAAGCGCTTGAGCAAATTTTTAATCCCAGGGGCATTTATGAACGAAATGATGTGCCGGTTCGTGAACTGGAAGGGCTGCCTCAGCAGAAGGGGTTCCTATCGGCGGCTTTCGACACCAATATTATTATCAAGGAAAACGGCCTGAAGATTCATGTGGATATTGCTAATGGGCAAAAGACAGGTTACTTTCTCGATCAGCGCGATAATCGTAGGGCTATTCAGCATATCGTAAAAGATGCTGAAGTTTTAGGTGCCTTTACATATACCGGCACTTTTGAAATTCATGCGGCGCACTATGGTGCAAAGTCAGTGCTGGGACTTGATATTTCTGATAACGCGGTGCAACAGGCTACCCGAAATGCAGAATTGAACGGCCTTGAAAACATATGCCGTTTCGAAACGGTTAATGCTTTCGACGCGTTGAAACAATGGTCGAAAGAAGGCCGGCAATATGATGTGGTGATGCTGGATCCGCCTGCGTTTACCAAAAGCAGGGAAACAATTCAAAAAGCTATAACAGGGTACAAAGAAATCAACCTGCGTGGAATGAAACTGGTTCGTCCGGGTGGATTCCTGGTCACTTCCTCTTGTACCAACCTGGTTGATCCCGATCTTTTCATGCAGATCATTGATATGGCTGCGAAAGATGCGAGAAGAAAACTAAGGCAGGTTACTTTCCAGGCACAGGCATCAGATCATCCTATTATCAGGGGAATGGACAATACACAATACCTGAAGTTCCTGATCGTACAGGTGCTTTAAGATGTAAGGAAATAAAATTACAGATTACTTGGCCACCTGGAATTTACCTGTGTCGAGTACTTTACCACTTCGATCCACGAGGTGATAAATGTAAGTGCCACGGCTAAAGTCGGTCAGGGAAAGAACAGTCCGCGCATTGACTGCCTGTGTTTCCGACATTTTCTTGCCCATAAAATTAAACACGGTAAGTGTAAGGCCTTGCTGAAAATTATCCTGCAGGTCAAAAGTGATAAAGGAAGTAGCAGGGTTGGGATAAAAACTTATCTTCTTGGCAGGAGGTGCCGGGTTGCGTGTATCCTGTGCGGACACATGCAAAACGGTTACCAAAACAAGTAGTATGAGTAGAAGTCTTTTCAACGAAACAAAATTACTTTTATTTCTCAATAATATACCCTTTTTCTTAATTGTGCAACGTAAAATCCCCCGAAAATAAACGGTATTGATAACCATTTGATTAACAGGGAGAAATTAATTTTTTAACGGATATTTAATGTTCAGGGGATATGGAAGGTACTTTAGAATCTCGGGCACCGAACGGCGTTGAGACTCGAGTTGTCGCGATTGGTAAATCCGATATAGGAAACCGATAATTCATAGCCACCACGGCCATAGCTGTAAGGCTTCAGTTTAGAGATATTGGCATCATAGCTAAAAGCGAACGAAAAACCGGAGTAATCAAGTTTAACAACGGGGATAATAGCATCAGTCCACCTGATAAATGCACCAGCGTGGATGGTGTATTTTGGATTGTCAATTTCAGGCCCGATCTTAAGACCATACAATGCTCCGACGATTGTCTCCTGGTATTTTTCCTGCATCGAATAATCACCCAACAATGACACATAGGCGAATTCGGCAACACTAAAACGAAAACCAGCTGATGCGGTCCATTTGGGATTTAGTTTGATGGATGGATCCCGGAAGAATGAATTTTTCGGTTTTGTAAAATGATGATAAGCGACGCCCAGGTAATAATTGTTGTCGGGATTCGCGTTAAGGTCCGAATTATAACTAAGCCCAACACTACCATCCATGTAAGTATAACTAGGTACAACAGTAGGCTCGCCGTTTGGATCATCGGTGATCATCTTAGAGCGGTCAATACTCCTGTTGACCACACCGCCCATAAATCCAACCGATAGATAACGGTTGCGTTCATTGCTGAGCGACTTATGATAATTGATCACGGGTAAAAAACTGGTTTGCGTCAACGCGGCGGTGCCTGCCCTGTCGAAGAGGATCTGCCCGCCCAGTGTGAGAAAATCATCAGCTTTGCCAATCGGTAATTTGTATTCACCGTTGAGTGAGCCGGTCCTGTATCCATCAGTTACACTTCCCCATTGATCGCGATATACCATTTGTACGCGATAATCGCCTGTGAAGATTCCCGCGAGCGAAGGATTTCTCAGCAGCGGTGTTTCAAAAAATTGCGAGAAATGAATATCCTGTGCCAATAAAAATCCGGGGAAATTTATTGCCAGCAACAGCAGCGACAGCTTAATTTGGTTTCGTACTTTTTTCATTACCTCGTTATCTTAATAGGGTCACGTTTCCTTTGACCGGAATAATAGCGTTGTTCTCACAAAGTATTTCCATGGTATAGATATACGTATCGGGACTTGCGAGTTTGCCTTTGTAAGTGCCATTCCATCCTGCTGATGGATCATTGGCCGTAAATTCGCTTTTCTCAAATACAATTTCACCCCAGCGGTTAAACACACGCATCGATTTTATCCTGAACAGGCCTGTGCCTTTGGGATAGAATACTTCATTGCGTCCGTCACCATTTGGTGAGAAAGTATTCGGGATAGTTACATTTTCCTTTCCACACACCACGATCACGGTTATCTCTCCGGAGTTGACACAACCATACCGGTCTTCAACGCCTACTCTATAAGTGGTTGTATATTTCGGGTCGGCAAAAGGTGTAGGGCAGTCAGTACAATTAAGTCTTGTAGTTGGCAGCCAGTTGTACGCCACGATATTGCCTGTATAAGTCATCGCCAGGTTGGTACCTGTGCCAACCGGTATCGTAAGCGGATCCTGCACAGGTGTCGCCGTTGGCAGGGGCGGCACATGTATCGATTTTGTGGTCGTTGCAGAGCAATTGATCTTGTTAGTGGTTGTTAAACTAACCGTGTAATTACCGGATGCTGTATATGTTGCATTTCCGTTTTGATTATTGGACGACTGGCCATTTGCAAAACTCCATTGCCAGTTAGTCAGCGTGTCTGGTACAGCCAACAGGCCCTGGAACAGTTCAGCAGTGTTGAGACAAATCGTATCGCGGCTTTCGATGGTTGGTGAAGGGGTACGATATACCAGAACTGTATCCATGAACGAACTTGTACAATTACTTTGCGTCGTCACCTCCAGCTTAATCGGGTAAAAGCCGGGCTGGGTGTAGTTATGCGTGGGATGTTCAGCGTTAGAGGTTCCTCCATCTCCAAAAGTCCAGAACGTATTGATGATGGGCTCATTCTTGGTAGTAAAGTTTCTGAACGTTACAACACCCTGGTCGCAGAATTCTTTTTTATCCTTGCCAAATAGTGGGATTGCGCCAAGCACATTTATTCTCTTACCGCCATTGATGGCTACCTCGCAGCCGGAAATGGTATCGTAGATCACCAGACGGGGTGTATTGAAACTTGGCCGTGAATAGAAATGGCTAAGGGTTGTCTGCTGGCTCGAGTCGACCGATCCATCTCCAAAGAAGAAATGGAATTTAAACGCAGGTGGAACCGTTATCTCAAAGTCTACGTTCAACGAATTACATGCCGTAGTAACGGGACCATACGAAATACTGGCTGATGCCAGCGGATCATATATCGATACGGAGGCCTGCGCGGAATCCATACATCCACCCGGTCCTACTAAATATAATTTTGGAATAAACCGTCCGTAATCACTGTAGAAATAATTCGGATTTTGTAGCGTTGTCCCGCCGCCATCACCAAATTCCCAATAAAACGACTGGTAATCGGCGCCCTGGAAGGTAAAGCCTGTTCTGAGTGGCGGACAAATCGTAGTAGTGTCATGAATGGCAAAAGCTGCTTTTGGACTCCTGATCTTGATATAATCCACCTTGGTCACAGAATCTTCACAACCGGAAATATCGCGGATCTTTAATTTGACTGTATAAGTCGAATCACCCATCGGGTAACTATGGTCAGGATGTTGCTCCGTAGAAGTACCACCATCTCCGAATTGCCAGAAATAGGAAAGCCCTGCACCTGAAGAGGTATCAACAAATGGGAGCGGTGCACCCGGACAGTAGAAGGTGTCGGCACGGAAACCAACGATGGGATTGGTAACTAACAGGTCTGTTGGTAGACTAAAGTTATCAGTACAACCCGCCGCATCTGTTATTTTCAGGGATACGTTAAAGCGCCCCGATTTTGCATAAGTGTGTGTAAACGGCGGTGCCGTGAATGTCTCTTTGTTGCCATCACCAAAATTCCATTCCCAGCTTACAATATTGGCGGTGTTCGGAGTCGACAGGTCATTGAAAGTAACGGCTTTATTTTGACAGCCTCCCGCAGTGGCAGCTTCAAACCGTGCCGCGGGTCCGGTTATGCTGATATAGTCTGTCACGTTTTTGGTATCCGTACAATTATTAAGGTCAAGTATCCTAAGCTGCACATCATAAGTGCCGGTATTGGCAATGGTATGCGACACGCTCCTGGTGCTGGCTGGTAAGACAGTTCCGCCAACGGTCCAGGTATAACTTTTTATAACATTCGGATCACTACCGATGGCCTCCAGTTGAAATGAATCGCCTTTACAAACCGGGTTTTTATCAATCGTAAAATCAGCTGCCTGGGGTGGTACGATCAACACTTCCCTGGAGATAGAATCAGTGCAATCCCCGTTGACCACGATCAGTTTCACTTTATATGTGCCAGGCGCCGGATAGCTAAAGGGAGCACCGGGTTCAAATGTTGTGAATTCGGTATTGGCAGGATCACCCATTTTCCACAAATAAGTAAGCGGCGTAAGTGAATTGTCAACTTTACTTGTATTTCTAAACGTTACTGACCGGTTAGTACAATTTATAGTTGGGATAAATTCAGCAACCGGGGGTTTAACATGTATAGTTTGTGTAAAGCTGTTAATACATCCATTGTTTGAAACCGTTAGTGTGACATCGATATTTCCAATTATCGTGAATTTGTGCGTGGGATTTTGCTGGGTCGACGTTCCGTCACCAAAATCCCAGTGCCAGGTTACGTCGGCGCCTGGCGTGGTGATAGCTTCTCCGGTGAACCTGAACGTTTCACTGGCGCACTGGTCCATAGGTGTCGCGGTGAAACTTACAGTAGGAGGCGTTCCCACCAGAATGCCTTCCGGTATCGATACTGTAACTACGCAGCCACTAACTGTTGTCACCGTTAACGATAGATCATATTTTCCGGTGGAATTATAAAGATGTGGCGGTGGATCCTTCTGAGTAGAAGTGGTTCCGTCACCAAAATCCCAGAGATAAGAAGCAATGGAATCCAGGGTATTTATAGTTGCCTGTGGTATGAAGGAGAACGGTACGCAACCACCACGGGCAGCCGTCAGTTCTACCGTTGTTTCCTGTATTTTTATTAAAGCGGGTTTTGTGATCGTGCTCTGGCATCCAGACGCTGTTGTTACAGTCAGAGTCACGGTATGTTGGCCGGTATCTGTATACTGATGTTGCGGATTCTGCAGGGTTGAAGTTGTACCGTCGCCAAAATCCCATAGCCAGGTTGCGCCGCCTGGTGTAAGGTCTGTAAACTGCACATTAAAGGGTGCTGAACAGGAGGTACTATCATCTACGCTGAAATCTACCGCTGGTTTATCCTGCACTACCACAGTTTTTGTAACGGAGTCGGTACAATTTGAAAAGAAATTGATCATTTTCACATTGTAGGTTCCTGCCGTCAGGAATGTTTTAACCGGGTTGGTTTGCGCGGAAGTGGTACCGTCATCAAAATTCCAGAAGGAAGCGTCAGGTGCCTTTGAGGATGCGTTTAAAAAATTAGTTGGCTGACCGATACAGGCGTAATCAGGACCGGTAAAATCTGTTTGTGTTTCGGTAATGGTAACCTGTTTGGTAATGGTGCCGCTACAACCAAAATCACTTTGCGCGTTCAGTCTTACATTGTAAGTATTTGCTGCATTATAGGTAACTGTTGGATTTCGATCGGTTGATGTTTGACCGTTTCCAAATGTCCAGCTATAACTGATATTACCGGGTCCCGAAGACTGGTTTCTAAAGTTAACAGTAACAGGCGCGGTACAGGTTCGACCGAGTGTAAAGCTGAAATCAGTGGACACTCCATCAACCACCCGGACAAACCGGCTGCGGGAGATAGTTCTTTTACAACCATTGCTGCTGGTTACTACCAGGGTCACAGTATAAAATCCGGTATTGGTATAGGTGTGTGATGGATTTTGCTGGGTGGATGTACCGCCATCACCAAAATCCCATTCCCAACCGGTGATAGTTCCTTCCGAAGACGTAGAGCGATCTTCAAAGTTTACTTTAACCGGTACGCAACCCAGGGTGATGTCGGCGCTAAAGTTGGCGACAGGGGAGGGATATACCGTGATATAATCAATTCTTTCTATCTGATCAATACCATCTGCATTTCTTACTACCAGCTTCACCGAGTAAACACCTGGTGTGCTAAAAGTCACCGTTGGGTCCTTTGAAGTTGATAAAGTACCATTGCTGAACTCCCAATTCCAATCTGTGGGATTACCAGTGGAAATGTCGGAAAACCTTACTGTGAGCGGCACACAACCTGAGCGGGTATTGGCGCTAAAATTCGCGTTGGGGGCCTGTCCAAAAACAGAAGTAGCCCCAAATATTGCAAACAGGAAGACAAGAAACGACTTGCCGGCGTGTTTATAAATTCTCGTTTTCAGTACGTTTAGTTTTTAGCTATTCTTTAAAACGGCCTTTGCCTGCAAAAATTATCTTTTTCCAAGCAAAAAGAATGCACAATCAACAGAAAATGAATTTCATCAACAATTTTTTGTTGGATCTGTCAAAGGAGATGGAAATTAGCGGGAGGCTGCCGCGGGGGCCGTCGTTTTACTTAAAGCTTGTCCAGCCTTAATTTTTTCTTATCGACGCCGCCAGTCTGGGAGGCCTCTACGAAAGTCCAGCTATTCTTATCGATATGCCAGCTTCCGTTTATAAGATCCAGGGGATGGATGGCGCCTGTAAAGTTTGCAGTTATGGTCATAGTATTGGGATCTCCGTTCCAGGTCCCTGATTTTTCCACTACTCCATCTTTAATAGCGTCAACCGTATAATTTTTATGGTATTGAAACTTATATCCACTAAATTCAGTCGTGATCACAGATCCATTCTTATCAAAAAACGTTATTTTCCACTGACCGTCGGTCATCGCAGAGATAACTGCGTTTTCCTTGAGTTTTTCGATGGTTTTTTTACAACCACAACAGAGAAAAACCAGGAAAATGACTGGTACAAACTTTCTCATAGGCAGTGTTGAGCTGCCAAAATAAGTCTAAGTTTTTATACTTGCAATAGTAGTTTACCCGATTTTGGGTTAGAGGATAGTTTTAAATCCTTGAAGTGCAAAGAATTGGACTAGTTAGGAAAACCCGGATCGTTGATGATCCCGGAGATTTGTTCATGATGACGCGCACTATGGGCTGAAATATACAGGATGAACTGGTAACAGTCGAGCCTACCTAAAGGCAGCGTTACAAAATGATTACGAAGATCGGCGGTGGTGGTTTTCATATACTTCAGCGACTCGGTCCGCGCCTGTTTAAAAGCTGCCTGGGCTTCCTCCATACTTTTCCAGGGGGCTTTTACCGGGTTAAGGTGTGCGGGGCTTTCCATTTTATTGGACCGGTCGGCCAGCCTGGCCAGTAATTCTTCATCGCTAAAACTCAGCCCGGCTCTTTGCTCCGGCCTGGAAGGTTCTTTCATGGCCTTTTCCAGTATTTTCCAGGATTCTATTTCCGATAAAACGATATGGTAATAGCATTCCCGAACGCTCCAGGAGCCGCCGGAGTTTTTATAATCAAGTTGCGACCGGTTTAGTCCCTTTAAATCCTTTTTGAGGTTTTGCTTGGAGTTTTTCAGGTAATCAACCGCGGCCTTTCTCTCTTCCTTTGTGGGAGCAGTATTGCTGACTGTGCCGGCAAATCCGGTAACTACTAATAATGTAAGGAGAATACGGCCTTTGGTTCTTTTAAGCATGACGATCAAAATTTAGTGATCAATTGGTGGCTTTGGTCGCGTTCCCAAAGAACAAAGAAACGATATTTAAAGTTAATCGATTTTTAAACGTCGTGTAGATTTCAGCCGCTGGTAAAAAACCGGTCGATCTTATTGTTAACTTGCCTGCCAGGTAAAAACTTTTATCATGCAAATCGGAACAATAGTATCGTTTCTTGAATCAAAAGCTCACCCCTCCCTGCAGGAACAGTACGATAATGCCGGGCTGATCACGGGTGATGCCAGCCGCGAATGTACCGGCATCATTTGTTGCCTGGATTCTACCATGGAGGTCATTGAAGAAGCCATTACCAAAAAAGCCAACCTGGTGATCGCTCACCACCCCATAATCTTTGGGGGTTTGAAAAAGATCAATGGTAAAAATTACGTGGAGCAGGCTATTATCATGGCCATTAAAAATGATATCGCGATTTATGCCATTCATACAAACCTCGATAACGTCATTGCTGGTGTAAGCGGAAAAATGGCCTCGCTGCTAGGCCTCCGGAACCTGCAGGTGCTGGCGCCAAAGCGGCAGATGCTGAAAAAATTTATTGTTTTTGTACCAACTGACCAGGCAGACGGGGTCCGGGATGCCATATTCCAGGCGGGTGGTGGCCATATCGGGAACTATAGCGAATGCAGTTTCAATACAGTGGGTACCGGCACCTTTAAAGCCAGCGAAGGCAGCCAGCCTTTTGCCGGTGAGATCGGGAAGCAACACCAGGAGAAGGAATTAAAAATAGAAGTAATATTTCCCGGGTACCTAGAGCATGATATAACCAGAGCGGTGAAGGCGGCCCATCCATATGAGGAAGTTGCTTTTGATATTATTCCCCTGGCTAATAGTTATGCCGGGATCGGCTCAGGTGTGGTGGGTGAACTTCCGGCGCCTATGGATGAGCTGGCCTTTCTTGAGCACCTGAAATCAGTATTTAATTTAAAACTGGTCCGTCATACCCGCCTGCGGCAAAAGCAGGTAAAAAGGGTAGCCCTTTGCGGCGGAGCTGGTAGTTTTTTGATTAACAATGCTTTAGGCGTCGGTGCCGATTTCTATGTCAGTGCCGATATTAAGTACCATGAATTTTTTGACGCCAATGGCCGTTTGGTAGTCGCCGATATCGGGCATTATGAAAGCGAACAATTCACCATAGACCTGCTACAGGAAATTTTGGTGGAAAAATTCCCTAACTTTGCCGTCCTTAAAACAGGAGTAGTGACCAATCCCGTGTATTATTCCTGAGCCTTTAAACTTCAAACAAAACAATGGCACACGTTAAAGAATTCTCAGTCGAAGAAAAACTCAATTCTCTTGTTACCCTTCAGAAAATAGAAAGCAAGATGGATGAGATCCGTATACTGAAAGGTGAACTTCCCATGGAAGTAGCTGACCTGGAGGATGAAATCCAGGGACTGCATGCACGCCAGACCCGCATCGAAGAAGAGATTAATGGTGTCACTGAATTTATCCAGCAAAGAAAGGACGCGATCAAGGAATCAGAGGCGCTGATCAAGAAGTACGAAAAGCAAAGCGACAACGTAAAGAATAACCGCGAATTCGAAGCGATCAATAAAGAAATTGAAATGCAACAGCTGGAGATCAAACTGGCTGAAAAGCATATTAAGGACGCTACAGAGGAGATTGCTGAGAAAGCTGTTTTGCTGGAGAAAGCAAAGAAAAATATTGCCAGCAAGGAAGCAACGCTGGCCAACAAAAAAAGCGAGCTCGAAAAAATCATCGCTGCAAACGAAAAGGAAGAGAAGCACTTTAGTAAATTGGCCGGTGAGGCCAGGGAACAGGTAGACGCCCGGCTGCTGACCAGTTACGATAAGATCCGCAAAAGCTACCGTAATGGTCTGGCTGTAGTGCCCGTGGAAAGGGATGCCTGTGGCGGATGTTTTTATTCTATTCCTCCCCAAAAGCAAAGCGAGATCAAACAACACAAAAAAGTGATGGTCTGCGAAAACTGCGGCAGGATACTGGTTGATGAAGAACTTAGCAACAACGTTGAAGTGAAATAATAGTATTTTCTTTTTTTATTTTCCCCGTCTGCGTAAGCTGGCGGGGTTTTTTATTGGCGTATGGCGCCTGTTACTTAATTTGCTATCATAACAGGAGTAAAACAGTTTATTCATCTTCCAATGTTACAAAAACTCACGATACATAATTACGCGATCATTGATAAACTCGAGATTGATTTTTCCGAAAAATTAAATGCCATCACTGGCGAAACTGGTGCGGGTAAATCAATCATTGTTGGTGCCCTGGGTCTGATACTGGGGGAAAGGGCGGATAGCTCCGTGCTGGTCAACAAGGAAAAGAAATGCATTGTGGAAGGCAGCTTCCTGGCTGAAAATAAAAAAGGTGTCAGGGCATTTCTTAAAGATAATGAACTGGATGCGGGTGAAGAGGTGGTTGTGAGAAGGGAGATCAATACCAGCGGTAAATCCAGGGCATTTATAAATGACACACCCGTTAACCTTTCACAACTACAGGAGCTGAGTAGTTTGTTGGTCGACCTGCACCAGCAGTTTGATACCCTTGAGCTGGGTGATAGCGATTTCCAGAGAGAAGTAATGGACGCGCTGGCCGGCAATGCGGACATGCTCCAGGAGTATGCGTCAATTTTTAACCAATGGCAGGCTGTCAGCAGGGAATGTGACACACTTCGCGAACAAAAATTACAGTTCGACAAAGAGTCGGATTATAACCAGTTTCAGTATAACGAACTTGAAGAAGCCGGCTTTAAAGAAAATGAATTGGAAGAAATAGACAACGACCTTAGACTGCTGAATAATGCGGAAGGCATTAAATCGGTTTTGAACAAAGCCTATTTCGAATTGGGTGAGAATGAAAACCCGATCGTGCAACAGGTGAAAAGCCTCTACAACCAGCTTCATCAATATCAATCTTTCCATGCCGACCTGGCACCTTTACTACATCGCCTACAATCAACGCAAATAGAACTACAGGATATAGCTGATGAGATCGGAATGATCAATGATAGGGTGCAATATGACCCCGAAAAAATTGAAGCACTCAATGAACGTCTCTCCATGGGTTACCGTTTATTGAAGAAACACGGTGTACAATCCACCTCGGAATTATTGGTGATACAAAAGCAGCTGGAAGAAAAGCTACAGGCTGTACTCAATATAGATGAACTGATCGGCGCGAGGGAAAAGCAGGCGGGGCAGTTGCAGGGTCAGGCCATGAAGATTGCGGAAACCATTTCCAAAGCCAGGCAAAAACAGGTAAAGCCCTTTGAAGAAAAAGTAAATAAGCTGCTGGTGCGGGTGGGTATGCCGAATGCACGTATGAAAGTGGAGATCACCCGGCAACCCGAACTCAACGCGTATGGAATAGATCGTGTAGAATTTTTATTTAACGCAAATCTCCCTGTCGGGGAAACAGGCAAAAGTGGATTGTTTCAACCGGTACGAAAAGTTGCCAGTGGCGGCGAACTGAGCCGACTGATGCTTTGTATAAAATCATTGGTAGCGCAATCCATAAACCTTCCAACCATGATCTTTGATGAAATTGATACGGGAATATCCGGTGAAGCGGCGCGGCAGGTGGGAATTATTCTACGCGAACTGGCAACAAGGCGACAAGTGATCTGCATTACACACCAGCCGCAAATTGCAGGTAAGGCCGATGCACATTTTTTTGTTTATAAAGAAGTAGTAAAAGACCATGTAAAAACCAATATTCGCCTCCTGGAAACCGAAGAGCGAATAACTGCTATTGCCAGAATGCTGGGAGGGGAGAAGCCGACAGCGGCGGCGATGGAGAATGCGAGAGAGATGGTTAGCCAGTAGTTTTAGTCGGGAGTCGATGCTGGATAGTGGATGCTGGATGGTGGATCATTGTTGTCCGGGGAAAACCTGGCCTCAGAAAAATGGCGTTAAGAAAATTACGGAGTAAGCCGTCTTAAAGCGCAGCGTAAGGGAGCCGGCGCTGTTCGAGCGCAGATTGGCTAACACTCAAATGC
>JAEYOL010000341.1 GCA_023411775.1 Bacteroidota bacterium | reverse complement strand
TTTCAATACCCGCACGATGTATGTATTGATGATGATGAAAATCTCTATGTAGCGCAATGGAATTCTGGCCGGGTATATCCTTATAAACTTTCGCCTGTATGATGAGATACGTTTCACTGCATGCTCTCCTTTTAATTTCGCAGGCATGTTTGGCACAGGAAAGATTTCAGTTGGCCCCGCCGATGTTAAAGCATCCCTCGGGATTCTTCGCGGGCACGACAAGTTTTGAAGTCACCTTCAATCAACCCGGTGCTGAAGTCCGGTACACACTTGACGGAAAGGAGCCGACTGAAAATGATCTTCTTTATTCCGGATCAGTCGCCATTAATAAAAGAACAACCGTAAAAGCAAGGGCGTTTGGTAAAGATTACCTGCCATCTGAGACTGTAAGTGCAACCTTCATCAAAGATGGTAAGCCAATGCGGGCTGCCAGGTATTCCAAACCCAATGAATCATACGCCGGCAGCAGTCCGGACCTGCTCAACGATAATATCGGCGGCATCACCAATTACCGATCCGGAAGCTGGGTTGGGTTCGACAGTGATACTGTAACCGTGGATATCGAATTAAACAAAAAAGAAAAAATAGAAAATATCCTGATCAATTTGCTACAGGATGAAAATAGCTGGATCTTTTTACCCGAGCGGGTGGAAGCCTATTATTTCGATGCGTCAAAGAAAAAATATATCCCGGCAGCTGAAAAAACATTCTCCCACCAGGAGCCTGGCCCCAAGCAATGCAAGGTGCTTGAAATAAAACCGGCAGGTAAAATAAACACGGACAAACTGAAGCTCGTATTTCATACCGTTAAAAAAATACCTGAATGGCATTCGGGTAAAGGCCAGCATGGCTGGTTGTTCATTGACGAAATAAAAGTATATTGAACCCATGCACCGCTGGAAAAACTACCTGTTCAATGCTGCCATCGCTTTAAACTGCCTGCTACTATTTCTCCTCGTTTTTGAAAACAGGTTTGTAGTCCCTGCCTGGCTACAGGTGGCCGGGCGAATGCATCCGCTCATCCTGCATTTTCCCCTGGTGTTGGTTGTATTGTACGCGTTGTCGATGATCTTTCTTCCACCTTTTTCGCAAAAAGCAGATGATTCTTATCGCCGATCAACCGGCTTTCTTTTATTACTGGCTGTATTCACGACTGTGATCAGTTCCCTGGCCGGTTTATTTCTATCCAAAGAAGAAGGATACGACCCGGAAGCCCTGCTCTGGCATAAATGGGGCGGCGTGGCGATTTCTGTTTTTACATTGCTTTGGTATGGTTTCCAACCATTGCTACAAACAAAGAAAATTCCAAACTTACTCTCGGCAGCTGTAGCTCTTTTCCTGATCGTTTTTACCGGTCACCAGGGCGCGGGTATCACGCATGGTCAAAATTTCCTGCTGGCGCCGATCATGCCGGAAAAGCCACAACTGATCATAAATCCTGAAGACGCCATTGTGTATACACATATGGTAAAACCGATCCTGGAATCAAAATGCATTTCCTGTCACAATAATAAAAAGGCCAAGGGTGAGCTCGTCATGGAAACCGAGGAGTTATTATTAAAAGGTGGTAAAAGCGGTGAGCTCTGGGATACGACTGCTGCTGACCTCGGCTTGTTATTGCGAAGAGTGCATTTGCCGATCGAAGAAAAAAAGCATATGCCTCCACAGGGTAAGCCCCAGTTGACCGACCAGGAAATTGAGATCATCACCCAGTGGATTCGGAGAGGATCCGATTTCCAGCTAAAAGTTGCCGATCTGCAGCCCGCAGACACCCTTCGACTACTGGCCGACCAAATCTTTAAAGCCGCTGAAGTCGCTTCTTATGATTTTGAGGAAGCAGATCAGGAGCTGGTAAAAAAATTAAATACGGAAAACAGGGTCGTAGCTGCTGAGGCGCTGGAATCGCCTGCGCTATCTGTAAATTTCTTCAACAGCAAACTGTTCAACGCCGACCAGTTAAAGGAACTCGATAAAGTAAAAAAACAAATTGTCACCCTGGACCTGGCGAAAATGCCCCTGAAAGACGAAGACCTGGAGATCATCAGTGGTTTTGAAAATTTAAGAAGACTGAATCTTGCCTTTACCGGGATTTCAGGTGCCGGTCTTCCGGCCTTACGCAAACTGAAACACCTGCATACACTTACCTTGTCGGGAACGGCAGTTACGGCGCAGCAGTTGGAACAATTGCAGGATTTCCCATCCCTGAAAACCGTACATGCCTGGAACACGCCGGTGGCAGATGCGGATATGAAAAACCTGGAACAAAAATTAAAGAATATTCATTTCGAAACCGGTTTTAAAGGCGACACGATGATCTTAAAGCTATCGCCGCCAGTCTTATTGAATGAAGAGCATTTTATCAGCTCCCCTATAGCTCTGAAACTGAAACATTATATACAGGGCACAACGATCCGGTATACTGTGCATGGCAGCGAACCGGATAGCATCAATTCGGCTGAATTCAAGGGTGGTGAAACGATCGATGGTAATGTACATATCAAAGCCAGGGCATACAAACCGGGCTGGATCAGCAGCGATATCATCGAGTCCAGTTTTTATAAAAACACGTTTACACCAGACACGGTCATATACCTAACCCCAGCCGAGGAACAATACAAGGATGAGAAGGGTATGCTATTAATCAACCAGGAAAAAGGTGAAACCGATTTTCGTTCCGGGGGCTGGGTAGCCTTTCGTCAAAACCGGATGGAGTGCCTGCTGCGTTTTTCAAACCCGGTACCAGTAAAACTGGTCTCGCTCAGTACTCTTATCGATATCGGGAGTTATATCATGCCGCCGCTATCCATCGAGATCTGGGGTGGTGATGATCCAAAAAATCTAAGTCAGCTGGGAAAACTCATACCCGAACAACCCAAAGCCGGAAAACCATCCTATACGAAGGGATTTGATTGTAAAATAAATCCTTCCACGGTAAAGTACCTAAAGATCATCGCAAATCCCGTAGCCAAGCTACCCGCCTGGCATCCGGGCAAGGGCGATAAGGGATGGATATTTGTGGATGAGATTTTAGTGAATTAAAAGCTTAAAATCGAATTATTATTTTGACTAGCTAACGACTTCTAAATAAAGGAAACTCTTGTCGTTGAATCGGGCTTTTTAAAAATAACACCCATAAAAGATATGCTATTGCGCCTATAAGCAACAGATACCGTAACCAATTTGGGAACTCTTTGCTTTTCCTTTTCATAGCTATTATCAGCCCAGCTTCCAAACATTTCGAAAAAAACATTTATCCCAACTCCGCCGCAACTCTTTCCAGCAACGCTTTTGTTTTACGAATACCTTCATCCTCGCTTAAAGTTGGCCCTTCGTATTCGATGCCGATATAACCCTTAAATCCGGAGTCTTTCACGATCCGCATGATCTTGTTGTAATCGGTTTCAACACAATTACCCTGCTCGTCAAAATGATTTGTCTTGGCGCTCACACCTTTGGCAAAAGGCATCAGTTCTTCGGTACCCTTGTAGCGATCATAACTTTCAATGCAATTACCCCAGTTGTTGGGCTCATGCTTGATGCAGAAGTTTCCAAAATCAGGCAGCGTTCCTACATTCTTTTTATTGACCTGTTTCATCACGCCAGCCAGCCAGCTGCCATCCGAGGAATAGCCGCCATGATTTTCAACGATGACATTGATGCCCTCTTTCTCCGCGTATTCTCCTAACCGGCTTAGCCCGTCCACAGCGGCTTTGGCCACTTCCTCGCGAGTACCGCTACCGGCAGCATTTACCCGTATGGTGGCGCAGCCAAGATGTTTGGCCGCATCTACCCATTTGTAGTGATTCTCCACTGCTTTTAATCTTTCAGCATTATTAGTGGATCCCATATCGCCTTCCCCGTCGCACATGATCAAATGATTCTTCACACCATTGTCTTTACAACGTTTTAAAAGTTCATTGAGGTATTTTGTATCCTTTGCCTTGTCCTTGAAGAACTGGTTTACATATTCCACCACGCTGATGCCGAAATCATTCTTTGCCTTAGCGGGGAAATCCAGGTTATCGAGTTTCTTTGCAAAAATGGTTTTGTGCAGCGACCATTGCGCCAGGGATATCTCAAAGAAAGAACTTGACGCGGGCGCTGCCCATGCGCTCTTACTCAAAATAGAAACCCCAGCTACACCAGCTGCAAGTCCTGTAAGTTGTTGTAGGAATTTCCTGCGATCAGTTGCCATAGTTAAAGATTTGAAAGTTTAAAACCAAATTTCCGAATTTATTATGGTAGGGGTTTGTAAAGTTTCTGGTGAACCTGCCTGAGTTTTTCAACCGGAATTTTTATCCTGCGACGGTCGTAGGTCATCAGTCCATTCACTTCGCCTTCCACATCCGACACCTGCGTGTAAATAGCAGCAGACAAACCCCGCGGTATAAAATCAGCGACCATGTTGACGAAGTTGCTGTAT
Source organism: Bacteroidota bacterium (assembly GCA_023411775.1). Lineage (GTDB taxonomy): Bacteria > Bacteroidota > Bacteroidia > Chitinophagales > Chitinophagaceae > Terrimonas_B. The sequence continues at coordinate 152 of JAEYOL010000341.1, read as the reverse complement.
TGAATAAACAATGAGTCCGCATCCTTAAAACTCTGGTAACCCCAGTTGGCTTTGTCCTGCCAGGTATGACCTTCCATCGGCAGACCCAGTCCGCCATATTCACCCAGAACAATAGCTTGTTTCTTACCCAGCAGGTCAGCGCGGTGCATGAC
>JAEYOL010000340.1 GCA_023411775.1 Bacteroidota bacterium | reverse complement strand
GTGAAGAAACATTGTTTCGTGGCGGCCTGCAGAATTTTTTATCGAGGGGTACCGGACTTCCATGGTTATCGATCATTTTAGTAAGTATTCTTTTCAGCCTGGCGCATTTTTCATTTTATGGATTTTTGTCGCGTTTCTTTTTGGGGCTCGTACTCGGCGCTTTATTTCATTATTCAGGAAAATTATGGCTGAGCATACTGGGCCATTTCATCAACAACGCACTGGCGATAACCGTTCTGTATTATTCTATTCGACAGGGCCGGCCACTCGAAGAAGCCATGAAGCAGGATGCCACCAGTTTCTGGGGGATCCTGGCTATCCCGGTCGTGATGATCCTGTTTGTGGCATTTAAAAGAGCGTCCGACAATAGTCAACCGGCTTAAATTCTTTAGCATGGCTTTCAACTTGCAAACTTTTAAAACACGGGCATTAACAGCTGTTGTTTTCGTGATCGTCATGCTGGCGGGATTGCTCTGGAATCAATGGAGTTTCCTGGTACTTTTTACAATTATTCATTTCGGTTGCTGGTGGGAATATTTTAAACTTATCAGCAAAATACATAATGCCAATTTCCATATCTACACCAAGCTTGGGTTGATGCTGATCGGTTATGGTCTGATGCTTTGGTTTTGCGGCAACAGTTTCCAGGTTGGGGGGTATGGTATCAGGGAAAATTTTTCATTACCTGTTTCGATAGCGGGATTTATTTTATTGGTCATTGGTATTTTTCAGAAGATTAAGGTCGATTTGAATTCGTTTGGTGCCGCTGCATTAGGATTACTTTATATTTCACTGAGCTGGGGGTTGATGATTGACCTCTTTAATGGAAAAAATATCCAGTTCCGTGATACCATGTTTGTACTTTCGGGTTATATCATTCCTATTGTTATCATTGCAAGTATCTGGATCAATGATACCATGGCTTATATCGTTGGATCTTTTATTGGTAAAACCCCGCTTTCCAGTATTTCTCCCAGGAAGACATGGGAAGGCACGGTGGGTGGAGTGATCCTGAGCGTTGTTGTGGTTAGCCTGGTTTTCCCTTTGATCCTGTTCTCCTCTGCTGATCTTAGTTTTTCAATTCTTTTAGTGTTTATCTCCGCCATTGCTGCTGTCGCAGGCACATTTGGCGATCTGCTTGAATCCAGGTTAAAGCGCATGGCCGGTGTAAAAGATAGTGGACAGATCATGCCCGGTCATGGTGGATTTTTGGACCGGTTTGATTCGTTGGTATTTGCCACGCCATTTGTCTGGCTATTTATAAAAGCCGTTCTCTAAACATTCCACTGCAGCCCAATGACTGAATGTATAAGCCTAAGCCCCGGCACGATTCACTATATTTGCAAATCAATTTCAACCCGATGACCGTCCATAAAGAAGGATACCCTACTATTGCCTGGAGCGTTATTATTGTCGTGCTTATTAACCTCCTTTCATTTTACCTGTTGAGTTTTGACTATCCTGTCCTTACAGCGATCATCGTGATCGTCACGCTAGGCCTGCTTATTTTCATGGTATCATTCTTCAGGGTACCCCGGAGGCAGCATACCTCCAGTGACAATGCGATTGTCGCCCCGGCGGATGGCAGGGTAGTGGTCATTGAGGAAGTGCAGGCTGATGAATACTTTACCGATCGCCGCATCCAGGTTTCTATTTTTATGAGCCCACTTAACGTCCACGTGAACCGCAACCCGGTCAGCGGTGAAGTAGCGTATAGCCAGTATCACAAAGGAAAATACCTGGTAGCCTGGCATCCCAAATCTTCTACAGAGAATGAAAGACATAGCGTGGTGTACCGGAAGGAGGGGAAAGAAATCCTGGTGAAGCAAATCGCCGGCGCCCTGGCTAAACGCATTGTCAACTATCTGCAACCCGGTCAAAAAGTAAAGCAGGGCGAAGAAATGGGTTTTATCAAGTTCGGCTCAAGAGTCGATATCCTGCTACCGCTTGATGCAAAAGTGCTGGTAAAAATCGGCGATCGCCCGCAAGGCGGAGTTACGACCATTGCTGAATGGTAGCCCTACCCTTCCTAGCTTACAGGGGAGGTGTCATACAAAGGCCCGGATAAATACTGTTTACTACTTTTAGTAACGAGATAGAAGGTTTGCAACACTCCTTTTTTTATCAGCTCTCAGCACGCCGCTGGTAGCTCACGGCTCGTAGCTTTCTTAAAATATTTCCTCCAGCTCCTTCAAAGAGTTCACTGTATAAGTAGCCTGTATGGCCGGTGTGATGCCCACATGGTTTACAAATACCTGGTCGATACCCGCGTTGATGGCGCCCTGGATATCTACTTCAACCGTGTCGCCGATCATGATGCTGGTGCTGGGATTAGCATTGGTTTTCTGAAAAGCGTATTCAAAAATTTCTTTATTCGGCTTGATGCTGTTGGATCTTTCCGATGTGACAACTTCCTTAAAATATTTGTCGAGGCCGGAATGTTTCAGCTTGCTATGCTGCACCGTCTCAAAACCGTTGGTGATCAGGTGAAGTTCATAGTTTTTATTGAGCAGATAATCCAGGACCTCTTTTGTATGAGGAAACAAAAGGTTACGTGTTGGCAAAAGGTCGAGGAACAACACATTCATTTTTTGCGACAGATCTTCATCGGCGATCTTAAAGTCGAGCAGCGCCAGTCTCATACGTTTTACTCTCAGTTCATCCTGTTTGATCTGCCCTTTGCGATAAAGATCCCATAACCGTTCATTGTGTGCCAGGTAATTTTTGTAAAACAGGTCAAAATCGTGAATGCCCCTGTCCCTCAATTGAAGATCTTCGTATAAAGTAGTTAAGGTGGCATGCGCATTTGCTTCAAAGTCCCAAAGGGTATGATCGAGATCGAAAAAGAGATGGCGGTATTTCATGGATGCAAATTATGGAATTTGGTTTTGGTAATTAGGGGAGTATCCTTATTAGCAAGCCATTATTTATTAAATAGACATACCGTACCTAATTCAAATTGGGCGGATTGCAAGTTTTTCGCTTAAATCAATTTATCCTATTAATAACAGGAATCTCAGATCAACCTTATTACCTTAGTAAAAAGTCATATTCAATAACACCAATCTTATTCCCTATCCGCTGAAAAATAAGGGAATAAGGTTGTTTTCTGTAATGCTTTATATGTTATTATGGTAATAAGATTTTAACACTCCTGCTATGATAATGCTTACACCAGTTAAAGCGAAAATTTGAAATACACCTTCCAAATTCCCAAATCCCAATTCCCCGGAAAAAGCTCTTACTTCGCAGCTAAAACCCGGCATTATGAACATTGTTATTACTGGCGCATCGAAAGGCATTGGAAAGGCGATTGCAGAAGCTTTTGCGGAAGATAAGCAGGGTCATAGTCTTTTTTTATGTGCACGCAATAAAGAAACACTTCAACTGACTGGTAAGGAACTACAGGGTCGTTTTCCACGGACCAGTGTATATACCCATGCATGCGATGTAGGTGAGAAAGAGGAGGTAAAACAGTTCGGGCAATGGGTCATGGAACATGTAGATAAAGTAGATGTTTTGATCAACAATGCTGGTCCATTTATACCTGGTAATGTCTATGACGAGGAGGAAGGCGCGTTGGAACAAATGATGTCGGTGCATTTGTTTGGGGCTTATCATTTGACAAGAGTCTTGATTCCAGGTATGATCAAACAAAAAAGCGGGCATATATTTAATATTTGTTCCATAGCTGCACTTCAGGCCTATCCTGGGGGAGGATCTTATAGCATTAGCAAATACGCTCTCTCAGGCTTTTCAAAAAATCTACGCTACGAAATGAAACCATTTGGAGTTAAGGTGACTGCCGTTTACCCCGGCGCGGCCTTTACAGATTCCTGGAAGGATTCAGGTATCGAGGCAGAGCGTATGATGAAAGCAGAGGATATTGCTAAGGTGATCTATTCAGCAGCCATGCTTTCTCCACAGGCCTGCGTGGAGGAAATCATTCTTCGGCCACAATTGGGTGACCTGTAAGAGCTACAGTAGCGTATGATCGTGTATATTTCCTGTCGGTGGCCTCCATTCAAAATCAAATCAGCCCTGCCATAAATTTGTAACCTGGCTTTAGCATTGTCTTTCTTAGATTTATCGACCATTATATGAAGACGGGTTTGCTGATCATATTATTGCTGGCATCTTTAGTTACAACTGCACAACTGGATTTTCAAACCATTGTGACAAGCGGACCTGTTGTGGTAGGAGAATCCTTCCAGGTGCAATATGTGCTGGACGATACCGATGCCGAAAACGAGTTTTTTGCCCCCGACTTCAACAGCTTCCGGGTGGTAAGCGGTCCAAATATTTACACCGGTTCGGCTTTTGGCGCTTCAGGGCCCAGGAAGTTGAAGAATATTGTCTATACCCTGGCTGCTACCGCCACAGGCAAATTTATTATCCCGGGTGCTTCCATAAGGATTGAAAACAGGCTTTACAAAAGTAACCAGGCCTGGATACAGGTGATAAGCCCGGCACAGGCCGCTGCTAAGATGAGAAAACAACAGGCAGTTAAGATAAATGAGGATGTTTTCCTGGGCCCCGGCGAAGATCCCTACGACAAAATCCGGCGCAACCTATTTATAAAGGTGCTGGTGGATAAAACAAGCTGCTTTGTAGGAGAACCCGTCACCGCCGTTTTCAAATTATATTCCCGGCTTGATTCGAGATCTGATATTGTTAAGAATCCAGGCTTCTATGGATTCACGGTGCAGGATATGATCAACCTTGACAATCGAAAGAGTACCACCGAACAGGTAGAGGGGAAAGATTTTGATGTGCATATTGTCAGAAAAGTACAGCTATACCCGCTGCAGGCCGGTCGTTTTGAGATTGATGCCATGGAAGTGAAGAATAAAGTAAGATTCTCAAAAAGCGCTGTCAGCAGGCAGGCGGAGCAGGAAATCATTGAAGGCGTCATACCCGAAAGGGATGAATACCGGGATCCTAATACTGCCGTTTTTGAAAATAGCATGTCGACCAGGCCAATCAACATCACTGTGAAACCGGTACCTGAAAAAAACAAACCTGAAGACTATGATGGGGCAACCGGAAATTTCAAGATCACAGCGAGCCTGAATAAAAATCAGCTGGCCAGGAATGAGGAAGCTGAGATCGTAATCAGCATTACGGGTAAGGGAAACTTTACACAGCTATCTCCACCGGTGATTCAATGGCCGCGGGGTATTGAGGGATTTGAACCGTTTGTTGAGGACGCCATCGATCATATGCAGATCCCAATGAGCGGGAAACGGGAATTTCACTATCGGTTCGTTTCCTCGCGTGCCGGAAATTATATACTGCCTGCCGTGAGTCTTTCTTTTTTTAATCCCGATACAAACGTATATCGGAATGTACATACCAATCCTATTGAGCTTGCCGTATCCAGCCTCGAAAATCCACACGTACTCAGCGGCGGAACGAAAAACGCCAGTCCTGCTCAAGGTATAAGATTTTGGCCCTGGCTGGTCCTCGGTATCGCACTAATCGCCGGTATAACTTTCGTTTCTTATTTTAAGAAAAATAAAAAACGCCCACTGGCAGCTGAAGCTCCAGGGCCAACACCAGACATATTACCAACGGTTGCGGAAATTTTACATCCAGCCCTGGCTTTTTCGCAGGCCGATGAAAGAACATTTTATGCTATTCTTCGCGACTGTATCTGGAAGTTTTTTGGCGGGCGCCTTAACTTAAGCGGCAGCCAGGTAAATAAGTACAGCCTGGCAACGACGCTGCAGCAGAAAGGAATTGACGAAAACAGCCGGTCTTCTATATTTTCGATATTATCGGTCTGTGAGACTGGTATTTTCACCGAAGTGGAAGGTATGGGAGATAAAGAGGAAATATTGCGACAGGCAAAGGCGGCGCTCGAAAAAATGGATGCACAACTGAACGCCTGATTCAAAGAAGCTATTCCGAATATTTGTAACCCACTCCTCTTACCGAGTGAAAATATTTTGGGTTGCGGCTGTCCTCTTCAAAATACTTTCGAAAATTGAGTATAAAATTATCAATGGTGCGGGTAGTGGGGTAGACATTGTATCCCCAAACAGATTGCAGGATCTTTTCGCGGGGCACCACTTCATTTTTATTTTCGATCAACAGTTTCAGTAACATGGTTTCCTTTTTACTGAGCTGTATTCTCTGGCGTGACTTGGTAGAGGCCTCCTGGGCTTTGAAGTCAATGACGTTGTCGCCAAAGCTGTAGCTATTCCCAACCGTTGATTTGTCAAGAAGTTTTTTATTCTTATCGATGAGCTTATTGACCCGGAGCAGGAGTTCTTCGAGGTTGAAAGGTTTGGTGAGATAATCGTCAGCACCTTTTTTTAGTCCGAGTACCCGGTCTGCGCTGGTGTTTTTGGCGCTTAGGATAAGGATAGGCACTTCATTGTTACTGATACGGATCGTTTCCGCTACGCTTATACCATCCATTTCGGGAAGCATGACATCGAGAATGATCAGGTCGAAGTATTCGTTATCCACGGCATTGAGGGCGCTTACACCATCAAACGCGGAGGTTACGCCATAACCTTCAAGTTCCAGGTTTAACTTCAGGGCCTCGTGTAAATTCTCCTCATCCTCTACCAGTAATATGGAAGGCTTTTTGTCCTGATTCATGATCTTAATAGTTTAGTAAGTCGAACAAAAAAACTCAGATAAAAAACCTGACCACAAAAGTACTGCCATGGGGAGTATTGTTTGTCACCGAAATGTCCGCATTGTGGTCATGGGCTATCCTGCTGCAAAGATACAAACCCAGGCCGGTGCCTTTTGTTTTGCGCGTTGCTTCGCTTCCGATCCGGTAAAAGCGGGTGAATATTTTTTTCTTTTCCTCATCAGGGATGCCAGGCCCTTCGTCGGAGATCTCCAACTGTATCAGGGATTCTGATTTCTTCAACACGGCGGTAATGGGCGATTCTTTGGGAGAATATTTAACGGCGTTTTCAAGCAGGTTATTTATAAGTATCTGCATTAACAGGGGGTCGCCTTTTATGTCAACATCCGGCTCGGACAGTTCCAGGAATGTCCTTTCGGTGAAACGATTTCTGAAATCCTGCACACAATCTCTTAACAGGTCAGAAAGGTCCAGGTCTTCTTTGGTGAATTGATAGCCGCCGCCTTCAAGTTGTGAAGCGATCAGGATATTATTAGTAAGAAAAGTAAGCCTGGTTGTTTCTTCAAGCGTATTGTGTATTAATCTTTTTTGTTTTTCCGGATCAAGATCATACTTCTGCATGGTCTCCAGGTTGAGCCGCGCTACAGCGATCGGTGTTTTGAGCTCATGGGTAATAGCCATCATGAAGTTTTGCTGCTGTTGCTGTTGTCTGAACTGGCTCCTGACGGTCCGGTAGACAAATATGGCAGCCAGGATGATCAAAGCAAAAAAGAAAACGCCTTCCCCGATATGTTTAAATGCTTCACGTTTCCTGAAACTCGCGACATTATCATATCCGGTACGGTATTGCTCAGGGGAAACCGTGCTGTCGACGGTGGCATCGAGTTCACGAAGTTTGTAATCGGCCAGCTCCGAGCTTTGGCGTTGCAGGGAGATCAGCCACCAGGCAAGTGCTGCTATGATATAAAAAAGCATGAGCCAGTAGATAACTGTTGCCCTTTTAATTTTTTTGCGATTGGTGCCAGGCATGTGGTTTTATTGCTTTTCTATACGCAACCCTGCATTCAGGACATTCTTCAACGGGTCTTCGCGCATGATCTGTTCTATCGTAAAACTGTAGTTACCGGCTTTCAGGCTTTGGGGAGGTGCAAGGGCTATGCGGTGCTCATATATATCATCCATCCCGGTTGCGAGCCAGCCTTTGTCATTGGTGGCCAGTAAAAGGTCTTTTTGGATCTTCACAACGGAGTCCTGGCCCGGCCCTTTTACATAAACGTTGATGTAGATATTATTGAAATTATACTTTTCATTATGCCGCAGGATAAAGTACAGCTGGTACTGCGAAGCAGTATCGGAGATGGTGAAATCAAATACTGGTTTATAACTTCTTTCCCATTCATGGCGCGGGATGGTCACGCTTTTTTCGTACAGGTCAACCGTGGTACACGAAAACAGGAGGCAGGATGCCAGGATGGCAAGGCAGGCTTGAGAGATTTTTTTCAAAAGGCTATTTTTTTACAAAAATAATCAAGAACCCGGCATGAAAGTAAATCCAGGGATAAACCGGTATGTCTAAAATGGAAATTACTACAGTACGTTCAACACCTGTTCCTTTGCTTTTTCCAGTTCATCTTTCATAAGGACCACGCTCTTCTGGATAGCTGCATCGTAGGCTTTCGAGCCGGTGGTATTGATTTCGCGACCGATCTCCTGCAGAATAAAAGAAAGTTTCTTGCCTTTTGCATCTTCCGGTTCTTTCAGAACGGAAAGGAAATATTCGCAGTGGTTTTTTAGCCGCACCTGTTCTTCAGTGATATCGATCTTTTCAATATAGTAGATCAGCTCCTGCTCCAGCCGGTTATCATCATAGTTCTCTTTGCCCACGTTATCTTCCAGGAGCTTGGAAATCCCTTCGCGGATCTTTTTCTGCCGCAACGGTTCGAGCCTGATGACTTCCTGCTGGTGGTTTACTATATTATTAATACGGGACATCAGTTCATTTTCCAGGGACTTGCCTTCGTCAACGCGGTGAAGGTTGATGTCGTCGATAGCTGACAAAAGCACCTTTTGAAACTGTGCCCATTCCTCGTCTGTTAAGGTATCGCTACCCGGTGTGATCACTTCTGGCAATTTGACCAGCGTGCTAAGAATATGGGATGGATCGAGATTTAATTCGGCGGAGAGTTCTGCAAGTGATTTGTAATAAGCTTTTGCCAGGTCTGTGTTGATGGTAACCGGTTTGGCATTGCCTGTTTCTTTCAGACTGATCATACAGTCTACACTGCCACGGGCCAGCTTTTCCGAGAGCATACGGCGGATATCAAATTCATAGGGTTTCAGGATGGACGGCAACCGGAGCTGGAGTTCAAACTGTTTACCGTTGAGTGATTTGATGTCTACAAGAAAAGTCTTATCGCCAACATTGTTTTCCGCTCTTCCAAAGCCGGTCATCGATTTTAACATGGGTAGATTTTTGTTGGCTATAAAGATATTCAAAATAAAAATCCCTCCGAAAAATCGAAGGGATCGTTATAATGGATGGGTTAGTAAGTACAGGGAAAAAAAATTCCCAACACAATATTAAATATAATTTTCACGATCTGGAAAAATTTTATTAAGAATTTTATTCACATTTTATTTTGGCTTGTGGAAAAGGGAAACGTGAATTGAGGGGAATTAATACCCCTTTGGTCTTTTCTCACCATGAAGATCTAAAAAAAATTGCGAGTACAAATTTCGTTTGCCTGCTGAAACCAGCACGCAGCAACAGTTTCATCAGTCATTGTTTTTTCTTTTGTAATAACGTTGGTCGAAAGACGGCAATAGCAATTCAGGATATTAGCCGCTACCTTTGCGGAAAGTTTTTTTATGCGCTTCGACAAACCTGTTCCTCTCACCGACATCGCAGCATTGATCAATGCCGAATTATTGGGCAATACAACCGCATCGGCTACCGGGATAAATGAAATACACAAAGTAGAGAAAGGTGATCTTGCCTTTGTAGATCATCCTAAGTATTATGATACCTGTATTCATTCCGCAGCAAGTTTTATCATCATCAATAAGAAGACGGAGTTTCCCGAAGGCAAAGCATTGCTGGTGACCGACGATCCTTTTGAAGCATACCAGACAATTGTCCGTAGGTTCAGACCATTCGCGCCCTCTATGCAAGCGCTTAGCGAAAGCGCGGTGGCGGGTGAGGGGACGGTGATCATGCCCAACAGTTATATCGGAAACCATGTAAGCATTGGCAGGAACTGCATTATACATCCCGGCGTTACTATTCTTGATCATTGTGTGATCGGCGATGATGTGGTCATTCAGGCCGGAACGACTATTGGGAGCGACGCTTTTTATTATAATAAAAAAACCAACCGCGATATTCACTATAAGAAAATGCTCAGCTGCGGCCGGGTGGTCATTGGTAATGCAGTAGAGATCGGCGCCGGCTGTACGATCGATAGAGGAGTGACGGGTGATACAGTAATCGGCGCAGGTACCAAGATCGATAACCTGGTACATATCGGTCATGATACAGTCGTAGGCCGTAATTGTCTTTTTGCTGCGCAGGTAGGTATTGCCGGTGCGACTACCATTGAGGACAACGTGATTTTATGGGGACAGGTTGGAGTAAGCAAAACATTGACGATCGGTGAAGGAGCGATTCTCAACGCGCAAAGTGGTGTGAAAGATTCTTTACCCGGAGGTAAAGCCTACTTCGGTTCACCTGCGCAGGATGCCAGGGAAAAAATGAGAGAGTTGGTTTGGATCAAGCGAATCCCGCAACTATGGGAAAAAGTAATGGGCGGTAAAGACTGAAAGTTTAAAACGGCGGTGAATAATCATAAGGCAATTGATCAGCCAGGTTTTTCCAGCTCCAGTATCCCTGGTTGATCCAGTCCTTCTGATCATAGTAGTACCCATTCTCCATGATCGCGATGGCATCGGTGATATCAATGTAAGATACCTGGATCGGAACGTCCCTGGGTAGTTTGAATTGTTTCAGGTATTGGGGCTCGGGTTTCGCCTTAGCATATGTGACGCTTATTTTCCGCGGATACCAGATCTCAATTTGCATCGTACTATCCAGCGCACCGTAATAAAGGGTATCATATACATCCACCACCCTGCTGAATTTTTTATCATTCTTTTCATCAAGGAGATCGATCATAAAGCCTTCTTCCAACACGGTGCTGTCGTAATAACTCCTCATAAAATGCAGCTTGGAGCCATAGTAGGCTTTTTCCCTGTTGGCCTCCCAAACGGCTTTCATACTATCGCTGCCTTCCATTTCTGTATACAGGCAAAACCCGCGATAAGAATTAATATTGTTGTTGTAATTATAAATAAAGGAATCCAGCTGGTATCGCATGGTGTAGCCCAGTGCCCTGTTTTCAATAAGCAGAGGTTCGGTGGCCAGCACCCGAAGCTTATTGCTTTTTTTCAGCAGGTAAAATTTTAATACCTCGGGGTTGAGCAGGCTGGTCTGAGCCGCGTTAGGCGTATGTCCGATAAAATGACCGGTAAAGAAATCGCCATACTTCGCCCATCCATCCTTTACTTCATTGCTGGTCTTGATCACCACTTCGCCCAGGCTTTTTTCTTCCTTCGCCATTTCAATATCCGGGACCCTGCTATCGGCGCTACTGATATTTACCTGCCGGGTTTGGTAACCCGTAAAACTTACGATCAGTTCATACCCACCTGACTTTAATTGAAGCGAGAACTCTCCCTCCCGGTTGGTGGTAGTGCCAATGGTTGTATTCTGACAATAAACGGATGCGCCATTCAGGGGTTCCTTGCTAGCAGAGTCAATGATCCGGCCGCTTACATTAAACTGGCTCCAGCCGAAAAGGTAGCAAAGCGAAAGAGATATGATCAAGCCGATGCGTAGTTTTTGCATAGAACTGAATTAATGCTCAAAGATACAACAGGGCAGGGGCAGCTGATAGCGTAGTTCTGCGAAGAAAATTACTTAAAACGCGACTTTAACAACTATTGTAACTCCCGTCGATGCAGGATTTTATACAACGGCCGTTCCCTGTTTCAGGTCGTTGAGATATTGTACGCAGGCTTCCCTGATCGTTGTGTCAAGCGGTGTGAATGAAAACCCGGGCAATGCCGCCAACAGCTTTTTGTTTTCAAAGTAGGTTTTACTAAGCGCTACCTTGGCGCTGTCGCGGGTAAGCAGCGGTTTTTTGCCACTGAAATATGATTTAAATTTTTCCGCACGCCAGGCCATGTTGAGAATAGCAGGTGTCGTTTCGCGGGTTGGTTTTTTCCGGTTCATTCCCTCGGCAATGGCATCCTGCAGTTTTTTAAAGGCCCAGTTATCTCCATTGACGATAAAACGTTGTTCATTGATTCCTGATTCCAGCAGCGCAATTGATGCCCTCGCCACATCCTGTACGTCTACAAAGCCATTAATTCCTGGTGCGTACCACTTGAATTCTTCATACACATTTTTGAAGATCGCGCAACTACTGGAATTCCAGTCGCCATAACCCAGGAAAGTACTGGGATTGAGGATCACACCGCTCAGCCCTTCACTGATACCACGCCACACTTCCAACTCGCTCATGTATTTACTCTTGCCATAGTGGGTGTTTACATTGCTGTCCTCCCATTTTTTATCCTCATTCACGGTGCCGCCGGTGGCGGAACGCCCCAGCGCGGCTACGGAACTGATATGGACAAACCTGCCGACGTTTTTTTCAAGAGCCATGTTCACCACATTGGCAGTGCCATTCACGTTCACCTCGAACATCCGTTTCCGGTCTTTTTTTGAAAAAGATACAATGGCTGCCGAGTGTATTATTGAATCTATACCGTCCATGGCTTCTTCCAGTGCAACCACATCCAGCACATCACCATCGATCCATTCCACATTGTCGAAAATTGAATTGGGAACGTACCGGGGAAGATTCTTGCTTCGGCGTATGGCTCGTACCTGGTAGTTTCTTTCAACCAGATCTTTGATGATATATGCGCCGAGGAAACCGGTACCGCCGGTGATAAGTATTTTCTGTGACAAATTGATCAGTTATTGGGGCGAAGATAATGTATCGGGCTTTTAAGAATATTGGTAATACCCTTTCCCCGTTTTGCGGCCCAGTTCGCCTGCGGCAACTTTTTTCTCCTGTATAAAAGACGGCTTCAATCTTTCGGGGCGGCCTAATTGTTCATAAACTGAACAACTCACAGCATAGTTGATATCATTACCAATCAGGTCCATCAGTTTAAAAGGACCCATTTTGAAACCACTTGCCTCCAGCAATTCGTCAAGTTGACCTGTTTCAGCAAGACCTTCTTCAGCCAGGCGGAGGGATTCGATATAAAAGGGCCGCGCGACCCGGTTAACAATAAAACCCGGAGCGTCTTTACAAACAACTGCTGTTTTTCCCATCTTTTGTGCCAGTTGTATTGTAGCCGATAAAGTTTGCTCATTGGTAAAATCTGTTTTTACTATTTCTACCAGTTTCATCACAGGCGCAGGATTAAAGAAATGCATGCCAATGACGCGCTCCGGTTTTTTGATGCTTTCAGCGATACGATTCAATGAAAGGGATGAAGTATTGCTCGCGAAAATGGTTTCGTTGCTATTAAATCGCGCCAATTGATTGAAAAGATTCGTTTTCGCCTCTAAGTTTTCAATGATGGCTTCGATAAAAATATCTGCCTTGCAAAGCTGCAGATCGCTGGTAAAGACCAGTCGTGAAAGAAGGCCCTCTTTATCTTCTTCTGTCATTTTCCGTTTTCCAACCAGCACCTCAAGACTTTTTATCATGTTCACTTGAGCATTTTCTATCGCTGCCCGGCTGGTGTCGAATAATATAGTATAAAATCCCGAGCGGGCTGCAACCTGTGCGATCCCGCTGCCCATGGTGCCAGCGCCACAAACACAAATCGTATTTATCATGATAAGTATGTACAGTTTGTATAAAGTTATTGCCTTTCACGGGGTAGGATTAAATTTTTTTATTACCTTAAAACAAAATTTAAGATATGAGTGAAGCCACCACAGCACTTGAATCGAATCCTGCGCCGGTAACTACTCCGCCTGCACAGCCCATAACAAAAATACCCACGACGATAAGTTTTGGCGTGGTATTACTTTTATTCTTCCTGCCATTCCTGGAGATAAAATGCAACAATATGGTTCTGCAAAAAGTTAGCGGGGTTCAACTTGCCACTGGCTTTAAGGTAAAAGGTCCGGGCAGTAGCAATTCACTTGTTGGAAACCTGGAGGGTCTTTCAAATAATAAAAATACAAGTGTGAAGTCTGAGCGCCGTTCCCCGAACCTGCCCGCTCTCGTAGCGCTGGGTCTGGGTATCGCAGGGCTGGTGCTCGCTTTGCGAGAGTCGAAGAAAGGAAGTTTTATCGTGGCGATATTGGGTGGCGTTGCCCTGGTGGCAACCATGATCGATGTAAAAAGTAAACTCAACTCAGAGCTGCGCGGTTCGGGCAGTTCCCTTTCGGGTAGTCGCGACTTTGGAGAGGACCTGCTGGTATCGATCGATTTTGCCCCGGGACTATACCTGGCGATACTGGGCTTTGCCGCTGCTGCATTTTTGAGCTATAAATGGAGCCGGGGTAGTTAGGCATTAATAAAAATATCAAACCTAATCCGTGATCAGATAGCGCCAGAGAATTGTTTCAAGAACCGGACATCGTTTTCGCTGAACAGGCGGATATCATTAATTCCATATTTAAGTATAGCGGGTCTCTCGATACCCATCCCAAAAGCAAAGCCGGTGTATTTGTTGGGATCGATGTTGCAGTTTTGCAAAACGTTGGGATGCACCATGCCGCAGCCCAGGATTTCTACCCAACCGGTTTTCTTACAAATATTACAACCGCTGCCTCCGCAAATAAAACAGCTCACATCCATTTCAGCACTTGGTTCTGTGAAGGGGAAATAAGAGGGACGGAACCGAACCTTTACGTCCTTACCATACATTTCTTTTACAAAAAAGTAAAGTGTCTGCTTTAAATCGGCGAAGGATACATTTTCATCAATATAAAGACCCTCTACCTGGTGGAAAAAGCAATGACTCCGCGCACTGACGGTTTCATTGCGATACACGCGACCGGGCATTAACATACGAATAGGCAATACGCCTTTTTCCATTTCCCGGATCTGGACGCTGCTCGTATGCGTACGTAAAACCCAGTCCGGGTTCTGTTGTACATAAAATGTATCCTGCATATCCCTCGCAGGGTGATGGAGGGGCAGGTTAAGGGCGCCGAAATTATGCCAGTCGTCTTCTATCTCGGGGCCTTCCGCAACGGCGAAACCCAGTCTTTGAAAAATGGAAATGATCCGGTTCTTCATAAGCGTGACAGGATGCCGGCTACCTAAAGGCACCGGGTCACCAGGTAGGGTAAGGTCGATCTTTGCTGATTGTTGATCGATGGATGTTATTCCGTTTTTGAGTTGTTCATATCGCTCCTCGGCAAATTGCTTGAACTCGTTCAGTATCTGCCCGAATTCCTTTTTCTTTTCAACAGGTACATTTTTCATTTCACCCATAGTGGATTTCACGATACCTTTTGTACCCAGCCATTTGATGCGGAACTCCTCCACCTGCTTCTCATCTGGAGCAATAAAAGCCTCCATTTCCTTTTTATGATCTTCGATCTGCTTCAGCAAATTTTCCATGCCGCAAATATAAGCAACCCCCGGGGTCCATATCAGGGAAAACTTATTGGTAGCTGCAAAGGCTGATGTGCGTTTTCAGTTTATCTTGCAGCCATGTCAGATTACCTTAATATTTCCGATTTTCTTTCACCCATCAACCTGTTTGAAATATCCAACGATGAGGGATACAGGGATGGCCAGCTGGGTAAGGCTATCGCGGTGTATGATGAGGAATTTCCTGACCTGAGCGACGCACATATCGTGTTGGTCGGATGCGGGGAGCAAAGGGGAAGCGGGATGATTGGTGGTGAAAGTGAGGCTCCGGCGAAAGTCCGGCGGCATTTTTTCGGAATGTATTACTGGCACCAGGATATTCATGTAGCCGATATCGGAAATGTTAAAGCGGGCTCATCTTTTAGCGACTCATACGCGGCGCTCAAAACCGTGATCAGCGAACTGATCGGTGATGGCAAAACGGTAATCGTTCTGGGTGGTTCACACGATCTCACACTTGCGCAGTACCAGGCTTATGCAGATAATAAAAAGCTGATCGAGGCGTCATGTGTTGATGCGTTGATCGATCTCAATATTGATTCTCCGTTTCGTCATGAAAATTTCCTGATGGAGATGCTGACCGGCGAACCAAATTACCTGCGTCATTATAATCATATCGCCTTCCAGAGCTATTATGCCCATCCGCGCATGCTGGAGACCATGGACAAACTGCGGTTTGACTGCTTCCGCGTGGGACATGTGAAAGAAAGCATCGAGGAGATGGAGCCCGTGATACGCAACAGCGACCTTTTCTCTTTTGACATATCTGCCATAGCTAACGCTTATGCACCAGCCAACAGCATTTCCCCCAATGGTTTGAACGGTGAAGAAGCATGTGTGTTGATGAGATATGCCGGTATGAGCCCAAATGTAAAATCTATAGGTGTTTATGGTTACAACCCCCATCACGACAGGGATGAACTGACGGCGCGCCAGGTTAGCCAGATGTTGTGGTATGTGCTGGATGGCAGGAGCCGCGGCAAACGCGAAGCGGAGCTCAATGAAAAGGAATCGTTCAATGAATACCATATGGCGTTTGCGGAGGTCGAAACCGTTTTTTTACAAAGCAAAAAAACAGGTCGCTGGTGGATGCGGTTGCCCGACAACAGGTTCATTGCCTGTAGCTATAAGGATTATTTGCTGGCAAGCAGCAATGAGATTCCCGAGCGCTGGCTGCGAGCGCAGGAGAGAGGATAGTGAGTGTATTGTTTATATGGTATTCAATTAAAAATTCAACTCGCAACAATAATTTTAACCAATGATCAGAACCGGGATTTGTTCTTACGGTATGAGTGGTAAATTATTCCATGCTCCATTTATTCAAAACCACCCGGGATTTGAACTGGCCGCTATCGTGGAACGATCACGTAGTGAGTCCCGCGAGCGGTATCCGGATTCTAAGCTGTACCGGTCTGTTGAAGAAATGCTCGATGATGAAAGTCTTCAGCTGATTATTGTCAACACACCAGTGCAGACACATTTCGAATATGCCTTGAAGGCGATAGAGGCGGGCAGGCATGTGATCGTTGAAAAGCCATTCACAGTTACTGTCAAAGAGGCTGAGGAACTGGTACGCCGGGCAGAGGAAAAAAATGTATTGTTGTTTGTGTACCAGAACCGCCGCTATGATGGCGATTACAAATCTGTCAGGGAGGTTTTGGAGAAGAAATTATTAGGCGAAATAAAAGAAGTGGAGATAAGATTCGACCGTTTTCGTACCGGGATAAGTCCAAAGTTGCATAAGGAATCAGCGATTCCCGGCGCTGGTACAACTTATGACCTTGGCGCACACCTTGTCGACCAGGCATTGCAATTGTTTGGTGAACCGAAGTCTTTATTTGCTGACCTGGTGGCCATGCGTGAGGGAAGCCAGGTGGATGATTATTTTGAGATCATACTGTACTATCCCTCGTTCCGCGTGAGGCTGAAAGGTTCCAGTTTTGCAAAAATGCCGGTACCAGAGTATATCCTGCATGGGACGAAAGGAACATTTCTCCAGCAGCGCTCAGATATGCAGGAAGCATTACTATTAAAAGGTATTCAGCCATCTACTCAGCCCTGGTATTCCCAACCGACCCAGCCTGATGGTGTACTTAATATTATACAGGACGGCAAGGAAGAGAAAAGGGAAACTACATCAACAGCCGGCAACTATATGAATTACTTTGAGGATGTAGACAGGGCGATCAGGGGAATGGCACCCAACCCGGTGCCGGGGACAGATGGGGTAAGGATCATCCGCATCCTGGAAGCGGCAAAGCAAAGCGCAAATGAGAGAAGAGTTGTGGATTTTTGACGTTATTAATCTTTAAGTTCATTGTTTAATAGATTTCAAATGTTCAGTGTTCACGCAATTTCAAAACCAGGATTGTTCCTGGTGGCCATGTTTCTTTTTGTTTCCTGCTCCGTAAAAAAAAAGATCGGTAAGTCAGCAGACAAGACAGTGTTGTCGGCGCCGGCTTTGCAGACCGCGCATGTCGGTATCAGCATTTATGAACCGTCGACAGGCAAGTACTGGTACGATTTCCAGGGCGATAAATATTTTGTACCGGCCAGCAATACAAAGATCCCTACGCTTTATGCTGCGATGAAATACCTCGGTGATAGCCTGGAAGGTTTACGTTACGTGCTTTTTGAAAATGATAAAAAGGAAAAAACGTACTGGATACAACCCACTGGTGATCCTACTCTATTGCATCCTGATTTTAAGAACCAGCCCGTCGTGGATTTTTTTAAGAAAGATTCATCAGCGCGCTTCGAACTTATTAGTGCCAATCAATGGGAGGACACACCCTGGGGTGCAGGGTGGGCATGGGGAGATTATTCTGCGTATTATATGGCTGAACGGAGTCCATTTCCCGTTTACGGAAATGTTGTACATGTAACGGGTGTGGGTGATGGAATACAGATCGCTCCCCGTGGATTTGAATGGGTTTATGGCGGCAGGGATGGCGATAGCGTTTTTTCGTTTCAGCAAAGAAATTACAGTTTCCGGCGCGATATGAAACAGAACCAGTTTACCTGGACAAGAAGTTCGTCGCCGGTAGTGAAAACAGAGATACCTTTTGTTACATCGATTCCCTTATCAGTTTCCTTATTGAAGGATACTATCGCTGGTTTAAAACTTTCGATTTTCCCTAATACCAGGCTGATGAGCCCAAAATCTGTTTATTCGCAACCTGCAGATTCTATGTTCAAGCCACTGATGTACCGCAGTGATAATTTTTTCGCGGAGCAATCGCTGCAGATGGTCAGCTTCAAATTATTGGGCGTGATGAATGACTCAAAGGTCATTGACACCATTTTAAAAACCGACTTCAAGGATCTGCCTCAAAAGCCGCGCTGGGCCGATGGCTCGGGCTTAAGCCGCTATAACCTGTTCACTCCCCAGGATTTTATCGTCATATTGAATAAGATAAAGAATGAGTTTGGCATGGAAAGGGTAAAAGCCATTTTTCCGACAGGCGGCACGGGTACAATCAGCACTTATTACAAGGCCGACAGTGGCTATATATATGGAAAGACCGGAACTCTTTCAGGTGTTGTGGCTTTCAGTGGATACATGACCACCAAAAAGAAAAAGCAAATTCTATTTTCTGTGCTGGTCAATAATCACAATGCTTCTGCTACGGATGTAAGAAGGGCTGTTGAGAAGTTCCTGCAGGGGATTAGAAATAATTATTAATAGTACGCAACGGCACAGGCTTATCTTCCAAATAGCTTCTCCAGTTGTTCCTGCTTAAACTCCAGGAAAGTGGGATTACCATCCGGCGTGGTATTGGGCTGGGTGCAGGACCAGAGATCATTGAGCAGTTGTTTCATTTCCCTAATACTGAGCTGTGTGCCAGGTTTGATCGCCTGTTGTTTAGCCAGTGAGCGAACCAGTCTTTCACGTTTGGAAAATTTAAGATCAGGATTGAAATGCTTGTATTGATCGATAAGCAGGTCGATAATGAATTTTTCATTGCCCGGTTCGATATCAGCAGGTGTGCCTTGTATTACAAATGTGTTTTTACCAAAAGGCTCAATCGTATAACCGAGCTCCCGGAGTTCGGGTAGTAGCTCTTCCAGGATCAGGGCATCGGCGGGGGCCGGTTCAAAGGTGGAAGGGAACATGCTGCGCTGTGTGGCGATAGGTTTGCCCTGGGCCGCTGCACTCAGGCGTTCGTATAAAACACGTTCATGAGCCGATTGCTGATTGATGACCAAAAATCCTTTTCCGGAAGGGGTGATGATATAAGTATTCAGCAACTGCGATATTTCAGATTCATCAGTATGAAAAAACGGAGAGTGATATTCAGCCTTTTCCGGCTCTGCTGGTATCGGGCCTGGTTCCTTATCACCTGTCGCTGGCGTATTATCTTCATAAAACTCTTTCCAGTGTTTCAATCCGGCCGACTGGCCCGGGTCGATAACATGTGCCTGGTGTTTTTGGGTAAATCCTTTAAAGATCGATGAAGATGCAGCGGCCGCTTTTTTTTCCTCGGTAAAAGGCTGTTGAATGGATGGTAATTGCTGAATGCTGGCGTCGAGATCGAAGTCGAGGGTTGGTGTAACACTGAACTGCGCCAGCGAATGTTTGACAGCCGATTGTACAAAAGCGTAGACGATTTTTTCGTCTTCAAATTTTATTTCCTGTTTGGTGGGATGCACGTTTACATCTACAACAGCCGGATCAAGATCAATGAATAACACATACATCGGGTAACTATCAGGCGCGATCAGGTCCTGGAAGGCATTCATCACAGCGTGGTTGAGGTAAGCGCTTCTGATAAAACGGTTGTTGATAAAAAAGTACTGGTCACCCCTGGTTTTCCTAGCTGCTTCCGGTTTGCCCTCGAAACCAAAAATGTTCATGTAGTCGGTTTGTTCCTTAACCGTTACCAGTTTAGTATTGTAAGTATTTCCCAATAATTGAATGATCCGCTGCTTGACGCTGCCTGGTTCGAGATGAAAGACCTGCTGGCCATTGCTGGTAAGAGAGAAGAAAATATGTGGAAATGACAAGGCAACCCTGGTAAACTCATCCATGATATGCCTCATTTCCGACGCATTGCTC
>JAEYOL010000309.1 GCA_023411775.1 Bacteroidota bacterium | reverse complement strand
TTTCTTAATTACATCGCAGCTAACTGGACCTTTTGTTGAAGTTCCAATACGTTTTCACGGAACACAGTATCGGTATCCATCAGGTCTTTTACAGTCTGGCAGGAATGGATTACAGTTGTATGGTCTCTTCCGCCAAAATGTTCACCGATCGTTTTGAGGGAGTTCTTGGTAAAGGCCTTGGCCAGGTACATCGTAATCTGACGGGCCTGCACGATCTCTCTTTTGCGGGTCTTTTGCAACAGTTTATCGTAGGAGACGTCAAAGTACTCACAAACCATACGCTGGATGGTATCTATTGTGATCTCTTTGCTGGATGATTTTATAAAATTTCGTAACACTTTCTTTGCTAAATCTAGGTCAATCTCTCTCCTGTTAAGCGAAGATTGTGCCAACAGCGAGATCAGGGCACCTTCTAACTCCCTGATATTACTGTTAATATTATAGGCAATGTATTTCACAACCTCTTTAGGCATCTCCAACCCGTCATTTTTCATCTTTTTCTCAAGTATCTCGATGCGGGTATCATAATCCGGGATCTGCATGTCGGCGCTAAGCCCCCAGCGAAAACGGCTCAACAGCCTTTCCTGGACGCCGTCGAGGTCTTTGGGTGACTTGTCGGAAGTAAGGATCAGTTGTTTATGAGATTGATGCAGGTGATTGAAAATAGCAAAAAAAGCATCCTGCGATTTTTCAGCTTTATTAAAGAACTGGACATCATCGATGATCAGTACATCGATCATCTGGTAAAAATGTATAAAGTCGTTGATGGCATTATTGCGCCCATGGTCCATGAACTGGTTGATAAACTTTTCAGAGCTTACATACAACACCACTTTGTTGGGATGAAGCTTTTTGACTTCATTACCGATGGCCTGCGCCAGGTGGGTTTTACCCAGACCAACACCGCCATAAATGACCAGGGGATTAAATGAGTTCGCACCAGGTTTTTCGGCTACTGTTTTACCCGCGCGCCGGGCTACCCTGTTGCAATCGCCTTCAATAAATGTATCGAATGTGTAAATATGATTTAACTGGGGATCGATCTGCATTTTCTTCAGACCGGGTATTACAAAAGGATTCTTTACAGGATTGTTGATGACCAGGGGAAAATCCATTTCATTATTTGAAAAAGTTTTATAACCCTGTCCGGTAACATCCATGGTCAGTGGCTTGTTCTTACTGTTTCCGCTATCCACCATGATCCGGTATTCCAGATGGGCATCTTTTCCCAATTCTCTCTTCAAAGTCTTTGCCAATAAATTTACATAATGCTCCTCGAGGTACTCAAAGAAGAATTGACTTGGTACCTGAATGACGAGAACATTATTTTTTAAGGAAACAGGATGGATAGGTTCGAACCAGGTTTTGTAATGCTGCCATTCAACAATATCCTTGATGATCTTCAAACAATTTGACCAAACCTTTTCAGCATTTTTCTCCATCAGTAACGTAACAATTTATATAGCGGGTTAATTATAGTCGTTTGAAAAAAATGTCCAAAAAAATTCTCCACACATGTCAATAAAAAAAGTTGGACGGGACGGCGAATATCAACATTTATTGGATAAAAAAAAATTTTTATTCAGGCCTTTTTTAACTAGCTGAAACACTATCTCCTTTCATAAATTTTTCCTTCGAAAAATTTGGAAATTTCAAAAAACAACCCATTAAAAAAACGCAACCTCATCAACAACCGGATTGTTTTTTTATTACTGGTCCTGCTTCCAAAAAGTAAACGGGTGAAATAAGAAACTTGTATTAATGATGCCGGTAAATTTACCTTTTTTCCGAATGGCAATTTAAAAAAATCAAGAGCCTTTAACGATAAAAAAAATAAAACCGCACAGGATTTTTTTACAAGGTCTACACCCTTTGAAGATAGAGATATTTCTTTATCATGGCAAGAAAAAATCTGATAAATAAATTATTTGGTTTACAACCTAACAGTATCAATTAGTTTGATAAAAAACTGTCACTCCAATGGCAGTGGCAGCATGAGGCTGCGACGTTTTGTCTGTTAAAAATTTTAACCCGCAATGATGGCATTAACCCTAGCTTTGCACCGGTTTGTTTTCAGGATAAAAACCTGACCATGCAAAGAAAAATATCTTTAAAACTGCTTCCCTCCGAAGCAGCCAGTGAGTTAAGCGTTAAACGATACATCGCGCAATCGGAAGGCATTAAACCTGGCGATATCAGCGGCTATAATATTGTCCGGCAATCCATCGATGCCAGGAGTAAGCAACCCTGGATCAACCTGACCTTACAAGTGTTTATTAAGGAACCGTACCAACACCGGTCGCCACAACAGTTCAATTTTGAATACATCGGGCAGGCAGGCAAAAAAGTAGTTATCGCAGGTGCCGGCCCCGCTGGCTTATTTACTGCATTGAAACTAATCGAAGCAGGCATAAAACCCATCATACTTGAAAGGGGTAAAGATGTAAGGGCCCGCCGTCGCGATCTCGCTCTTTTAAATAAAGAAGGCGAAGTAAACCCTGAAAGCAATTATTGTTTTGGCGAAGGCGGTGCGGGTACTTATAGCGATGGTAAACTATATACACGCAGTTCCAAACGTGGTGATGTGAACAGTATACTCAACCTTTTCGTACACTTTGGAGCCGACGAGAAAATCCTGTATGAAGCTCACCCTCATATAGGCACCAATAAACTCCCGAATATCATCACCGCCATGCGCAAAAAGATACTGGAATGTGGTGGAGAGTTGTTGTTTGAAACAAAGCTGGTCGGCCTGGTAATAAAAAATGAAAGAATAACGGGGGTAAGCACGGCCAATGGCGACACCATTGACGCGGATGCCCTGGTGCTGGCAACAGGTCATTCAGCCCGGGATATATTTGAATTGCTGCATAACCGGCATTTATTGATAGAGCCAAAACCATTTGCACTCGGTGTAAGGGCCGAACACCCGCAGACACTTATCGACAGGTCTCAGTATCACAGCGCTATAAGAGACCCTTTTCTACCACCCGCATCTTATAGCCTTGTGCAACAGGTGGGTAACAAAGGAGTATTTTCATTTTGCATGTGCCCGGGTGGCATCATCGCACCCGCGGCTACTGCACCAGGCGAACTGGTGGTGAACGGATGGAGCCCCTCACGCCGCAATAATCCTTTTGCCAATAGCGGTATTGTGGTAACCGTGGAAGCTGAAGATCTGAAACAACTCAAAAAGCATGGAGATTTTGAGAAAATCTGCCAGCAACCGTCGTCAGTGTTGGATTCTGCCTTAGGCATGATGTACTTCCAGCAATATGTAGAACGGAAAGCCTTTGCTGCAGGTGGTGGCAAATTTGTTGCACCTGCACAACGTATGGTTGATTTTACGGAAAAGAAAGTATC
>JAEYOL010000286.1 GCA_023411775.1 Bacteroidota bacterium | reverse complement strand
ATAACAGACCGGTAATAGTCGGGATCCATGGTAAATGTTGTGCGATCCCAGTCAAGGCTGCAGCCGAGCTTTTTCAACTGCTGCAAAATGATACCCCCATATTTCTCCTTCCATTCCCAGGCATATTTCAAAAATTCATCGCGGCTGAGTGAAGATTTGCTGATACCGCGTTCACGTAGCATCTGTACCACTTTAGCTTCAGTAGCGATAGAAGCATGGTCGGTTCCTGGAACCCAGCAGGCATTTTTACCCTGCATCCGGGCCCGGCGGATGAGAATATCCTGTATGGTGTTATTGAGGCAATGGCCCATGTGCAGCACACCGGTCACATTGGGAGGGGGGATGACGATGGTGTAAGGTTCCCGCTCATCGGGTGTACTTTTAAAATATTGCTGATCCAACCAATGCTGGTACCACTTCTGTTCTGCTGCCTGGTGCTCAAAGTTTTTGCTCAATTCCATAAGGCCGCAAATTTACCTGCTTTTAGTAAAACGGCGAAAATTGGCATGCCTGACTGCCTTACATGCGTCCCGTGAGTAAAGAGGGGCGATTTATGTCCAGCAGCGCCAGGCATCACCAGGAATCCGAGCCCTTAAATATTTCCCTCGCTTATCGTTTTTTGAATATATTTAACCGCTGCAACATAGCGCTGTAACTTATTAGATATGAAAAGACAACTTACATCCTGGTATAGCCCATCTTTGAACAAAGAGATGCCCATCGCTACCTATGGTGACTATGGATTTGCTCTATTACTGGTACCTACAGCGGCTGCCGACTACCTGGAATACGAGCGATTTCAACTGATCGATTCACTTGCACCATTTATTGATAGCGGAAAAGTAAAAGTCTATTCTATCGACAGCATCAACAATGAAAGCTGGATGAACAACAATATGGATCCCTGGCAAAAGTCGGTGCGGCACCAGCAATGGAATGACTATGTATTTAACGAAGTGATACCCTTTATCCGCAACAGCAGCAGTTGGGAGACCCCGATCATCACCTGCGGTGCATCGTTTGGAGCTCTACACAGCATGAACCTGTTTTTAAAACGACCCGATCTCATCAATGGTGTGATAGCGATGAGCGGTGTTTACGACCTGACTGAATATACTAAGGGTCACTACGATGATAATGTCTATTTTAACAGCCCGGCGCATTATATTCCGAATCTCACCGATCACAATATCCTCGAGCAGATCCGCCAAAGCAAACATATTCATATCCTGACCGGAAGCGGTAATTACGAAGATCCGGCAGCAAGTGGACGTTTTGCAAAACAATTATATGATAAAGGCATTTGGTATGAACTCGATATCTGGGGGGCTGAATGGCCGCATGACTGGGAGACGTGGAGGAAGATGTTGCCGCATTATTTGGGGACGAGGTGGTGAGTTGGATGCTGGATGCTAGATACTAGATGCTGGATGCTGGATTAGCTGAGTTAGTCATGAGCCGTTAAGCGGGAGTGTGGAGTGGGCCTGCCCGCAGAAGCTTTAGCGAAGGTGGGATATTAGATTTTTTAGAAGGGTTGAGAATTTTTTTCCTTCGATCATTCGGGCACCAAAGCTTTCGAGATATTCTGAATATACCTGGCAGTCGATGAGTTCGACGCCTTCTTCCTGCAAGGTCTGCACGTATTTTATAAAAGCGTAACGGGAAGCATTGCTGATTTTGCTGAACATGCTTTCACCAAAAAATACTTTTCCCATCCTGATGCCATACAGGCCGCCTGCCAGGTCGCCATCTTTCCATACTTCAGCGCTATGCGCATAACCCAGTTCATGGAGTTTTATATAAGCCTGTTCTACTTCATCGGTGATCCAGGTACCGAATTGGTCAGAGCGGGGTATGTTTTTGCAATGCCGGATCACCTCTCTGAATGATTTATTGATAGTGAATTCAAAAACTTTTTTGTTAAGCAATGGCCGGGTGCTTTTGCTGATCTTTAATTCAGATGGAAAAAGAACAAAACGGGGATCGGGGCACCACCACAATATGGGTTCAGATTCATACCAGGGAAAGATCCCGTTTTGATAAGCCAGGATCAGCCGCTCCGGAGACAGGTCACCGCCCATGGCCAATAAGCCATCAGGACAAGCCAGGTGCACAGGCGGAAAGGAGATCGTTTTATCAAGTACAAAAAGAGGCATAAGATCGGAGGGAAAACATGTGGAACAAGCAGGGTAGGCCAAAAGTTATTCTGCTATCACTTCCACGGTTGCACCTATGCCTCTTTCGGTAATAGCGTCGCACATAGGTTTGAGTTCATCGTACTCGCCTTGTTTGACCGCGTATTTCCCTTTATAATGGATGAAATATGAGCATTGTTCTGCCTGTTCGGGACTATGTCCGCAAACTTCAATCAGGGTCTCGATCACCCATTCGAACGTATTGACTTCATCATTCCACACGATCAGGCTGCAGGTACTTTCGTGTGCTGTCAGTGTATCAGTGTCAAACTGGTTACCCGTCAATATTTCGTTTTGCGTCATAGCCATCGTCGTGGATCTTTTGCAAAGTTAAAACCTGCCTTTGAAATTAATAAA
Source organism: Bacteroidota bacterium (assembly GCA_023411775.1). Classification (GTDB taxonomy): domain Bacteria; phylum Bacteroidota; class Bacteroidia; order Chitinophagales; family Chitinophagaceae; genus Terrimonas_B. Next base: position 2,688 of record JAEYOL010000286.1, on the reverse strand, counting down.
TTTTGCAGGGTTTACAGGTGTAAAATTAAAAAATATGGGCCAATTCACCCAGCACCCCGGGAGTTTTTTGACTTGAATGGTTTTGGACTGGTTGATTTTAAGGAGGGTATATATAAAAGTGAAATTACTCCCCGAACTATTTACCTCTTCAAATTATTCCGTATTCATCCACTTTATAAATTCCGGGCATAGACAAAATCTTGACAACCTTATTTCGCAAGTGGTCGATGCTTTCCCCGATAAACTACGTTGTTGCACGACGAACTCCCGTTATTTCTGCTGATCAGCACTTGTACCTGTAACCAAATGTATGTCGAACATATTTCCAGTTAAGCGATTAGAACTTTTAAAAACCTAAAAAGAAAATAGCTTACTTCTGATAATTCCAATTCTTCATTCACCAAAACTTTATTTATGAACCAGGGATTTCGACATTTGTTTGTTTGGACATTGGTCCTTTTCACAAGCCTTGTATCCTGTGATAAGATCCCATTCCCACCAGGCGGTTCACATGGACAGGGTCCCGACGGAAAAGGGAAAAGCCCCGCGATGGTACTTGCCTGGAATGAAGCTGCTGTGTACACGGTGATGCAAACCCAGGCCGTGGTTCCAGATCCACCCATTCCGCCTTTTATTGAATCGCGGTATTACGCGATGGTGAATATCGCGATGCATGATGCTTTAAATAGTATAAGGTCTGAATACAAAACCTATGCATTACATCCCACAAGAGATAAAAAAGCAAACCCGGATGCAGCTGTTGCGCAGGCAGCTTATGAAGTGATCGTGGCATGTTTTGATAAACTTAATCCGCCTGCCATGGTTACACCACAGCCTGTAAAAGATTATATCAGCCAGTTGTTGCAGCAAAGTCTGAATACTATTCCCAATGGTGAAGCAAAAACAAGCGGGATCAATCTTGGAAAAAAAGCGGCTGCTGCCATATTAGCCAGGAGGGCTAATGATGGTATGGCCAATGCATTTCTTCCCCCCGGCGCTTTACCCGAAGGAACCGTACCCGGCGAGTACCGCTATACTCCTCCGTTTAATATTCCGGGTCTGCCTATCTATGGATTGGTGGATGGCACTGGTTGGGGTAATGTAACTCCTTTTGCCATGAATGCCGGTTCTCAATTCCGTCCCGGTGCCCCTGATGATGTGAGCAGTGAAGCTTATGCCAAAGACTTTAATGAAATAAAGAAACTGGGTTGTGCAAATTGCCCGGATAGAACCGCCGATCAATCAGATATGGCAACATTCTGGCGTGAGAACTCCCCCATGGGATGGAACCAGGTTGGAAGAAATATCGTTTTAAAACAAAATATGGATGCGTGGGAAGTGGCTAGATTGTTTGCATTGTTGCAGATAGCCGAAGCGGATGCCTACATCAGCAGCCTGGAAGCGAAGTATCACTATTTCTACTGGCGCCCGGTATCAGCCATTCATCTTGCGGGAGATGATGGCAATCCCAATACTGCACCTGATCCAACCTGGGAGGTTTTCGGATTTCCTACACCGCCTGTTCCGGATTATCCTTCCGCACATGCCTGTGCAGGTGGCGCGGCTGCCGAACTAATGAAGCATTTTTTCAGAAGGGACAATATCAGTTTCGGCTTCACCAGTACCAGTTCGGGCACAACACGAAACTTCAACAGCTTGTCACAGGCTGCACGGGAAAATTCCCTATCGAGAATCTATATCGGTTACCATTTCCGCAAGGCATGTCTTGAAGGTGAAGACCAGGGAAGGAAAATTGGGAAATGGGTTTTCAATAATGTTTTGCAGAAAAATTAAATATAACAGCTCAAGCATTCCAGATCAGTTGAGAGTAATGCTGCGGTGAAAACTTCAAGTTGACATCGCGGCATTTTTATTAGATGCCGTAGCGCATGATTATTTTAATCAGGATAAGTATTCACAGTTCACATCGCACAAAAAAAACCGGCGTTTATACCGGGCTTAGTGGGAGTTGACGGGCTCGAACCGCCGACACCTCCGACTATAAGTCGGGGTGCCCTGAACCAATGAGTTTGTTTCTAATATTAAATTATAAAACAAAAAACCTCTCAAATGCATCTAACATCTAAGAGGTTTTAGTGGGAGTTGACGGGCTCGAACCGCCGACTCCTCCGACTATAAGTCGGAGTGCACTAAACCAACGAGTTTGTTTCTAATATTAAATTATAAAACAAAAAACCTCTCAAATGTATCTAACATCTAAGAGGTTTTAGTGGGAGTTGACGGGCTCGAACCGCCGACCCTCTGCTTGTAAGGCAGATGCTCTGAACCAACTGAGCTAAACTCCCTTTTATTTGGGAGTGCAAAGATAGGGTTGCCAACATTTCAGGCAAATTTTTTTGTAACCTATTTTATTCAGGAATGTGAATAATCCATCGCAAAAGTTCATCAGTCTTAACCATCAATAAACCTTTAACTTGAATACTTAGAAAGCGTAATAAAACAACTGCTGCAAAGAGAATATTCAATTGACTTAACCGATTGATATTCAATATACAATCCATCCGGCTTTAGTAATTTTATTTAGAAAGAATCTGCGGAACCAACATTTCTCTATTTTCACGATATGGCGACATCTTATTGCGAATTTGTTTTAGATAAAGGAAAAGACACCGTTCACCGGCATTACCACGATAACGAATATGGTTTTCCTATACATGACGACAACCT
>JAEYOL010000244.1 GCA_023411775.1 Bacteroidota bacterium | reverse complement strand
GCGGCTATTTCCTCTTTATGACGTAGCAATAATTCCCCGATGAAACTGCTGCTTTGATTTCCTGTTCTTAACAAAACAACCTTTGGCGGAAAGCCTTTTACATTGGCAAGATTTAGAAAATCATCGTCGTTGGTGACGATAATAAAATTATTCCTGGAAGCATACGCCCATATCTCATTGTCTTTTGCAGGAATTGTTAATCCGCTACTATCAACATGCAGGCAATCTTCAAAATGTATTTTAAGGATGACAACCAACCGCCAGGATATATTGGCATCCAGCAATAGTTTCATGCTTAGGCGGCAATAATTTTAATCATAGACTCCCGGTTGGCTGCAAACGCAAGCGTTGCCAGGATATGCTCTTCTTTCAGCGAAGGATAATCTTCCAGTATCCGTGCGTATGTCATTCCAGAGGCTAACCACTGCAAAATATCTGAAACAGCTATCCTTGTGCCTTTGATGCAAGGCTTTCCAAACCTGATCTCGGGGTCAATTGAAATGTAGGAAGAAAACTCTTTCATATTATAAAGTTAGTGATATATTTTTCCAGTACGCAGTTTTGAAGGAATCGAGCAACTCCACCTACTGTTCGCTGATATGAAGACGGTAAATGGTTGTCATAGGATAAAATTACAATTTTTATTTCATTGCTTAAAAAGCCCTCACATCACTGCAAGGGCTTTCCTATCTATCAAATATTATCAATTCAAAAAACGCGGCTCAGATTACTTAACTTCTTCGTAAGGCACATCCGTAACATTGTCATCAGCCTTTGAACCTCCGGCATTACTACCCGGTTGTTCAGGTCCAGCCTGTTCGCTACCCGCCTGTTGCTGGGTTGCGTTGTACATATCCTGGCTGGCTGCAGTCCAAGCGGTATTCAGTTCTGCTGTGGCAGCATCGATACCCGCAATGTCCTGTGCTTTATGAGCAGTTTTAAGCTTTTCAGCACCGGCCTCGATAGCTGATTTTTTATCAGCCGGGATCTTATCGCCATATTCTTTCAGTTGTTTTTCTGTCTGGAATATCAGGCTGTCGGCTGCATTGAGCTTGTCGATCTTTTCACGTTCAGCTTTATCAGTCGCCTCGTTTGCTTTTGCTTCCGCCTTCATTTTTTCTACCTCTTCTTTGCTCAGGCCGGAACCGGCTTCAATATGAATTTTCTGTTCTTTACCAGTGCCTTTATCCTTCGCTGTTACATGCAGGATTCCGTTCGCATCGATATCGAAGGTAACTTCGATCTGGGGCACACCCCTTGGTGCTGGTGGTATACCATCGAGGTTAAAAATACCAAGGCTTTTATTGTCTTTGGCCATCGAACGCTCGCCCTGTAATACATGGATCTGTACGCCGGGCTGATTATCGCTCGCTGTTGAGAATACTTCCGATTTCTTAGTTGGGATCGTGGTATTCGCTGGGATCAGGGTCGTCATTACGCTACCCATGGTTTCGATACCAAGTGAGAGCGGTGTTACGTCGAGAAGTAATACGTCTTTTACTTCACCGGTCAGTACAGCTCCCTGTATGGCGGCACCTACAGCCACAACTTCATCAGGGTTCACGCCTTTATTAGGTTTTTTACCAAAGAACTTCTCTACGATCTCCTGCACTTTAGGAATACGGGTACTACCTCCCACCAGGATCACTTCGTCGATTTCCGAGGTGTTCATTCCCGCGTCTTTTAATGCTGCTTCGCATGGTCTCAGGCAACGGCTGAACAGGTTATCGGCCAGTTGTTCAAACTTGGCGCGGGTGAGTTTCTTCACGAGGTGCTTAGGCACTCCGTCCACCGCAGTGATATAGGGAAGGTTGATCTCGGTCTCTGAAGACGAAGACAATTCTACTTTTGCTTTCTCAGATGATTCTTTCAGGCGCTGTAAGGCCATTGGGTCTTTGCGCAGGTCGATGCCTTCATCTTTTTTGAATTCATCAGCCAGCCAGTCCATGATCACTTTGTCGAAGTCATCACCACCCAGGTGGGTGTCACCATTGGTGCTCTTTACTTCAAACACACCATCGCCCAGTTCAAGGATGGAAATATCGAATGTACCACCACCCAGGTCAAACACAGCGATCTTATGGTCTTTACCACCTTTGTCGAGACCATAGGCCAGCGCGGCCGCAGTAGGCTCGTTGACGATACGACGAACGGTAAGACCGGCAATTTCACCCGCTTCCTTGGTAGCCTGGCGCTGGGCATCATTAAAATAAGCCGGAACGGTGATCACCGCTTCTGTCACCTCCTGCCCCAGGTAGTCCTCAGCTGTTTTCTTCATTTTCTGAAGAACCATCGCCGAGATCTCCTGCGGTGTGTACAGGCGACCATCTATGTCAATACGTACGGTATTATTGTCACCTTTTGCTACTTTATAACTCCAGTGACTGATCTCTTCGGTCACTTCATCAAAACGGCGGCCCATAAAACGCTTCACCGAAGTGATCGTATTATGCGGGTTTGTGATCGCCTGGCGTTTTGCCGGGTCACCCACTTTACGTTCGCCGTTCTTTAAAAAAGCCACTACAGACGGGGTCGTACGGCGTCCCTCGTCGTTGGCGATTACTACCGGTTCATTGCCTTCCATCACCGAAACGCAACTGTTGGTAGTTCCCAGGTCAATTCCAATTATCTTTCCCATAGTATTTAATTATCCTTTTTATAGTTGTTTACAAGTAGTCAATCATTGTGCCGCGGCGGGTAAATGTGCAAAAATGTCAGTCTGAAATTCAGCAAGTGTAAGTTGGTTGAAAAACAAGGCAATATCCTATCTTCAGGTACCTAAAATCTCATCAAATGGAGTGGCTCTGGATCACATTTGGTATTATATTAATAATTGTGGCAATCCTTGGGAGCATTTTACCCCTGCTGCCCGGGCCGCCCATAGCCTATGTTGGCCTGCTGATCCAGCAATTCCGGGAACCAGAGCCTTTTACGGCGAAGTTTCTCTGGATCTGGGCCGGGATCGTGGTCGTTTCCCTGATCCTGGACTACCTGATCCCAATCTGGGGTACCAAAAAATTCGGCGGTACTAAATACGGCGTCTGGGGTTGTACGATAGGTTTTTTACTAGCTTTCTGGATGGGGCCCTGGGGTGTGATCCTGGGTCCTTTTATCGGCGCCTTCGTCGGGGAAATGATTGCCGGACAGGACTCCCGGAAATCATTTAAAGCCGCCCTCGGTTCGTTTGTTGGCTTTCTACTGGGATCGTTCCTGAAACTGGTAATCTGTTTTATGATGCTTTACTATGTGATTGCGAGCATATAAACAGGCATTCTGGCAGGTATAGGGGCATCAAAATTCTTTACTTATTTTTACCCTATCAACTAATATCTATGAAAAAGGGTGGCAATATTCTATGCTTTCTCGGGCTATTGTTAATGGTATCATGTTCTCACCGGATCAACCCCGAGCGACCCGTTCTCGCAGATACCCCATTCAAACTGGACTCCCTCCCCGACTCAGAAATAAATATCCCGATACAGATCAATCTAAAGCCGGTGTACACCATGGCAGAGAGCCAGGTGGATACTTTGTTTACTTCTCCGGGCTACCCCGATGGATGGGTACAAAATGGTTGTGAAACCAGGTACAAATACAGTTTCCGCAGAAGTCCCTTGCAGATGAGTGCGTCGGGATTGTCGCTTGACCTCGGATTTACCGGATATTACAGGATCATTGGTTCAACCCGGGTTTGTGTCGCTGGCGCCGCAGTCACGCCCTGGACTGCACCCTGTCGTTGCGGATATGACGAGCCGGAGCGAAGGGTAAATGTTTCATTTAGCAATTCGCTCGCCATCCTCCCTGATTACAAAGTAAAAATGACCATTAAAAGAAATGAACCGCAGGCGCTCGACAAATGCGAGGTATGTTTCTGGGGCCAGGATATAACCGCACAGGTACTGAATGGGTTAAAAACCGAGCTGGATTTTGCCAAAGCGGAACTCGAGAAAAATTATGGCAATATCGACCTCAAGCCGCGGTTCCAGCAGCTTTGGAATTACCTGAGTCAACCTTATAATATATACGATATGGGATGGTTGCAGGTGAATCCGCAACGAATTAAAATAAACAACCTGTATGCAAAAGATGATTCCTTATATGTTTACCTGGGCTTATCTGCAAGACCGGTGATCGGTTTTGAAAAACCAGCCGTACAATCATCGGCTATACCGGCAATTGGAAACATCAGTCGCCGCGAGGGGTTTTCAATTTTTCTCGATGCTTTACTCAATTATGATTCACTCAGCAATATCGTCAACAGGCATGTGGCGAATAAGGAATTCGATTTTAACAAAGGCCCGGTTAAAAAGAAATTTATTATAAAGGATTGCCAGTTATATGGCACAGGTAATGAGAAGCTAATAATAAAAGTGAACTTTTCAGGGACAGACAATGGCGTGTTTTACCTGACCGGAAAGCCGGTTTATACAAAGGAAACACGGATCCTGGAGATAAAGGATATTGACTTCGATATAAAATCCAAAGACGCTTTGCTTAAAACATCTGAATGGCTATTCAGTCGTCGTATCATAAACGAGATCAGCCGCAATACCCGGTTTGATCTGAATGAATATATCGATACCGCAAAGGTCCGTATCAATGAGCAACTCAACCAGGAGTGGATTCCCGGGATAAGCAGTGCCGGCCTGATTGATGAGATCGACCTTATCGGTATTTACCCACTCAACCATTCGCTGGTGATCCGCAGCAATTGTAGCGGTCATCTATCTGTAAGGATTGAAGCGATTGATTTTAGTTTATAGGTTCGTCTTCATCCGGCGCTGCCTTAAAAGAGAAATGGCGTTGGGCCAGGTAGCTGAACAGTATGACAATCGAAGTTGTCAGTATTTGCGCAAATACGGGGTAAACAAAAGCGATCTCCACTAAAATTTTCAAAAGGATATAGTTGAGAGCCAGGTTGAACATGCAGATCATAAAATACCGGAACAACTGTACCCGACCTTTCATGACCGAGTCGCTGAACACCACGTATTTTGACATAAAAAATCCAATGGGAAACGTGATGCAAAACGAGAAAAACAGCGCCGCGACGTGTGGTTTGAAAG
>JAEYOL010000218.1 GCA_023411775.1 Bacteroidota bacterium | reverse complement strand
AGCCCACAGTGATCAGGTTTCTAAGCTCCAGCAATTGCGGTGAAAGTGTGGATTCGGAATACAATTTTTCAGTTTCTTCCCACAACAGATCCAGTCGCCTGGAGGCCCGTTGCAAACGGATATTATTCCTGACGATGCCCACATAATCTGTCATTACCTGTTGCAGTTCTTTCAGGCTTTGTGTGATCAGGATCATTTCCTTTGGATCGCTGGTGCCTTCGGCATTCCAGTCGGGTACTTTTTCTTTGAAAGAAGGAATATGCTCGCGTTCCACCACATCGAGATAGCAGCGGTGTGCAAACACCATGGCTTCCAACAGGGAATTACTGGCGAGCCGATTGGCGCCGTGCAAACCTGTGCTCGAGCATTCCCCGCAGGCATACAGGTTTTTGATCGATGTGCGACCCCATTCATCTGTTTTAATACCTCCGCAGCTATAATGCGCGGCTGGCGCCACAGGTATCATATCTTTTGTAATATCGATACCGATGCTGAGGCATTTTTGATAAATGTTGGGGAAATGTTCAGTGAAGCTTTCTTTTGAAAAATGACGGCAGTCAAGCCATACATGTTCGGTACCCGTTCTTTTCATCTCACTATCTATTGCCCGTGCTACAATATCGCGGGGAGCAAGATCTTTCCGTTCATCATACCGCTCCATAAACGCTTCGCCGTCTTTATTGCGAAGTATACCACCATCTCCACGAACAGCCTCGGTGATCAGGAAAGCCTGCCCACCCAACCCAGGCTCATACAATGCCGTGGGATGAAATTGGATGAACTCCATATTCTCGATGCGCCCCTTTGCACGATACACCATTGCGACACCATCACCCGTAGCGATAGAAGGGTTGGTAGTTGTGCGGTACACCTGGCCATTGCCACCCGTAGCCAATAACGTAAAACGGGCGAGTATCTTTTCAACACGATTGGTCGACAGGTTCAACACATATACACCATAACATTCGATATCCGGTGCAGACTTGGTGACAAGATAACCGAGATGGTGCTGGGTGATGATATCAATGACAAAACAATGTTTGATGATCTCGATATTCTTCTGTTGTGATACGGCATTGAGCAACGCCCGCTCCATTTCCCAGCCCGTGATATCCTTATGATGTATGATCCTGAATTCGGAATGGCCGCCTTCTTTACCCAGTTTATAATCACCATCTTTTTCTTTATCAAACCGGGCGCCCCATTCTATGAGTTCACGAACGCGGTCGGGACCTTCTTTTACCACGATCTCTACCACTTCTTCATTGCACAATCCGTCGCCGGCAACGAGGGTGTCTTCAATATGTTTTTCAAAACTGTCTCTCTCCAGGTCGTTCACCACGGCCACCCCGCCCTGGGCATACTTGGTATTGGTTTCGTCGGCCGCGGCCTTGGTCATCACCAGGATCCTTTTCTCCGGGAAACGTGTCGATAGTTTCAATGCATAGGTAAGCCCTGCGATACCAGTTCCGATGACCAGGAAATCTGTTTGCCTCATAGGCCGCAAAATTATTCCTTATAGTTTGAAATTGGATAGCCGATTTGATTGCCGGGAAGAAGGGAAGGATTATTTCCATGCATTTGTATGCATTTCCATAATACACTCAGAGTCTTCGTCAGCCCAAGCGGGGCGTCGCTCTGGTAGCAAAAAATGATTTTTGTGAATTGAGTGCCGTAGGCACGACGTTTTGTAACCGAATAATGATTAGAGCAATCCGATTTACCTGGCGGGAAAATCTGCCTGAAATCTTACCTTTCCCACCTTCTCTCCTTACCGCCTTGCCGCCTTACCGGCAACACCAATATCCTTAAATACTTCCCGCCTTTCCATCTTCCCGGCCACCACCGACCGACAACAGATAATTAATTGCCCCCATCGCCAGGAAAAGCTGCGCCTGCCCATATGTAAGCATGATAAATACACCTGCCGTTTCAAAAGACTGATAAAATTTGTTGATGGCCAATATCGAATCAGACAATACAAATAAAACAGCTCCAAATAACATCAGCATGCCTGCTTGTCTGTTTGTGATATATACCATATGTAGCGCCAGCATCAACATAAAACTGATAACGATGCCGTATATACGCACGGGCAACAACATATCGCCCAGGTAGGGATTGAGTAAACTTATAAATATCCCGTAATAAATCGCAACGGGTAATACTAGCCACCAGCGTGATTTGACACTCTCCCGTACCCGAACAAAATGAAAGAATAAGATGTAAAAAATATACGCAACGAGAAATGCCGATAAACCAAGCAGGAAAAAAATTGAATGATCGCGGGCAAATAATAGCAACACATCCCCCAGCCACGAAAACACCAGCGCCAGGATAAACCATTTTTTTAAATCTGAGTGGAGGGTGCGCGTTTGTAAGGCAAAACAAGCCAGCAGCCATATACATAGCAGAGGTTTACAAAAAACTTCGGCGGCCTCCAGGTTAAGATAAACAACGATCAGATCAGCAATTAGTAAAAGAAGGAAAATGAGGATCTGGCTTTTTTTCATTGTACCGTCCGGTTATCTCTCCTATTGGTTCAACCTGTTGCTGGATTGGAATTTTACATCTCTTCAGTCGGCAACAGAGATAAAGTTAAGCGTTATAGCTGAGATTCATTCGTTCAAGCTTCCCGGGGTCTATCTCTCTTCCCGATAAAATGAAACGGAGCAACAAAAAATTATGTTACTCCGTTGTTATCTAAAAGGAAAGTTAATACTAACGATTTACAATGACTTTATATGATTTCCATTCAAGGCCATCAAATATTCTGACTGCGTATATATCGTTGCTTAAATTTCCAACTCGTAGCGATAACCGGCTTCCAATACTCTTTGCAGGGTATTGTTGTCTGAAACTTAAAACCCCCATTCTATTGATTATCTCTACTGCTTTAATATTTGATTCTGTTATCAGATTACCGGTATTGTCATCATATTCTTCTATTGTAATCAACTCCGTGGCTGGATTAGGAGATATCCTGAACGACGTGCAATTTGATTTTGTCATAAAATGCCCAACGGTTGTGTTGTTACCGCAAACGTCCGTACCGGTAACATTTATAGTTCCCGTTGGCGGCGAGGTTGAATTGGTTGCTCTTAAAACAATATAATTACCGCTACCGCCTCCTGTTATATATGTCCACCCCGCTGGAACTGAACCCCATGAAAAGCTAGTTAATCCCGGGTAAGCGTTTTGGTCAACAGAAACAGTTGCTACCTGATTCTTACACCAAATATGCGGGCCATTGGTATTAAAGGGACTTGATTGCGTGTACCCCCCTATTCAAATCTGTTTGGTCGGGGTTGCCTGTGTAGTCCCGCATACTGTTACGGTAGCGGTCAAAAACTCGTTGCCGCTACCCGTTCCTTTCGTAACTGTCGTTTGGGGACAGGTAGTACAGCTTAACGTAGCTAATGGGCCGGGTTGACCGGACAAGCTCCAGTTTACGGTTGCACCGCAGGGTAAATTAGGTATTGAATATATTCCAGATACGCAAACAACATTGTCGCCGCTAAAAGAAAATGTGGGCGGGCCACCCGCTGCTATGGTCGCAGCATTTGTTTGATAGTTGTTTCCCCCGGCTGTTATCGTTACATTTATGTTACCCGGAGCCGAACCGCAAACAGGTGTAAGAGTCAGGGCATTTGTTGTACCTGTCGAAATTGTTTGTGGTGCCGGGTTGCCATTATACAACCAGCCGTTGTTTGCAGAGCCCAGATTCCATAAGTGATTGGTAACGTTGGGCGTATTGTTTATATTCGTTACTGTAAATGTTTGCGCAGCTGCAGAACCACATGGTATCGTAAGCGATGATGGTGATAATGTAAATGTTACTGCCGGTGGTAATTCGTCTATTTTAATTTTTCTAATCAGAATTGTTTGTGAGACAGAGGCAGCAGGTGGTATAGCTGCAACCATGAGGTATACCTGCTGGGCAGATAATGCAGAGTAGTTAAACACATAGTCGGAAAAGGAATTGCTCCCTATTTGTGACTTTGCTTTAGATCCCCTGAGCCGCTAGCATCAATTATCCCGGAGCCATTGCATGTTGTATTATTTCCACTGCCTCCATTGTTCATATCAAGTCTCAATAGCACATTGGGGCCTGTTTGTTGTGACATGATTCTTGCAGCTGTAATAGTTATAGCATATGAATAGCCTTGCTTGAAAGTTGTGGTAACTCTGTATTCTGTTCCTTCATTTTGACCTCCGCTAATTCGGCTAATTATATTGATGGATTTGTTTACATTATCATAAGTGGGTTGTCCTATCGCTGTCAAATGCGCAATGGTAGTATTACTTCCATTAATAGTTGCTGGAACATTTGTTGAACTGGAGAATATGTTACACCCCGATGCTCCTGTCCATGTTTCATAGTTAATAATTGTTTGAGATAATCCAACTTTGTTAACGAACAAGGTCGTAGATAAGAAAAATAAGTTTCGGAGAACTTTTTTCATGGCTTAAGGTTAAAGGTTAAATAATCTATTTTTCCTTTTCAAGATGAAATTGGAAGCCAATCCCAAATCTTAATGCATTATTGCTTCCTTCAAAGTCAACGATTTTCGTGGAAGTATATCCAACAATGAATTCAAGGCCAACAGCAGTATTGAAATATAAAACAGGCCCTGCTGAACAAGAAAAGGTGTTTTGTTTTGTATTCGGGCCCTCGTTTGATATGGTTCCAAAGCTGTACCCGGTTTCAGCAAATAGATTAAAAACTTGTTCAGGTTTTAGTAAGTAATATCTTACAAACGGTCCAATTAAAAAAACTGTTGAAGATTTTGAACTACTAATCAAATTATTTCTCCCGTAAACTAAAGAAGGGCGCAGTCCTACAGCAAACTTATCTACTATGAAATATCCAACTGTGGGAGAAATTTGAATATCTGTCTGTTTGTATTGCAGCGATGCAGCACTCGAATTTTTTTGGGTTGAGAAACTGGCATTGCCGGATAGCAGCCAATTATTTTTTGTTATCTGGCTGTTTGAAATAAATGATAATAATAGAATGAAGATTGTCAGGAATAGGATTTTTATCATTTAGTTCAGTTTGCATTTTTGAAATCTGCTGTAAATTACTCCGCCTATGTAAAACATCCAATACCACTTTGCGGTATTAGTGAAAACACTTAGAAAATCACTTCTATTGCTGCTTCGGTCTGTTCAATGTATAGCGTGAAAAATCAGGCTCAGCCCCCTAAAGATGTGTGGTAAATATTTGTGGAGTCTCCTACGAAATTGCTTACAACCCCGTGCCTGGTACCATCTCTTTTTTTTCTTCCGGGCTTACCCACGCATTATTTTCTTTCAGCAGGTTGATCAGCTCATCCACGGCTACTTCACTGTTCACATTACGTTTCACCACTTCTTTTCCCTTGTACAAAGTGATCTTGCCCGGGCCGCTGCCCACATAACCGAAATCGGCATCGGCCATCTCGCCGGGACCATTTACAATACATCCCATGATGGCGATCTTCACTCCTTTTAAATGATGCGTCCTCGCCCTGATCTTAGCGGTTGTTTCCTGCAGGTCAAATAAAGTCCGGCCGCAACTCGGACAGGATATATATTCCGTTTTGGAAATACGCGTACGGGTAGCCTGTAAAATGCTGAAAGCGGTGTTGTTGATAAACTGCTCCACGGTTTGATTATGTAAATAATTTCTTCCCGATGCATTCATCCCTCCCGAAAACTGCCCATAGCTTTTTGTTGTCATGCCCAGGCATATGCCATCACCCATACCGTCGAGCAACAAAGCCCCGGTTTCAGTGGCAAAATGGATCAAATGCTCATCGGGTGTATTCCAGTCGCTGTCGGTGATCAACACCACGGGATTGTTTATGTTACGTTGCAATAATTCAATAAACATCCGTCGAACGGCCGGCATACTTTGAGGATGTGTACTGCTCAGGCATATTACCACGGTGGGGTCGTTGGCCAACTCATCAAGATAATTGAAACCATGTAAAGGACTGTCTTCACTAAAGCAGTCAAGCATCACAAAATTCAGTATCTCACTTTTATGCTCCGCCTCCAGGTAACCTTTCGCTTCAAATATTGGAAAATACTTAGTCTTGTCGGATGCCATCTGCCATGGAGCCGG
>JAEYOL010000113.1 GCA_023411775.1 Bacteroidota bacterium | reverse complement strand
CCTCCCCGCCTTCCCGTCTCCCCGGCCACTTTTAGCTAAAATATCTTATATATAAATTTCTTCCCGCCTCCTTGGCCCAAAAGCCACCCGCCCCCGCGAACTATTCTCCCCAAAACTGGTTAAATTTGTATTAAGTACGAAAACCTTAGTAAATGATATGTTAAACTGAATTAGCGGTAATACAACTTGTTATGACAGTTTGTTATTTTGTAGACCTAAGGCATATAATTTGGGATTTAAAAACAGAGCAACTTTTTCGAATAAACAAAAAATATTAAACGCATATGAAATGGAAACAACTTCTACTGATTGTTGGTGTTAGCGCCGCTTCAGCCATTGGAAGCGTTTGGACCTATGGAAAGCTGACAAAACAGAACGCCAATTTCGTTCAGACTACTGACGGTAAACTGCCTGCCAATTATGCAGGGTTTACTGGAAATATTGCAGGCTTACCTGCCGACGCCATTGATTTTACCAAGGCAGCGAATGCAGCGGTTCCGGCCGTGGTGCACATCAAGACAAAGATCCCGGCCCGGCGGATCAATAACGACCTGCCCAGGAGCCGCCGCAATAGCGCGGAAGACTGGTTTGAACAGTTTTTCAATTTTGGCCCACAGATTCAGCCCGAACAGCGTGCTTCCGGTAGTGGGGTGCTGATCAGTGATGATGGCTATATCGTAACTAATAATCACGTGATCTCTGATGGCGGTACTGGCGTTGCAGAAGAAATTACAGTTACGCTCCATAGTAAAAAAGTGTACAAAGCCAAAGTGATCGGGAAAGACCCCAGCAGTGACCTGGCCGTGTTGAAGATCGATGGCACCGGTTTCCCTTACCTGGTATATGGTAATTCAGACAACCTCAAACTGGCGCAATGGGTGCTGGCAGTAGGTTACCCGCTTACACTCGAAACCACCGTTACAGCTGGTATTGTGAGTGCCAAGGGCAGGTCTATCGGTATCAATCAAAGACAAAGCCGCACACCGATCGAATCATTTATTCAAACCGATGCTGCGGTGAACCAGGGTAATAGTGGTGGCGCCCTGATCACTACCGACGGACAACTGGTTGGCATCAACTCCGCCATCCTCGCTCCTACAGGTACTTATGCCGGTTACTCCTTTGCGATCCCGGTCAACCTGGTTAAAAAGATCGTGAATGACCTGATCAAATTCGGCGATGTAAAAAGACCCTACCTGGGTGTGCAGGTGGATGAAACCAAGTTTGAAGCCGGTGACGGCGCTCATATCGGTGCGGTACCTAAAGACGGTGCAGCTGCCACTATTGGACTGAAACGAGGCGATATCATCACCGGCATCAACGATGTACCGGTTAGTTCATGGACCGAATTGCAGGGCACTATTGCTTCGTACAATGCAGGCGACAAAGTGAAGATTACCTATAAAAGAGATGGGAAGACGCATTCTGCGATGGTTACACTAAGCTCCAAGGTGGGTACTTATGATGAAACGGCTTCTGCTTCCAGCATCGGTGAATCGCTTGGTGCGGAACTGGAAACGCTTGATAAGAAAAAAGCCGAGCAGTATGAAGTCAGTGGCGGTGTAGTGGTAAAGAAGATCAAAGAAGACGGCCCCATGAGCCGCACACGTATCCAGGAAGGATTTATCATCCTTAGTATCAACGGACAGGATATAAATTCTGTACAGGCACTCGGCAGATTGCTGGGTACACAGGGTGGTACCGTGCAGGTAGAAGGTATCTATCCCGGTTATGATGGTATTTACCGTTATCCTTTAAACCTGGATAGCCAGTAATTTGAAAAAAGGCAATTAAATTATAACGCCCCGGTAGAATGCCGGGGCTTTTTTTTACAAGCTACGAGCTCTCAGCTGCGAGCTTTGGACAACATTCAACTATTTTCAACAATGTTCAACCACATTCAACCGAATCGATATTAATATTGTGAAACTGTTACTTAAATATTATTTGACAAATACCCTATACTCCCATTCTTTCAGCTGCATTTTTTTACCCGATGAAAAATCCGTTTCCGCTCTGCTAAATGCATCTTTAAATTTCCCGGAAAGCTGTGAATCGGTTATTTCGATGTCGAGGGGATCGGTATTAGAAAGGTTCAATACAACCAGCACTTCATGATTCCCATTGCGGCGCAGGTAAGCCATTACATGTCCGTTGTGTGTTGTTTGCAGACGGTAGGTCTTTACGTTCGGGTCGCCACCTCTCAGGGCCGGGTTTTCCCGGTGGAGGGTCAGCAGTGTTTTGTAAAAATCATGCAGTTCATTTTGTCCCGTCCAGGCTATGGGATCTTTTTCAAAAAACTCCAGCTTTTTCCGGTTGGGTAGCTCCTGCCCGCTGTATAGAAGTGGAACACCGTTCCAGGTAGCGCTGAAAACGGCCAGGGCCGGTGCCATCTTGCCATATTTATCGTATTCGGTGCCGTTCCAGCTGTTTTCGTCATGATTGGTAGTAAACCAGGCGCGCATGGAGCCGTCGCCGATATTACTATAACGTTCGAGGAGGCTATCCAACACTGAGATTGGAAGCTGTTGCTGGTAAAAATCTTTTGACTTATGCATCCAGGACCAGGTATAGCTGGCGTCGAATACTTCACCATAATCCGGGTTCTCAAGCTCATCAAATTCACCCAGCCAAAACAGGTGTTTAACGGAATCAACACGAGGCCGGGCCTCCTGCCAGAAATCAACCTCCACCCAGGCTGCCAGGTCGCAACGGAAACCATCGATATCCGCTTCTTTTACCCAAAACTGCATGGCTTCGATCATCGCATTACGCAAGTCGGGATTATGGAAATCCAGTTCAATGATATCATCCATCCCGCTGGCTATTTTAAAATCATTCGTTGATGGGTCTTTTAAATAATAATCCGGGTGCTCCACCGTCCACACATGATCCCATCCTGTATGATTGGCCACCCAGTCGATGATCACTTTCAGTCCGAGCTGGTGGGCCTGTTTAACCAGGTTTTTAAAATCGTCGAGGGTTCCATATTCGGGATTGATGGAAGTATAGTCGGAGCAGGCATAGGGGCTGCCAAGTGTGCCCTTTTTATTCTTTTGCGCGATAGGAGTAATGGGCATAAACCAAAGCGTGTGCACACCCATATCCTTTAGTCGCTCCATATGCGGAGCAAAAGCATTGAAGGTGCCCTCAGGTGTATATTGGCGAATATTTACTTCATAGATATTTGTATAGTGAGCCCAGTCAACAGATTTGGAATTTTTCATAGCGCTTTTTTCTTTAGAATCATTGTTACAGCCTGCTACCAGCATGATAGCCGACAGGGAAAAAAACAATATCTTCATGAATCCTGTTTTGGTGAAAATAAGAACTAATTCTTTAAGGGAGGAGATGTTAGATTATCAATATTTCAAATCGATCAGCACAAAACCAGTGAGGGTACAATTTTTGAACCGGCACAAGCATGAAAGTTCGTGAAATGACCTATTTCGAGCAACAACTTATAGAGCTCAGGGATTATGCCGGCCAAAAGGACTATGTGTACCAACAACTGAGTCTTGCCCGGCAGTTTATCCGTTCAAACCTGGAACACCCTATAACCGTTGATCATGCGGCTGGGGCCGCATGTTTTTCCAAATATCATTTTATCCGCCTGTTTAAGTCGGTTTATCATTGTACGCCTCATGAATATTTGACGGATCTGCGTATTGAAAAAGCAAAACAACTTTTACTCGAAGGACAAACCATTGGACAGGTATGCTATTCCGTAGGATTTAGCAGTCACAGCAGTTTTAAGCTTTTATTTAAAAGATATACCCGCCATACACCTTATTCGTTCAGTCAAAAAATGAA
This sequence comes from Bacteroidota bacterium, assembly GCA_023411775.1. Taxonomy (GTDB): domain Bacteria; phylum Bacteroidota; class Bacteroidia; order Chitinophagales; family Chitinophagaceae; genus Terrimonas_B. The sequence continues at coordinate 5,438 of JAEYOL010000113.1, read as the reverse complement.
GCGTTCGGGTTCAACCAAAGCCATCGCTGTATCACCATTCCTGCTCTACTACAAAAAAAGCAATTTTCGAGCCCGGGTTGACACTGATTAATTCAGACATTCGTTTTTACTAAATTAATCAACCATGCGAATCAGGCTCAACAGCGTATCAATTGATGACTACGATAAGGCGTTACATTTTTATACAGAAATACTCGGTTTTGTAAAAAAACAGGACCTTCTGATCGGACCTGGAATGCGGTGGATAACCGTGGTATCCTCCGAGGAACCCGATGGCTGCGAACTGGTGCTGGAGCCCAATGCAGGTTATCCCGCCATGAAAGCACTGAAAGAATCACTTGTCAAAGATGGTATACCTTTTACTGCATTCCAGGTGGAAGATGTTCATAAGGAGTTTGAGCGGCTCAAAAACCTTGGTGTAAACTTCACCCTGTCACCTACAACCATGGGAAGCACCACGCTGGCTGTTTTTGATGACACTTGCGGCAACCTCATCCAGATATACCAGGTTTAACGCTTTTGCCGGTTCAAACAGGGTTAAAATCGGTAACTTGCGGGCCGTTTTCGGGACATAATAAACCCGGTAACAATAATGGACCTGCATGAAAAGCTTTGACGTACCAATTATATATCGCAGCCCTTTGATCACCGCGATCAAGCAAAAGCGTAAGGAGGCCGACCGGATGAAAAAGGACTTCTCGCCTACCCTGCTCGATTTTGGACCGCTGCATATTTACCTGGCCCGTCATTTTGGGTTTTGATATGGCGTCGAAAATGCTAACGAGAACGCCTTTCGCACAGTTGCTGCAAACCCGGGGAAAAGGATCTTTCTGCTTAGTGAAATGATCCATAACCCGCAGGTGAATGCTGACCTGCTCTCTTCTGGGGTACGGTTCCTGCAGGATACCGGTGGCCGTCAACTCATTTCATTTGATGAACTTTCGGCAGATGATATCGTGATCATCCCGGCATTTGGTACTACGTTGGATATTGAAAACAGGCTGAGGCAAACGGGCATCCTGGTGGAGCAATACAATACCACCTGCCCTTTTGTGGAAAAAGTATGGAACCGCAGTGAAGCCATTGCCCGCAAAAATTACAGCGTGGTGATTCATGGCAAGCCCAACCACGAAGAGACAAGGGCCACGTTTTCACATGCAGCCGTCAATGCGCCTTCGGTTGTGGTGAAGGATATGCAACAAACGATAGAACTTGCAAAATATATAACTGGAGAAAAGGTGGCTGCCGAATTTTATACGGAGTTCGCCGGCCAGTATTCTGATGGATTTGATATTGAAAAAGACCTGCAACGTATCGGCGTGGTGAACCAGACCACGATGCTGGCCAGCGACACCCAGGCTATCTCCGACTACCTGAAGCAGGTGATGATGCAGCATTATCAACTAGATGAATCGAATATCGCGGAACGATTCGCCGACACGCGGGATACGCTTTGTTATGCCACCAACGATAACCAGACAGCCGTAACCGGTATGTTGTCAACAGATGCCGATCTTGCCATTGTTGTAGGTGGTTACAATTCGTCCAACACCTCCCACCTGGTTGAACTCTGCGAGGAAAAGCTGCCTACCTATTTTATCAATAACGAGGAAAAGATCCTTTCACGCGATACGATCCTGCATTATAATTTCCATACCAAAGAGGAATTATCAACCACAGGCTACCTGCCGGGTAAAACACCCATAAAAATTTTGATTACCAGCGGCGCGTCTTGTCCCGATGCGATTGTAGAAGGTGTGATCAACAAACTGGCCGGCTATTACGATACGGCTGTTTCTCCGGAAGAACTGATCGGGCAGTTCCGGTAAAATATAAGGTGAAACCGGCATTTGTTGTTTGATTCGTGTATTACAAACCCCTTTTCCGCCAGTCCTCAGCCGGGCCACCCACCTTATTACCTTAGTAACCGTGCTGAAAAAAAATGATCTCAACCTTATTACCTTATCTCTCGCCAAATTCATTCCCGAGTGATTTTTATAAGCTAATAAGGTAAAGTACCGGGGTATTCTTTGTTACTAAGGTAATAAGGTTCGGTCACTGTGTACACTATGCGCCCAACCATTCACGACATCAACAACGCGTGAAAGTGCTAATATTAATCATCATCTTTTTATTTAATCCTCTGTTAATCTAGTCGGACAAATAAAGACGTATTGACAATGATATTTACTTGTACAACAACTCATAATACTCATTCGCCATGCGGTTACTGTCGAAGCGGAAACGAACATCTTCCATTCCGTTCTTCATGATCTGGCGCCAGGTATTATAATTTTCATAATACAGGGGCAGTATTTCCTTCTCCAGGATATCGTAGAGTTTATTGAGATCATATTGATCCTGGTCGTGGGTGGTCATGTTGGCATAATCGGCCTTGGGCACCACAAATCCATTGTGGCCGTGGTTGATGAACTCAGGAATCCATCCGTCATCGGTTGAAAAGTTAACAGCGCCGTTCATTGCAGCTGTCATCCCACTGGTGCCGGAAGCTTCGCGCGGTACGCGGGGGTTATTGAGCCAGCAATCCGCAGCCTGCTTCAAACGCTTGGACAGGGTAAGTTCATAACCTGTGAGCACGGCCACATTTTTAAATTCCTTGCTAAGGTACACCAGTTGGTTAAACTCGCTGATGGCGGGATGATCAACAGGGTATGGCTTTCCCGCCCAGATGATCTGCACGGGATATTTTGTATTGTGTACCAGTTTCCTGAATCGCTGGTCATCGGTGGTGATCAGACCTGCACGTTTGTAACCGGCAAAACGTCGCGCCCACACGATGGTGAACACATCAGGATTAAAAAGTTTTCCTGTCTGGTCGGCTACGATATCGAAAGCTCTTTTCTTGAGGTATTTTTTGCGGTCGTCGATGCCATAATCATCACCGGCTTCCCTGAACCTGTATAACTGCTTATCCGCCCAATAGCGATAATTCTGCGCATTGGTGATAGAGATGATGGGACAGATATCGTCATACTTACTCCACATGGCCCTTGATACATGACCATGTAATTCCGAAACGCCATTGGCCAGGTGAGCAAATCGGAGTGCTACCAGTGAATGGTTGAAGGCATCGTCGTTATTCTTTGTAAGTTTTTTCACTTCGTCGACACTGAGCCCGCAGAAATAGCTCATTTTATGACACAGGAATATATCATGCTTTTCATTACCGGCTTCTTCGGGGGTATGCGTGGTAAAGACCAGCCTTTTTCTCACCTCCTCAATCTTGTGTTCGAATTTTTTATACAGGTAAAACGCGGCCGATAAACCGTGCGCTTCGTTGAGATGATATAATTCGGGATTGAAACCGAGTACATCCATCAGCTTGGCGCCACCTACTCCCAGTAAAATATACTGCGCAACCTTGGTGGCCACATTGGCATCGTAGAGCCGGTGCGTGATGGTCTGCGATACATAATCATTCTCCGGTGTATCGGTTGACAACAGAAACAATGGAGCAGATTTAAAAGTTTCGGGATTGAGATAAAAAACTTTAACCCATACCGGGTGCTCATGCACATTGATCTGGAATTTGATACCGGTATCTTCGAGAAAACTATATTGCTTTTCATTCCAGGCCACATCCAGGGTCTGGTCCTGGTGACGTTCCTGGTCGTAATAACCATATTTCCACAATATCCCAACGCCGATCAGGTTTTGTCTTAGTTCATAGGCACTGCGCAGGTGAGAGCCTGCCAGGAAACCGAGGCCACCGCTATAGATCTTTAATGGCTGATGTACGGCAAACTCCATCGAAAAGTAAGCAACCCGCTTTGCATAGTTTTGTTCAACAGGATATGGAACTTTATAACTTGTAAAACTCATCTGGTAATTTTTAGTTCAAATCAATGTGGTTTTTCAGTGTGTTTTGTTGACACGAACGCGCAAGATAAAGGTAAATTTATAAATGTTTGATTTTTGGCCCAAGTCCCGCACCTACAATGCTTACGGGGATGGCGTCACATGTATATCATCAATACTCGTTCACTTTTGTTCTCTCACGATTTTTTACCCGAAGTCTTTGGCTTCACCTCCTTCTTCCTCGGGTATACGCCATCGAAGGAACACCGGAGCCCGCGTCTCGATCCGCAGCCTTCGAGTTCTTTAACCGTCACCGAGGTGGAAGTAAATTTGAATTGCAATCGGCAGGGATCGCCACCTTCACTATACTCGGCAATGGTGGGCGACTTGATGATCGCTTCACCCTTGAGTTCGCCGGTACATTCGCCGTTGTTTTTTTCAAAATGTATAAAAAAGCTTAGGCGATCGCTTCTTCTCCCGTCACGAAATGAAAATAATGTCATCTTGCCCGTGCCATAGTCCGCTGTATATTTTTGCTTGCGTGAAAAGGTATCGATGGGATTGATCAATTCTGTCGGTTTCTCATCGGGCGCATCTGTCATGATCAACATAAACTCACCGGCCGCACTGTTGAGTACAAACACATCTTTGCCTTCCCGGGTGGAACCATCTTTATTTTTTCGCAACACGGAGCGCGTAATTGTATTTCGCCGATCCATGATACCTGTCTGACTGGTGGCCGTGGACTGGTCAAGACTCAACATAGACATCGCGGCGATGAACTGATTTTTTTTATCAAATGCCAGCACCAGCGCGGAACGCTTGTTACCGGCCTGGGCTTTTGCAAACAGGTAGGTCTCTTCTGCTTTCGCTCTGCCCAGGGGATAGATCCTGGGTTTTGTTTTTCCAAAAAACTCAGCAAGTATAGAATCGGGAACGAATTGTGTAAATACGGCGTGACTGATCAACAATGAATCATTCTCTTTTCTTAACAACGTGCTGTCCGCCACTTCGAGAGGAAGAGAGGCTTCGGGAAAGAATTCAATAAAATCATCTACTTCAACCGGCTCGTCGCCAGATAATGTAACCTTCTTCGACTTGCAGGCAATCATTACAATAACCAAAAAAAACAAGCCATACTTTCTGAATATTTTCATGATGCTGGTTTGTACCGGCAAATTAAGTGATTCCTGCTTTTTGGGGTGCATTTTTTTGGTGGGCCGGGAAGAAGGGAAGGCGGGAAGAATGGAGGTTTTACTTAACATTTTTTAATACTCGAATATGTGCAAGATGAGTTCATCACCAAACGTCTGACGTCCCCGTCTGACGTTGGTGATTTCCCAATTTGCTATCGTAAGACTATTGTTGGATTCTATCTTCTTATCGTCAGACGTTACCGTCTTACAGGCATCAGATTAGAGATACTTCTATCGTCAGACGGGGACGTCAGACGGTTTGAAGCTTACCGACTTCCCGTCTTACCGGCATTAGATATCTATTCCACTATCGTCAGACGAGGACGTCAGACGATTTGTAGCTTCCCGACTTCCCGTCTTGCCGGTATCAGATTAGAGATACTTCTATCGTCAGACGTGGACGTCAGACGATTTGCAGCTTCC
>JAEYOL010000212.1 GCA_023411775.1 Bacteroidota bacterium | reverse complement strand
GAGGCCTGATCACGGAAGAACAGATTGATATCAGCATTAAACGTCTATTCACTATCCGCTACCGCCTGGGCTTTTTTGACCCGGCAAGCGAAGTGAAATATGCACAAACTCCACAGTCTGTCCTGGAAAGCGCCCCGCATAAAGCACATGCACTGAAAATGGCGCAACAAAGTATTGTACTTCTGAAAAATGAAAACAATACTTTACCCCTTTCTAAAAAAATAAAAAAGATCGCGGTGATCGGCCCCAATGCCGATAACCGGATAGCCGTATTGGGTAACTATAATGGTGTACCTTCTGAAATCGTCACTGTCCTGGATGGGATCAGGCAGAAACTGGGCAAAGATGTGGAACTGGTGTATGAAAAGGCGTTGAATTTTACCAATGATACCTTACTGGTTTATGACAAAGTCTCCGAACAGTACTCCATTGATGGCAGGAAGGGATTTAAAGCCGAGTATTTTAACAACGTTAACCTGGAAGGTGAACCGAACATTGTTTCAGAAACAGTGTTGGATAAGTTCTGGCAGGAAGGCGAGCAGGTTACCGGGAATATCCGTGCGAATAATTTTTCAGCACGCTTCACCACTTACTACACAGCCGGCAATGATGGCGAGATCAGTTTCGAGATTGAAGCCGACGATGGTTATAAACTGTTAATTGACGACAAAGAAGTTCTCAATGCCTGGCAGCGTAATCGCTGGGGTGCCCGTACACATCGCCTGGCGTTGAAAAAGGATCAACGCTATAAAATCGTAGTAGAATACTGGCAGGGTGAAGGAAAAGGAAATATAAGCCTGAGGGCGGGACATTTGGAACGTTTTAACCTGAATTCATTGGTGACCCGCATAAAAGATGCTGATGCCATCGTGTATGTTGGCGGCATCAGTCCCCAACTGGAAGGTGAAGAAATGAGAGTGGATTATCCGGGCTTTAATGGCGGCGACAGAACAAGTATTTTACTACCACAAATCCAAACCGAAGCGATGAAAGCCCTGCAGGCTACAGGACGGCCTGTTGTTTTTGTGATGATGACCGGCAGCGCTATTGCCATCCCCTGGGAGGACCAGCATATCCCGGCGATCGTCAATGCATGGTATGCCGGTCAGAGTGCAGGCACTGCGGTTGCCGATGTTTTATTTGGCGACTACAATCCTGCCGGCCGTCTACCCGTTACATTCTATAAAAGCGATGCCGACCTCCCTGATTTTAGCAACTATGATATGGCCAACCGTACTTATCGCTATTTTAAGGGTGAAGCGCTTTATCCATTTGGACACGGACTTAGTTATACAAAGTTTCATTATCACAAGCTCTCGATACCATCTTCAATAAAGAAAGGTCAGGACCTGCTCGTAAAGGCAAGCCTATCCAATACCGGCAAATTAGATGGTGAGGAAGTAATACAGCTTTATATCTCGCATGAGGGAGGAAAAATGTCAGTTCCACTCAGGACTTTAAAAGGTTTTTCACGAATTTCATTGAAGGCAGGCGAGACAAGGCAGATCAGCTTTCGGTTAAGCGCGGCCGATCTCTCCCTGGTGAACGAAAAAGGTGAGTTATATCAAAAGAGTGGCAAGATCACCATCAGTGTTGGAGGCGGACAGCCAAATACAAAAAACAAGACAACAAGCAATAATATCAGCAAAACAATTCAGGTACTTTAAACACACAGTATGAAATATGCACTTCTCCTGCCTGCATTATTCACAGGCATTTTTACGTTTTCGCAAAACCGCGTGGTACTGCAGGCCACTAGTGGTAAAGACACCATTGATAAAAATATCTATGGACATTTTGCAGAACATCTTGGCCATTGCATTTACGGCGGGTTGTATGTTGGTGATAGCAATACCACCATACCAAACAAAGACGGTGTGCGACTGGATGTGATTGATGCTTTAAAAAAATTAAAAGTACCGGTTTTACGCTGGCCGGGAGGATGCTTTGCTGACACCTATCACTGGCGCGATGGTGTTGGACCTAAAAAGGACAGGCCTTCGATGCTCAATGTATGGTGGGGGAATGTAAAAGAGGACAATAGTTTTGGTACGAATGAATTTCTCAATATGTGCGAGTTGCTTGGCGCCGAGCCATACTTAAGTGGAAATGTTGGAAGCGGTACACCACAGGAACTGGCTGATTGGGTAAAATACACAACCCACCCTAATGGAAGCAGCCCGATGACTGACCTGCGCGAAGCCAGTGGCCGTACACAACCCTGGAAAGTAAAATTCTGGGGGCTTGGTAATGAAGCCTGGGGCTGCGGTGGTAATATGACAGCTGAATACTATGCCAATATTTATCGCCAGTATGCCACATTTATGACAAACTGGAATAATAGCGACAAACTTTACCGTATCGCATCGGGTGCATCTGATGACGACTATCACTGGACAGAAGTGCTGATGAAAGACGTACCGCATAATATGTTTGATGCCCTCGGCCTCCACCATTATTCTGTGATCGACTGGAATAAAAAGAGCTCCGCCACCCAGTTTACCGAGGATGAATACTTCTCAACTATGAAAAAAGCCTTATTGATGGATGAGCTGATCACAAAACATAAGGCCATCATGGATAAATATGACCCCAAGAAGAAAAAAGCACTTGCAGTAGATGAATGGGGCGGATGGTACGAAGTGGAACCAGGAACCAATGGAGCTTTCCTGTACCAGCAAAACACTATGCGTGATGCTATGATCGCAGGAACCACGCTCAATATCTTCAATAATCATTGCGACCGGGTGAAGATGGCAAACCTGGCCCAGATCGTAAACGTATTGCAGGCAGTGATACTTACCAAAGAAGAAAAGATCATTTTAACGCCAACCTACCACGTGATGGAAATGTACAATGTGCACCACGACGCGCTGATGTTGCCCGTACAGGTGATAAGCAATAAATACAAGGTCGGCAATGAAGCACTGGATGCGATATCTGTTTCAGCTTCGAAGGATAAAAATGGAAACACTCATATTTCACTAGTGAATATCGACGCGAAACAACCGCAGACTATATCTATCGACTTCCAGGGTGCCTCATACAAATCTGTAACAGGAAGAATCCTGCAGTCTTCGAAATTGCAGGATCACAACAGCTTTGAAAAACCCAATACCATCGAACCAAAGGCCTTTTCAGGTGCAAGCCTGAAGGGAAATTCACTGGAAGTAAAACTGCCTCCTTTTAGCGTAGTCGTTTTGGAACTGAAATAGTGAAACCTGTTATGAATAAATACATGGGGATATTCATTTTATCTTCATGTGTGCTGCGTTGCAGTGCACAGGACCTCTCTTCTATTTCGAGGCCCGTGGAGGTCAAATCTTTTTTGACTACAAAAATTGAAGCTGTAAAAAAAGATGGTGCGCTTATTTTCAAAGCTGGTGAAAAAAATCTGCTGGCTTACCAGTTTGAATTGAAGTATCCACCGACCGGTGTGGACAGCAATTATAAAAGAAGCGGTTTTATCCATCCAGTCTGGGCGCCAAACGGGCAGGTACTGACCCGTATCCAACCTCCGGATCACTATCATCATTAC
>JAEYOL010000162.1 GCA_023411775.1 Bacteroidota bacterium | reverse complement strand
TATGTTGTACTCTCAATTCGTAAACAGGCCATCCGCCGAAGAACTTTGGTACCTCTCCAGGGAATCAGTAGAAAATCCACAAAAAGCAATCTATCAATTCTTCGACACCTATAACCTGGCCAGCTCACATGAACAGCTTTGGCAAATGCTCCGGCTAACATTAAGTAATGAAGATATCAATGATTGGAGCGAAGTGAAGCGCGCCAATTGCTTTCATTACTATGAGCTCCTTCTTGATTTACTAAAAGCCAATTATGTACTGTTTCTCAAAATGAGAAACGATAACTTTAAAATATAAACTGATAAATTCACTATCAAAGCATCTGGAAAACCTTAAACAGGACCCACTGCGAAAAAAAGTAAAAAGACCGCCTGGAAGATCATTGTTGAATACTTCATTATACAGAAATTGAAAATTTAAAAGAGGAATTATGGATACTGACCAAGGGAACCATAACCAATGATCTGATGGAACAATCAGAAAAAGGCTTCGATAGGCATACCCTTATTTTGGCGAGGAATTCCTGATTCGGGCTTTTGATGCGATGAAGTGTTCTATGACAAGCGAGAGGATAAGCAGAGGCAGGACTGAATATGCCGTAAACCGGACCTGGAATATTCATTTGCACTGGCTGCTGCTCCGGAAAGCTTGTCCTGTAAAAAAACCCCGGAATTCCAAATTTGTCTTAAATTGGAAAATCAAAACTGCTTTTGAAAAAACTTGCTGCCATATTTCTTATTCTCCTTCTTGCCTTCAACTGGTATGGCTATCGTCTGGTTGTATCTATACTCTCCTACCATGCAGACCGGCAACTTGAAGCAAGAATTGATAAGAAGGAATATAAAGATGAACAGCTTCTCGAATTAAGAATCCCACTGAATAATCCATATCAACGTGAGACAACCAGGTTTGAAAGACATTACGGCGAAATGGAAATTGGCGGCAGGCATTATACCTATGTCAAACGTAAAGTTGAAAATGGTTACCTCGTACTTAAATGCATTCCCAACAACGATAAGGAAAAACTAAAAACTGCCAGCCAGGAATATTTCAAATTAACTAATGGCCTTGATGGAAACCAGGGTGAAAAGCAAAATCATAGTTCCACTCAACTGGCCAAGAATTTCTGGAGTGAATATGATGATCGTGACCTTAGTTACCACCTGGCAGAATTAAATATAGAAGCTTCCCTTCAAAATGCGGAGCTGCATTGCAATCTCCAGGATATATTTCACCCTACCTGGGTACATCCTCCCGACTCGTCACTTCTTTAAGCAACGGCTTAAACTTCATGCTTTAGTGCCAGACCCTGTATACCTGACAGTATCACGACGCGTGTTCGTGTTCCGGTGGCAGGCATGATCATACTTCACATCCTTTATAAGTTAATTCTTATGCCATACATTCCATTGGAAGAGCATCTTCCGGGTATTACCGGCTTGCTCGAGTACAGGAAAGACTGTGCCGCGCCAATACGTAACCTTACACAACTTCTGCTCAGGGGTCCCTCCAGTTTATCAGAAGCCGAACGGGAACTCATCGCAACTATCGTCTCCCATCGGAATCAATGCAAATTCTGCACCACTGCACATACAGCGGCTGCCGATCTTTTACTGGGAGAAAAAAATACAACTGATGAAATAAAGCAGAACATCAACACGGCGCAAATCAGCGAGAAAATGAAATCCCTGCTGGTTATAGCATCATTGGTACAACAAAGTGGCAAGTACGTAACCGCCGATGTAATTAATAACGCAAAAAACGCCGGCGCCACCGACCTGGAAATACATGATACGGTTTTGATCGCCGCGCTCTTCTGCCTGTACAATCGTTATGTAGACGGTCTTGCTACAGCCATGCCCGAAAAGCCCGAATATTTCCAGTCGTTGGCAGAACGTCTGGTTAATCACGGTTATACCCGCCTGCCACAGGGGTATGATCACTTAAAAAATAATTCTTCAACGAACAACCAGGAAAAATGAAAAAAATATTTATTCTGTTCACGCTTAATCTATACGCCTCAATCATATTTGCTCAACAAACCAGGATCAGTGGCTCTGTAGGTGATGAAATAACAAAAGAACCGCTTGTCAACGCTTCTATAACTATTAAGGGTAAACTTGCAGGGACGGTTTCGGATTCAAAAGGAGCATTCGAGCTGTCCACTAACCAGAAGCCTCCCTTTACGCTGATCATTTCAGTGATCGGTTACGAACAAAAGGAAATACCTATTGCTTCTGCAGACAACAAAATATCCGTTCAACTCCAGAAACAAACCGGGGTTATGAACGAAGTGGTTATTTCCGCTTCGCGTGTTCAGGAAAATATACTGCAATCTCCGGTTAGCGTGGAAAAGATGAATCTTAAAGCCATACGGGAAACACCCGCCATGAGTTTTTATGAAGGATTAAGGAATATTAAATCGGTGGAAATGGTAACAAGCAGCCTCACATTTGCGCAGATCAATACCCGCGGATTTAACCACACAGGCAATTCACGTTTTTTGCAACTGGTAGACGGTATGGACAATCAAACCCCAGGTTTGAATTTTTCCGTTGGTAATATGCTTGGTGCCTCCGACCTGGACATGGAAAGTGCAGAATTGATTCCCGGAGCGGCATCGGCACTTTATGGTCCGATTGCATTCAATGGGGTATTGCGGATGACAACTAAGGACCCATTTAAATACCAGGGTCTTAGCTCACAGGTTAAAGTAGGAGTCAATCATATCGGTGAAGAACTGGCTGACCCGCACGCATTGTATGATCTTTCCCTGCGCTATGCCAAGGCTTTCAACAACCGGTTTGCATTTAAAGTAAATGCCGCTTATCTCACAGGCCTGGATTGGTACGCTTCAGACTACACAGATGTGGATGCGCAAACACCTGTCGCCAATCGCGGTGATAATAACCCTGGCCGAAATGCATTAAATATTTATGGTGATGAGGTTGCACGAACCATCACAGGTGTTGGCCGTGTGTCCCGCACCGGGTATGAAGAACGTTACCTGATGAACTATGATGTATACAGTTTAAAACTCAGCGGTGCGCTTCATTACCGCATTACTGATAACCTGGAAGCGATATATGAATACAAGTTTGGAAAGGGCACTGCGGCATATACAGGCAGTAACCGGTTTTCACTTAATAATTTCACCATGCAAAATCACCGGTTTGAACTAAAAGGCAGCAATTATTTTATCCGTGCCTATACCGCAGAAGAAAATTCGCATGATTCATATAACGCCAGGGCCCTCGGTCAACTTATCAACCGCACTTGGGTACGCGACCTGGCTGGCAACGTAGTGAGCGCGCAGCAGGCTGACGATGTCTGGTTTGACAGATATACGCAGGCGTACAATGGCAATATTGGCGGTGTGACCGGCGCTAACCATGCCGCGGCCCGTGCCTTTGCCGATCAGGGCAGGATGGCGCCGGGTTCCGCTGACTTCAATCGCGAAAAGGACAGACTCATACAATTTAGAGGAATGGGAGGCGCTGGTATTTTCAGCAACAGCAAATTTTTTCACACCGAAGCGCAATATGATTTCAGCAATGTGTTGAAAGTGGTGGATGTACTTGTAGGTGGGAATATTAGAAAGTACAATATGTTCACCGACGGTACACTGTTTGACGACAAGAACCAAAAGATCACAATTAAAGAATATGGCGTATTTACCCAGGTCTCAAAAAAACTACTTGAAGAAAAGCTGAAGCTAACTGCTTCGATCCGCTATGATAAAAATGAAAATTTTGATGGCAACTTCACGCCCCGGCTTTCGGCTGTGTACACAGCCGCAAAGGTTCACAATTTCCGCGCCTCCTTTCAAACCGGATTCAGAAATCCCACACCGGTTGACCAGTACATTAAGCTAAATGCCGGACCAATCACGATCCTTGGTGGCGTACCAAACAATAGCAAGGGTATGAATGTGTATGAGAACTCGGTAACGGCGGCATCGATGGGAGTATTTGGTCCTGCATTCGGTCAGGCAGTGGGCAGTGGCTCATCACCGCAGGATGCAATCATGGCACATAAGGATAAACTGGTGAAATCCGACGTCGCATATATCAAACCTGAATTAATGAGAGCATTTGAGATTGGATATAAGGCATTATTTGACAATAAGGTATTTGTTGACGCCAATTACTATTTCAGCACCTATACCGACTTTATCATCAACCAGGTCGTTATGCAGCCTAACAGCCCGGTTTTGGGTAGTGATGGTACTATCAATCCGGCAGCCGCTGCTGATCTGTTGAACGGCGACATGACCTTATACCAACTTTACACCAATGCTTCCGACAAGGTAACCTCCCAGGGAGCTACAGCGGGCATTACTTACATGTTTAACAAAGGCTATACCGCAGGTTTCAATGCCACCTGGTCATCTTTTGATATCAAGGATGCCAATCCCAACAATGTGCCTGCATTCAACACACCGGATTGGCGAACAACGGTAACAATTGGGAACAGCAATATAACAAAGCGTCTTGGGTTCAACCTGGCCTGGCGCTGGCAAAATGCATATGACTGGTACGGTTCATTCAACGAACTCAGGCCGGGCAGGATCAACGCGTTTTCTACAATAGATGTTGTTGCAAGTTACACTGTCCCGCAACTGAAGTCGATTGTAAAAATTGGCGCCAACAATCTACTTAATCACCGCGTCTACCAGGCTTATGGCTCACCTTCGGTAGGTGCAGTGTATTTTATTTCTCTAACATTCGACCAGTTAATTCGTTAGTCTAAAAAACTTTCAAAAGGCACATGGATACCTCCATTAACATAAACCAGGAAGCCCGTTTATCCTTTCCCTACCAGGCAACATTGTTTTCAATTTGTTTTATTGCAAGTGCCCTGGGTGGCGCAGTATCCACCTTGATGAGTGTATACCTGCCAGTCGCGGTCAGGGAATTGCTGGGATATACTGATCCCGATCAATTGAATCGAATAAGCGCTTATATCAATGCCCTTTTTATTTTTGGGTGGGCATTGGGTGGATTTACCTGGGGGATCGTTAGCGACCGGATCGGAAGAAAAAAATCGCTTTTGCTGGCAATAGGCAGCTATGGGCTATTCACCGTACTTACGGGGTGGATGACGCATTGGGCAGGGGTAATGGCTTGTCGCTTTATGAGTGGGTTTGGCGTGGGCGGTGTATTGGTAATATCTTTTACATTATTGAGCGAGGTCTGGCCTAAAAAAACCAGGGCCATTGCGGTAGGTATCCTGTCTATTGCATTTCCTGTTGGCATTTTTTCCGCGGGATTAATCAATTACATCGTTGGCTCCTGGCGTGAGGGCTTTATGGTTGGTTTGATCCCTTTGATTCTTTCACTTCTGGGCATCTTTTTGATCAGGGAATCTGCTTACTGGAAAAACAGCAATACACAAAAATCAAATGTTCAAAATTCGGTGGCCAGCCTTTTCTCTTCATCGCAGCGATCGAATGTGATCACGGGTGCCATGATCTTCGGTACAATGCTTATCGGGCTCTGGGCTATTTTTTCATGGCTCCCCACCTGGATACAAAGCCTGTCAACCGCAGATGACGCGCAAAAAGAAAGGGGGATGAGCATGATGTTGCTTGGCATCGGCGGACTTACAGGTGGATTTATTTCCGGCTGGATGGCCAATGCCCTCGGTTTGAACCGATCGATGCTGCTTTGTTTTTCAGCATGTGCTATAGTTTCCTTTTTACTTTTCAAAACAAACACAATGATCAGTATGGTAGTGTATGCGGAGATTGCAGTGCTGGCCCTGTTCTTTGGTGCCAGCCAGGGCGTGTTGAGCGCCTTCATCCCGCAATTGTTCCCGGTGGGAATACGTGCTACCGCTACAGGATTTTGCTTTAATGTAGGCCGTTTATTTACAGGTACTGCTGTACTCTTTGTCGGCGTAATGGTAACGGCATTGGGTGGATACAGCAACGCACTGTTTCTATTCTCGCTGGTTTTTGTACTCGGATTGGTAGTAATTTTTTATCGCAAGGTGAAGCAATCAAAATAATTTTTTAACTAACAAAAATATCTATGGCCCATATCAATGTTCCGGAAGGCCTACCAGGTATCAGGAGTCTGGTGATGTACAGGCCAGAGACCGGACAGTATCTATACGAACTGGTACAGATCCTTTTAAGAGGAGAATCCCCGATCCCGGTAGCTGATCGTGAGTTGATCGCTGCCTATGTCTCTTATCGGAATGATTGCATGTTCTGCATGAAAAGTCACGCAGCAGCAGCCCGCTGCTTATATGGCGACGAGAAAAATATCGTGGATGAGGTATTGAAAGATATGGAACGCGCTAACGTGAGCAAAAGGCTAAAGGCCCTGCTCCGCATAGCCGGTAAAGTCCAGGTGCTGGGCACAGAAGTCTCAGCCCTGGATATTGCCGACGCG
Source organism: Bacteroidota bacterium (assembly GCA_023411775.1). Classification (GTDB taxonomy): domain Bacteria; phylum Bacteroidota; class Bacteroidia; order Chitinophagales; family Chitinophagaceae; genus Terrimonas_B. The sequence goes on along the minus strand of JAEYOL010000162.1, from coordinate 10,751 downwards.
AGGAACGAGGGCGCCGATGATCGGAGCATTCATGATACGGTTTTAATCGCGGCAACGTTCTGCATGTTCAATCGCTATGTAGACGGCTTGGCAACCTTTACTCCCAATAGCCCGGAAGCTTATGAAGAAATGGGTGTAAGGATGACAACTCTGGGTTATGTTTTACCACAAAAAACTCAATAAGATATGGCGCATATTAATTTGGGAAATGATCTGCCCGGTATCAGAGGCTTGATGGCCTACCGGCCCGAGACAGCGAGATCACTCAATGAGCTGGCAGAAATTTTACTTCGCGATGACAACAATACATTATCGCGCGGAGAACGCGAGCTCATCGGTTCTTATGTATCATCCCTGAATGACTGCTTTTTTTGCCAGCATGTGCACGGGGCCCTGGCTGGACATTACCTGCAATGCGACATCCAACAAATCAAAGAGATCAATAACGACCTTCAAAATGCTACCATTTCAGACAAACTTAAATCACTGCTGTTCATTGCGGCGAGTGTGCAGAAAGGAGGTCGTGCAGTGATGGAGGAACAGGTCCAACACGCAAGAACAGCAGGCGCAACGGATCGGGAGATACATGACACAGTTTTAATAGCGGCCGCTTTTTGTATGTTTAACCGGTATGTTGATGGCCTGGGCACCTGGGCGCCACAGGATGTTTCGTTTTATACGGAACGGGCCCCGCGACGTGCGCTTGAAGGATACCTGGATTTTGATTTGAACAGGTAATAAATAAAGAAAGAATGGATAAGATCACTCACTGCAATTCACCCTGCTTTGGGATATAATATAATGTGAAGAAGGTAACATTGCCGATATCCCTGACGCAAAATACCCTTTTTTTGACGCAATCACCCATAGCATGGATATGACTTCCCTTTTAGATTTGTGCAGTCGTAAATCTTAGAATTCCGTTGTCAACAATACTATAAACACAAAACACAATCTGATAAATATGCAACCTAAAACGATCAACATTCTCTATTGGGTATTTACCATTCTCTTCGCCGGGCTGATGATCTTTTCTTCGTATGGCAGTATAGTGGTCAATGCCGACTCGAAGGCCCTGATACATGATTACCTGGGTTATCCTGTTTATTTTATTGCCTTCAACGGAATCACCAAACTAATCGGTTCCCTGGTGATTTTGATACCGGGTTTAAAAACGATCAAAGAGTGGGCCTATGCCGGTTTGTTCTTCGATCTGATCGCGGTAGTTTATTCAAGTATTGCTGTAGCGAAGGGAGCAGTGGATCCCATGATAGCATTTATGCTTGTCTGGATCGTGCCGGGTATCCTGTCATATATTTTCTGGAAGAAAAGAAATAAGCTTACAGGCAAGTCATAGATTTCCCTATTTCAACTTACATGCATAGCAGTGCCATGACGGAAGATCATCCCCGGGCACTACTTTTTCTTTCTTCCCGCATCCATTTTTCTCGTCTTGCTAATTCGGAATCACTGATCGTACCTGGAAGTTCAGAACCCCTTTTAAGACGCTCACCGGGTTGATAACTTATGATCGACACTCCTCCCGGAGTCACAAACGACTCTGTCACCTTCCATTCCTGTGGCTGCGTGCCTTCTTCGAAAAGTTTTTTCCCCTGGCCAATTGTGATAGGATATACGATTGTATGCAAAACATCTATGAGGTGATTTGAAAGCAATGTCTGGATCAGGCGGCTGCTACCATGGACGAGGAGATCGGGGCCGTCTTCGGTCTTCAGCTTTTTTAGCCTGTTAACCACATCGTCCTTCAACTGGATCGTGTTTTGCCAGAATGTATCGATATCTGAAGTACCCACAACATATTTATGGATCCGGTTAAATTTCTGACCGATAAAATCATTTTGATAGGGCCAGTAAGCAGCAAATATTTCATACGTACGCCGCCCCAATAGCAAGTCAAAATCTGATTCCAAAATTTTCATGATCGCCTGCCCTGCGGCATCGTCTGAATAAGTGAATTGCCAGCCTCCCCATTCAAAACCACCGGTACGATCCTCATCGGGTCCGCCGGGTGCCTGTAAAACCCCATCCAGGGTCATAAAGGTTGTTACAATAATTTTACGCATGATTTTCAATTTTGTAATATCAAAGCTAGTCATGACTTGTGTAACGATCGGGGTGAATAAGCGACAAGTGTAATGGGAAAATGCGGCTTTTTGCAACCTATAGTAAAGTGTTAATAGTGATTTACTTCAATCCAATAAGCTATCGCTTTTGCATTTCCGCGTATATTTAGCTTCTCAATTTATATTATGAAAAAATGGCTTTTACTTGCCTCCTTATTTGTCCTTTTTATTGCTTTGCAGGCATTCTTAACTGAAAATAAACCACAGGAAAAACCAATTCGCACGGGTGCAGATCAAACAGAAAAATATTTACCGCTTTTAAAAGGTAAACGAGTAGCGGTAATGGCCAATCCTACTACTATTATTGGAAATACACACCTGGTGGACAGCCTCCAGAAACTAGGTGTCAACATCGTTAAGGTTTTTGGTCCCGAACATGGCTTTCGTGGCAATGCAAGTGCGGGCGTTGCCGTGGACGATGAAATAGATTCTGCTACTGGTATCCCGCTCGTGTCGCTATATGGTAAGAAAAATAAACCCAGCAAAGAAGATATGGCAGACATCGACATCCTGATCTATGATCTGCAGGATGTGGGTGTGCGTTATTACACCAATATCAATGCCCTGTCGCGCCTGATGAACGCCTGCGTAGAGAATGATAAGGAAATGCTGCTTTTAGATCGTCCTAATCCCAACGCTTACCTGATCGATGGACCCATACTGGATATGAAACACAAATCCGGTATTGGTATGTTCCCCATACCGATGGCGCATGGCCTGACCATTGGGGAGTTTGCACAAATGGCCAATGGCGAAGGGTGGCTCGATAACAAGGCGAAATGTAAGATCACCATTATCCCGGTAGCCAATTATGACCATGAGATGCCTTATACTTTGCCGGTAAAACCATCGCCCAACCTTAACACACAACAGGCGGTGATGCTCTATCCATCCACCTGTATGTTTGAAGCCGTTTACGTCAATCACGGACGTGGCACTTATTTCCCTTTCACGGTATTAGGAAGTCCCGAGTATAAAGGCATTTATTCTTTTTCTTTCACGCCTACCAGTATCAAGGGCATGGCAGAAACTCCTTTGTTCATGGACCAGGAATGTTTTGGTATTGATTTGCGCAACTATGATGTGGAGAAACTGAGAAAAAGTAAAAAGATCAATATCCAGTGGATCATGGAGCTTTACAAAAACCATCCTCACAAAGAAAAATTCTTCGATTCCAAACTCAGTAATCAAATGAACCGGATCGAAATTCAAATTGGAACCAGCGAATTCCGTCACCAGATCATCAACGGAGTATCTGAAGAAGAGATCCGCAAAAGCTGGGAGCCTGGGCTGAGTGAGTATAAGGAGATGAGGAAGAAGTATCTGCTATACCCGTAGAAGGCTGTTAAAAAGTTAATGCCTTATCGTTTCATAAACGGTAAGGCATTTTTATTTGTAATTGTCAAAGTTAGAATAGCGATAACTGCATATAGTCGTAGTAAAACCTGCGTCTTGGACTTCTTTCAAACGGAATGAGGTCCGATTCAAAAAGCTCATTCTTCATGTAAATGCTGTTCAGTGGGGTAAGAAATAGTTTTTCAGGGTTATCCGGTTCTCCACCAATACCAATGGCGATAAACACCGGAATTCTTACCCGGTCCTGGAATATTCGATAAGAGCAGATTTTATCATCACTAGCCCATTCAATCTTCCCGTTTATGAAATTTTGTTTCCACTTACATTCTACAGCGAATCTAAAATTCCGCCTACCAGTAAAAACTAATTCCATTTCAATATCAGGGTAAACTGAATCAATTATAGAATACGAATCATCGAACTTCTGCGATTTTCGCCATTGCTTTAAGTAAAAGTATTTCTTGTTGAATAGTTTGATAATATACTCTTCGAAAAGTCTGCCTTTTTCGTAACTGTCCAGGTGGCATGTAGGTACTTTAGAAGAGATAATAAACGCTTTATTCATTCAGTTAAATTTACTCCCAAGATAAAAACGGGTTTTGGTTCCTGAAAGAGGGTAGCGCAAGCTTTAACACTTAGTGGTTCGTAGATTTACGATTAGTTAAGTGGTTTGTATCGTCATCCCATCCAAAAAACTGGTGTAAGGCTGATTCATTGTATCTTGGTTGGACATTGCTTCAGCGAAACAACACATCGGGATATCATGGCCACTGCAAAAAACATCTTTTTAATTTTAGGCATACTCTGTATTCTCTTCAACCTTTTAGGATATATAGGGGGTCATCGCCCATTTATAGACCGCCCTAATAAAGTAGAGCAAATCGCCTATTTTATTGGTTCCAACATTTTTCTAATTGGTGGACTGATTTTTCTTTTCATCAGTAATTATTTAAGGAAAAAGATCAAAAGGAAAAACGATAAGAACCTGGTAGAATCGTTGTTTAGGAGCCATGACGATGCTTTTAAATAGATTACCCGATCTATTGCCTGACACTTGCGCCGTATGTTATAGTATCTTATACAAGGGCTTCAGTTTGGTTCCCGACTACCCTTTAAATACATTTTCGTTATGCCAATTGATAAACTGCTTTTCAGGCCTATTGGTTCCAATAGAGGGAAGGTTTAACAAATCCAGACCGTGAAACCGGTAATATTCTTTCCCATTCTCAAATTCTGCCCTGATCCTTTTGCTTACCTCTACCTTATACTGAGAGGTAATGGTTAAATAGCCCACATCAAAAAGTTTATGAAGATCTGAACGTAGAAGCAAGGCATTGGAAATAAGGTGTCGGCCGGATTTAGAATAGGGTTTGATGTGTGCAGCTTCCAGCACTGGCAAAGTTTTTTCACCTGAGATCGCGCATTTACGACTGTACGCATCGGTGACTAAAACCCGAAATGCACTCTGCCCCAACCTTAACTTTACAAGAACGGCTTTCCCATACGGTGTTTCAGGATCTTCAAGCATGAGCTGGTTTTCCTTCTCAATTGAATCAGGCGGTAAATTCATTTGAATCAAATGCTCAATTTTATTCCAGGTTCTTCTACCAATCTCACTCTCGACGATATATGACTTCCCCTGCTGAGTGCTCGGCTTCCAGTCCTCGGGCACGTCGATCCAGTCGTCTCGTCTGAAAAATATAGGATTGGTTAGAACGATACATCCAATTCGTGGATCCGGTGTCGTTCTGTCTTTTCGAAGTGGTAGTATCATACTTTGCAGTTCTTCCAAAGAACTACATCCATTGCCTGGCCCAAATACATCCCAGGCCATTGAAAGTGGTAGAAAAGTGTGGCTTGAAAAGAATCCCACACCGGCAATCGCATTGATCGGGCTTTTTAATTTAAACAGAAATGGCTGCCCTGGTTGTAATACACGAAAAGCAAGATTACCTCCGGGCTGCCAGAAGTTGACATCCTCTCTATTTAGCCGGGATAGATAATTGTACCAATTAATGTCGGTTACGCCAAGATAAAATTTCATGCACACATAATAGTTATGAAATCAAATTACGAAAATGCAACTTAGAATTGTATTCATGAACATCTTGAAATTCCATGTAGTCTGTATGCCCGGATTTCCGGCATGGCTGCCGCTTTTCAAAACTTCCAAATTTCATAATTCCAGTTTAACTGCATTGAGTGCTATGAATTCTTTATATTGTTGTTTCATGGCGTCCGGCAGGAAAGAGATATCGATCCGGGCGCTCAAATCAGTTAATTTCCGCGCCAATCTTTCGAAAGAATTTTGTATTGCTTTTTCCGGGATGCCCAGGGTCTTTGCAAGTGTCAAAAAATCATCTTTTTTCAGCTTTCTTTTCCTCCCGTTGATTGTCAGGGCCATTTCTTCGGTATCCTCCGGCATAGCCAGCTTCGTGCATAGGAGATCATAGGCCGGTGACAATACTACTTCATTACCCTGTGTTGTCAACAACGCGAAGTTCTTTAAATGCATATCTGCATTGCCTGTCAGGAAACTAAATAAAACCAGGTCGAAAAACACAACCAGGTCGAGGCCCGGCCGGGAAGAATATTTTACAATATGCTTTCCCACTTTTTCCATCGATCCGCGGTATTTGTCTTCCGTTAAGGTTTCGGTCAACTGGCACATGTCTTCCAATGCCAGTTTCTCCTTCTTTGTCCGATCGAACCGCTTTGTGATATAGGCGAGCTCTCCCGATTTCAGGCGGATCAGACTATGCGACGCAGTGGGAATCCCGCAAAGTTTCGATAAATGCATGGTCAGGTCTTCATTCGCGGGCAGATGCGGAAACATTTCCGTGGGCGGCTTTAGGATATAACTGCCCCATAGCCCAACGATCGTGAATCTTGAAGACCTGGTATCAGTAGAACTCTTTACTATCTCCAGTGATATTTTCGGTTGCACCCCGGTAACCGCAATGCTCCTGATTACTATTTCTTTGGCGAGTTCCTGCATCTGATCTTTTTCATATTCTAATACCGGAGGTACAGGCGTTCCAAAGAAAGTCCGGCTGCACTTTTCGTGATAGTCCCGTTCAGCAGTACCGAGTGGCTGATAACAGTATAAACATCGCTTTTCGTTCATTCGCTTTCTTTTTCTTCTATGGCTACAATACTTACTGCACCGATACAATCTTTGCAGGCGACCAGCAGTAAACCCATTCGATCGCGGTTGTCCAGTTTCCAGTTCTGCAGCGTAAGGTTCAGCAGCCAGCCCTCAGGGATAAGCCCATCAAAAAATGGAAGCATCGTATTGCTGTGGTACTGCTTCTCCGTCAAAGGCATCGTTAAACTGATGGGTGCAGCATTACTTTGACTGAGATAACCGGGATCATACAGGAAGTTATAACCGTTCTCGTCCTGCCAGACTATGCCGGCCAGTTTGTCTTTATAATATACTTTTCCTGCCCTTCTCATGTGATATTTTCTATTCTATCGATCTGATGGTGTTCAACGACCAGTTCCAGGTCTGGGTTCTTGTTTGCCTGGTATGCTATGGCGTTGTTGCTGTTGACAAATCTCCATCCCTTTATTTCCATTCCTACGCGAACAGGTCCTATGATAAATCCTTCCAGTACTGATCTGTTTTTTAAATAGATGCGAACATGGGTGGCGCAATGGCTCTCTAAAATATCGTAGGGATTCATTTCCCTGCCCGGCACTAACGAATAACCAAACAGAGCCAGGACCTGGTTGACTTTATCAGTTCTTAAAGTGCTTTTGCCCTGCTCAAGTTCCCTGACAAAGCGAAGACCCACGCCTGCCTTGTCAGCCAGTTGTTCCTGTGTTAATTTTTGCCGACTCCGGTTGTCTTTTACAAAATTTCCGACATAATTGCCTGCCATATTATACCCTTTAAGGTATAAAATTACGATTAATTTCTTAATACATACCTTATCGGGTATAAAATTCAATAAAATTTGACATTTATACCCCAACGGGTACATAAGCGACTAAATTTGTGCATTTATACCCGATCGGGTAGGATAATTTATTAGTGGAGTGTCGATCTTGTTCTTACAGAAGACCATGTCATCGCTATTGAAGAACCCGGGAAGAAAAAGCAGGCGCATGGCAAATAGAAACCCAATGAGGATAACCTGGATCAATCATCGAATACGAGTTTTCGAATCTTTTCGATCTTCCCCATATCTTTTAGTAATACTTTTCTTTGTTGAGAAGATTGATAATATACTTTTCGAAAAGCCCGCCCCTTTCATACCCCGCAACCTTCTTCAAAAATGCAGACATTGTATAGATTTTATGCATAAATCATACTTGTCTTATAAGTTAAAAACTGCCAATAATCCAAGAAAAAGTCCCGGTCCAGTTATAACAATCGAGCAATAGAAAGCTTTCGATAACCCGATACCTACCCGGAACCATGTACTACTATCTCCACCCTAAACCGGGTGCCACATATTTTAATATCGAAGAAAGCACGTGAACATTGTAATCAACACCCAATGTATTGGGTATTGTCAAAAGGATCGTGTCTGCTTCCTGAATCGCTTCATCTTCGGCGAGCTCCTTAATGAGCTGATCCGGTTCTGCAGCATAACTTCTACCGAAAATGGCGTTTCTGCCTGGTTCGATCATTCCAATTTTATCAACCCGGTTAGACTCATGACCGAAGAAACGCCGATCCTGGTCTGTTATCAATGCAAAAATTGAACGGCTTACAGACACTCTCGGTTCACGTGTATGCCCGGCCTTTTTCCATGCTTCTTTATACAATCTTATTTGTTCTGCCTGCTGTATGTGAAAAGGTTTCCCGCCTTCATCAAACTTGAGGGTAGAACTCTGGAGATTCATCCCGTTTTCCGCGGCCCAGACAGCGGTAGCATTTGAAGCAGCGCCCCACCAGATACGATCACGTAGTCCTTCTGAATGTGGTTCCAGGCGTAGCAACCCTGGCGGATTTGGAAACATCGGGTATGGATTAGGCTGTGCAAATCCAACACCTTTTAGTTTATCGAGGAATTCCAGCGCTTTCCTCCGACCCATTTCCGCATCGGTTTCTCCTTCTGCAGGCTCATATCCAAAATAGCGCCACCCGTCAATTACCTGTTCAGGTGAACCCCTGCTAATTCCCAGTTGTAACCGTCCGCCCGAGATCAAATCCGCCGCGCCGGCCTCTTCAATCATATACAACGGGTTCTCGTATCTCATATCAATGACACCAGTTCCGATCTCGATCTTGCGGGTCCTGGCACCAATAGCAGATAGCAAAGGAAATGGCGAGCCCAACTGAGCTGCAAAATGGTGCACCCGGAAATAAGCGCCGTCCAAACCGATCTCTTCAGCCGCCACCGCGAGATCGATGGATTGCAGCAGGGTATCGCTTGCTGTGCGGGTTGCATACCCGGGATGATTAGCCCAGTGACCAAAAGATAAAAAGCCGATTTTCTTCATTGAAGTTCCTTTCAAATTGCGGTTTGATAAATAGACAAGATAATTACAAATTACGGGAGATATTGTTTGGACCAATGGCTGCACTGACGCGATGTTTCTCGTCGCTGGAAGATTAATTCTGAATAATTTTCCAGGCCAGCGTCTTTGAACGATGGAGGATTTTGTTGCTTATACCTAAATAATACAAAAACATGTAAAAGCCGCATGAACACTGCGGGACATGCGGTTTTATTTTATGAGGAATCTCCTACACCTGCAATTGCTAGAAAACTATTTCATCTTAAATCGTCTATGCCTGTCCCCGATAATATCTTTATACTTTTCCTTTGCCTCTTTACTTAAAAAACTTCTATCAACCAATTCCATCGCTGGCAGAACAGCTTTCATCGATTCACTAATTACTTTCTCCGCAATAGCAGCCTGTACACCGATCTTTTCTGCAAATACCATAAACGATCGTCCTGTGTAAATTCCATTGTTGTGATAAGAAAACTCATCCATATCCCCTTCATACAAACCATTGTGGAGTGCGAGGTTTGCATCATCAATATGCAAAGCAGTACAAAGTAAATCATATGCAGGAGCCAGTAAATAATCACCCTGTTCGCTTTCCATCAAAGCGAAATTTTTCAGGTGAGCGTCGCCGTTGGCAAAAAGATAATTGAATACAACGACACGAAAGAAATTAATCAGTTCAACCGTAGCAGCAGGGACATATTTCTTAATTAAAACGGCAATATCTGCGTAGGAAGCATTGTATTTAAAATCGCCTCCCTCTTTTTCAGGGCTTTTTCCAAGTAATGTAGCAAAGTCCTCGATTTGATATTTTGTACCGTCTGGTTTGTAGTCGAATCGCCTGGTAATATATGCCGGAGATCCATCATCAAAGAAAATCATGCCGCAGGCGGCGGTTTTGATTTTCAAAATTTGCCGTGCAATCTGCATCGTGACATGCTCATTGGCGGGCATATCTTCAATTCTTTCCAATCTTTCGGCAGGAACGGGTTTTAAAATATGCGATCCTTTGGATGACGTGAGTTTTAAATCATTTTTCTGCAGCAGCAGGCTGTATTTTTCCTGTACGCCGCTGATGCTGATTGTTTTTCTTCTTTCGTTAAACTCACGGGTCAGCGCTGCGTTTTTGCCGGGTGGTCCAAAGGGTAGTATGTGACTGACTTTTTTTGTACGACTTCCAAATAGAGCTAACTGCCCAACCGGGCTATAGGTATTGAAGCCGGGTTGCAGGGTAGATGGGCAATATTTAATTTCAGGCAGGTTCACTAATTTCTTTTACGGTGATGGGACCAATACTGTCATTCATTGCAGTGGCAAGCAATAAAGTGAAATAATCATTCTCATCAATCTTTAACATTCGGCATTGTATGCGTTTGTTAGCACCTTCACTCAACATATTCACAAATACCGGGAACAGTAAATTGCTTTCATAAACCTCTTTGCGAAGCGGCAATGTTATACTTACCGGCCGGCTACTGCTTGTATTGAGATAGGTCTCATCGTAGGCAAAACGATAACCGTTCCCGGATTTTGACAGAATTCCGGCCGGCTTGCTATTATAAAACACATGCGCTGATCTGTTTTTTGAAGTTGCGATTTGATTTTATTGGCCTGGGCCCGACTTGCCTGCTTCTTTGAGTGACAAGTTTACCTGGAGTCCAAGTGGGTCGACAATTTTGATCAATGTATCCAGGGAAGGATTACCCTTTCCCTTTTCAACCAGCTGAATAGTGCGGGTGCTTACCCCGGAAATAGAAGCCAATTGGGGCTGCAATAAGC
>JAEYOL010000084.1 GCA_023411775.1 Bacteroidota bacterium | reverse complement strand
TCGCAACGAAAAACCTAATACTTCAGCAAAAAAAATTGTGGATAAGGTCCGTAATGCTTTAGTTGGCACCGCTGCCGCAACAGGGGTTTCGAAAATTCAATGGCAAAAATTAGTTAAGGGCCTGTTGAATAAAAATGATCCCGAATAGAAAAACCGGTTTCTAATTCATGTAAATACACTTATAATTCACGAACTTGGCGCCGATCCGGGGGACTGAATTAAAGTGCGGCCGTATAAAATTATGAATGGTTCAGGATGGCCAACTGGCACAGCATTTCTACCGACGATACGCTAAAGCAATTAGGCAGCAATGCCGCTGGCCTGGACGAGGCCGCTGTGCAAAGAAAACTCGCTGAGTTTGGCAATAATATCCTGATTGGAAAGAAAAAGATCAATCCACTTCTCATTTTCATTCGCCAGTTTTTAAATGTAATGATCCTGGTACTCGTCGTTGCCGCGGTCATTTCATTTTTTATCGGGGAAGGATCCGATACAATTGTCATCATCGTCATCATTGTTCTCAACGCCATTATTGGATTCATCCAGGAGTATCGTGCCGAGAAGGCGATGGATGCTTTGCAAAAAATGTCAACTCCAACGGCAAGGGTTTTACGAGATAGCAACGCGAAAGAAATTCCCATTGAAGAAATTGTTCCGGGCGACATCGTTTTGCTGGAAGCCGGCAATACTGTTCCGGCCGATATGAGGTTACTCGAGGTAGTTTCATTAAAAGCTAACGAGGCGAGTCTAACCGGGGAGTCCAATCCCATCGATAAAACCATGCACGAGCTTCCAGGCGAGGATATTGATTTAGGTGACAGAACAAATATGGTATTCCGCGGTACGCAGATTACAAACGGGCATGGAACCGGCGTTGTCGTTGCCACCGGTATGAAAACCGAGCTTGGTAATATAGCTGGAATGCTCGAGGGTGCGGAAAGCACCACGCCGTTACAACAGCGCCTGTTCGGATTTAGCCGCAGGCTAACCGTGATCATAATTGGTTTATGTATCGCTTTTTTCCTGGTCGGTTACCTACGAGGCGAGGAATTTAACCAGTTGCTGTTAACTGCCATCTCACTGGCTGTTGCGGCTATACCGGAAGCGCTACCCGCTGTGGTGACTATTTCGCTTGCCCTTGGTGCGCGCAGGTTGGTGCGGCAGAATGTGCTCATCCGAAAATTATATGCCGTGGAAACGCTCGGTTCCGTGACCTATATCTGTACTGATAAAACCGGCACACTCACTCGTAATGAAATGGTCGTACAGGATGTATGGACAGCGGATGAAGCGCGAAAGACTGAATTATTGCAGGCCATGAGTCTGAATCATGATCTCAAGGAAAAAGATGGTGTTTGGATTGGTGATCCAACCGAACTGGCTATGGTTGATTATGCAAAGGACCAGGAGAAACTCAAGCTGGTAGGAGATATTCCTTTTGATTCGGACCGAAAGGCTATGACTACCATTCATGAAAGGCAAGGCAAATACTGGGTGATCACGAAAGGAGCAGCAGAATCGATAGCGGAAATTGTGAAAGATGCAGGTTTGAGAAAAAAAATAAAAGCAGAAGAGGAAGTCATGGCCAGGGAAGGTATGCGGGTGATCGGGTTTGGTGGAAAATGGATCGACAAACTACCTGGTAATTTAGAACCATCAACAATTGAAAAGGATTTGGAGTTTATCGGCCTGGTAGGACTTATTGATCCGCCGCGAGAAGAAGCAAAACAAGCCATCCAGGAGTGTAAGGACGCAGGAGTAGTGCCCGTGATGATCACCGGTGATCACCCCCTGACCGCTGCGTCGATTGCCCGGCAACTCGGTATTATCGAAAAAGAAGAACACCTCGTCGTAACGGGGAAGGAGTTGCAACAATTAAAGGAAGAGAAACTCGAGGCTGAGGTTGAAAAGATCAGGGTGTATGCAAGGGTCTCGCCGGAGCAAAAGCTGAAGATAGTTGAAGCATTACAGGATAAAGATCAGTTTGTGTCAATGACGGGTGATGGCGTGAACGATGCACCGGCCTTAAAAAAAGCCAATATCGGGATTGCTATGGGCATCACTGGTACTGACGTTACAAAAGAAGCGGCGCATATGATCCTGCTTGACGACAATTTCGCTACCATCGTCAAAGCAGTAAAAACGGGGCGTCGGATCTATGACAATATTCGCAAGTTCATCAAGTATATCCTGACTGGCAACACTGCTGAGATTTGGGCAATTTTCCTTGCGCCGCTGATAGGCCTGCCCATTCCTTTATTGCCGGTTCATATACTTTGGGTCAACCTTGTAACCGACGGCCTTCCTGCGCTGGCGCTTGCTGCTGAGCCCGCGGAGAAGGATATTATGAAACAACCGCCGCGTCAGCCTGGGGAAAGCATATTCGCACATGGGCTTGGGATTCATATTCTCTGGGTCGGCATATTTATCGGTCTGCTCACTATCGCGACGCAATGGGTAGCGATCGAAAGCGGCGATGCACACTGGCAAACTATCGTTTTTACAGTGCTTTGTTTTAGCCAGCTCTGGCATGTCATGGCGATACGCAGTGAAAAACGTTCGTTATTCAAATTGGGATTTACGAGCAACCTGCCATTGCTGTGGGCTGTACTCGGAACAGTGCTGCTACAGCTTGCCGTTATTTATATTCCCTATCTCAACACATTTTTCCATACACAACCACTGACTATTGGTGAACTCGCAATCGCGATCGGGGTTTCTTCCATCGTGTTTATCGTGGTAGAGATCGAGAAAACCGCGAAGAGGCAATCTTTAGTCGGGAGCCGGTAGTCGCGAGTCGGTTGAAGGGTGCAACGTTATGGAGAAGGTGGATGTCATAGCGACATGAAACAATTTATTCTACTGGTCAGCTTCATTGTTATGTTCATAAGCCAGGGTTGCGAAAAGAGCGATAACAATAAAGCGCCATTTTCAGATAGCCTTGTGGGTTCCTGGGAGCTGCGACATACATCAGCAGCCATGAACCCACAGGTTGGCACACCGCCACCGGGTAATGGCCATATTCTAAAATTTACAAGTACAGGATATGAAAGATATGAAGCCCATCAGCTGGTGAAAGCGGGGCAGTATGAGGTTATCCCGGATCCTACCGTTGAATCGAGTGTTTGTTTATTGTTTCCAGTCGGCCAGTTTACCAACCGGATCGAGTATGATAGTAATAGCGCCGCGGAAAAGCAGTTCATTCACATATTTGGTAACAAACTGGTGTTTGTTTCGGGTTGTTATGCCCTGGATGGGGGCTACCGTCTGGAGTATGAAAAGATCTCTGAGGGTGATTAGTATTTACAAGTAATGTGCCTACGAATCTAAGTTCCTCTTTGCGTCGGACGCAGTTCGTATGAACCCTTATGGGTGGCGTTATATCAAAATATCCTAACGGTTCTTTACCTCATTGATAGCTTTTAACAGGGAATGTTCATTATTGCTGTCTCCCAGCAATTGCCAGATCATCACACCGCCTGCTTTGCGGTCTACAGCCAGCGAAACCTTCTGCTGAATCGTTGGAATACCGTTATAATAAATCTTACCTCCGGTGGCCAGGGAAATCGAATCTGATAAATGTGCACCGGTATATGTGCTGATAATATTTTTATAGGTCATGCTGGATGGCGCGCCACTGCCGAAGCCATAGCCGTAAAACGGCAGGCCAATAAAAATTTTTTCTGCGGCGATCTTCCGCGTTTGATTAAAATAATTGAAATCATCCTGCGCCATTGAGAATGGTGAATGTTGTCCGGGGCGCGACAGATTCCAGGGACCGGTTTTATCGTACGACATCACGTTGATAAAATCATACCTGGCCAGCGTTGTGTCATGGATCTGGTTGGCATTCCAACTCGCGAGGGCTGCGGTAAGGGTTTTGTTTTTGGGTTTTAATGCGATCGCCAAATCATAAACGAAGTCGGCGTAGTGCTGGTTGATCAGCGCATTTTCAAGGTCCACATCGATCCCATCGAATCCATAAGTTTCCGCCACGGAAATAAGGCCTGATATAAATGCAGGGCGATTAGCCTTCTCCATCAACTGCTCCAGGTAGGCGGGTGCACTTCCTCCGCCAAACGAAAGAAAAACTTTTACCTGCCTGTCGTGTGCTTTCCTGATCACTTCGTGAAAGGCCGCATTGGGTTCAAATTTTCCAGCCGGGTCGGGGTTAATAAAAGCCAGGTTGAGATCAGTGATCCCTGACAGATCAATGCTATTGATACCCGTCACCCAGTCCCAGGGACTATGCAGATAACCCAGTACCCGCAACTTTGACCCATCCGTGGGTGGGGTTACGATCGCTTTGTTATTACAATGGGAGAAAACAACCAGGAGACTAATTAAACAAAGGGTATTAATTCGTTTCATATGATGATTCCGGGGGAAGAGTGGTTACAGTTTTTATATTTTTACAAGATAAGTAAAAAGCAGTCATGAAAACGTACCAGGATAATGCAGAAATAGAATTGCGGGCGTGGCAACGAAAAATGCAGCAAAAGCCTTCATTTTTCAATAAGCTGTCAAAGCGTACGCAGGATAAGATCAATTCCTGGATACCCGAGAAAGTCCACAATGCCATTGCCACGACGATCAAGCAAATGATCCGGGGCGTATTGTTTGGTGCAAAGCATACCACTGCCGACCCTTTGAAAAATGTTAGCCTGGAAGTGCGCGAGGCAAGGGTGGAGGAAAAGATAAAATTTTATCGCAACACAGCTGCCGTGGAGGGAGGTATCACCGGGGCGGGGGGAATATTCCTTGGACTTGCTGATTTCCCATTGTTGATTGCCATTAAGATAAAACTGCTATATGAGATCGCAGCCGTATATGGATTTGATACGGATGATTATAAAGAAAGACTTTACCTCCTGCACATTTTCGAGCTCGCTTTTTCAAGTCAGCAGCATCGACAAGCAGTGTACCTGGAGATGGAAGACTGGGAGGTAAAAAGCAGGGCGCTCCCGGATGATATTCACCAGTTTGACTGGAGAAAATTTCAACAGGAGTATCGTGATTATATTGACCTGGCAAAAATGGCGCAACTCGTACCGGTGATTGGCGCGCCCGTGGGTGTTTTGGTCA
>JAEYOL010000078.1 GCA_023411775.1 Bacteroidota bacterium | reverse complement strand
CCATAGTCCCAGTAAACAATATTGACCTTACCATTCTCCGACTTGTAAATATCAAGCAGCAAAACGAAATGGGTAGGTATCCCAAACCGGGTTGACACATGGCGTTTTTTAACCAGCAGCCGGTTATTGAGAAAGAGGAATACCGGTCCTTTTGATGCGCGATCAGTTAAGTAGCCATAGATATCCGACACCCAGGGTCGGATCAGGTCAGCCCCCCTGGCATGGACTTTCAGGTCAAACAACCTGCGCAACATGCGATTGAACTTAGCAAAATTAGTAGATGCCCAGAGTGTGTTTTCATCACCCTTGTCAAAGCCCCGGTTAAAAAAATTGAGATAGCCTTTGAAATGATCGGCCAGGCTTAGAAACCATATCTGGCCGGCTGGACTTACATCAAGTGCGCCCTTGTATTTCAGTAATCCCGCTTCTTTCCGAACTGCGGGGCTGGGTTTGATCATGGCTTTCCCCATTCTTGCTCTGCCTTTCGTGTAGAGCGTAACCATAAAACGTGCAAATCCCAGCGGGTCGTGGTTAAGTGGGATATAAGTGAGCGCTGAATAAGCACAGAAATTGGTGCCTTTCCCTTCATAAAACCGGAGAGGAGTTGTGGCGAAAATTCTAAGGTTGAGTAGAAAAAGACGGGGATCCACATTGGGCCAGTGTTTGCTCGAGTCAAGCCGCTGCAGGCTGTCGAGAAATGCCAGTGCCTGTTCCTGGGTTGAAAATCGGGTCGTATCCTTTGGGGGATTACCTGGCGAGGCTTTTACCGAGCTCACCAATCCCGCGATTAAACAAAGGATAATTGATATTTTTTTATATGGGTAGGAAAATCGCAAAACAGTTAGCTTTTTTATGGAGTAGGCACGCCGTATTTTCTATTTTCAAACTTCATCGTTTTGCCTTTCTTGCGTAGTATATACAAATTATCATAAATGGATTCATCGAGATCGCCCGGAATATGCTTCGTACCGCTCAACTTGTTTACGACATCATCAATGGTATTGCTGTGTCCAACTATCAAAACATTTTTTTTCAAGGATTTTAGCTGCTGGATAAAAGAATCCTTTGGCATAGGCGAGTACGTTTGGATCGAAAGACCGAAAAATTCACGTGTTGGTTCCGCGGTTGTTTTGGTGCGGATGGTATTGGTCGAGAAAACATAACCGATCTTTTTGTTTTTTAAAACTTCCCTCAGAGCCTGTGCCCTTTCGCTTCCTTTTTCACTCAGGGGAGGGTCATTACTCATCATGCCGCCATTTGTACCGGCACTGGCTTTCTCAGCATGTCTTACAATATAATAGGTATTGGAGCAGGAGACAAAAAGCGTCGACAGAAAGATCAGTAAAAGAAAATTTTTCATGAAAGTTTTTTGAAAGATACAATAAAAAGAAAATCCGTCGCGACTGCTATTGAGGCGGCTGTTCATTAACCAGCCGGTCCATTTTTCTCCGGCTATAGCGTTCGATACGACCGACAACCCAGATAGAAAGTGAAAGCCAGATAATACCCATCGCAAACCCCGCCATTACATCACTGAAATAGTGCAGTCGAAGGTAAATGCGACTAAACCCAATGAGGAAAATTAACAACAACAATAGGGTAGTGAGCACCCATTTCCAGGTGTTATTTTTTACCTGTTCCCAGACAATAATAACCAGTAGCCCATAAAATGACATACTCATTAATGCATGTCCGCTGGGAAAACTCAGGCCTGCCACTGGCTCCAGTAAGGGCATCACGGGGCGCTCCCGGTTGAAGAATTCCTTTAACAAAAGCATGATCGACACGCCTCCCAGCGCGATCACGGGTACTTTAATGGAATACCATTTATGTTTTTTGATGAATAAAAAATAAACGATCAAAATCAGGTTGGCCGGGATCAGGAACTTATGATTGCCAAGAGAAGTGATAGCCAGCATGAACTGGGTAAGGGAAGGGCCCACTACGGATTCCAGACGCTCGAAAACCAACAGATCAAAACTTTCATTTTGGCGATTGAAAATCAGGTTGGCAAACCAGGCAAAAACAAAAAGCGCCGCGAGGAATAGAACAAGCGCCGCCAGCAATTCAAATGAAAGTAGTGCTATGCTGGCAAAAGCCTTTTTGACCGATACCCCGATTTTTCTGATCATAATTTATAATGAAGCGGTAAAAATAGGCTTGTTTGTACAGCCTGAAAAAGTTGTGCCAGAATTAAAAAAACCTTACTTTTAGTTGACTGCCTCGCGCCAGTCAGGTGCGGCATGAGTGGATCCGTAATACCCTGGTTTTTTTTGAACTGAAATGTGGGATATTCATGAAGTACTGGGCGGTTATTTTCCTTTTTACAGCATATAGTAGTGCGGCGCAGCGACAAATGGAAGCTGAGCTTATGTTTGGCGTAACAGGTTATAAAGGAGACCTGATAAAAAAGCATTCCGCATTTCGCTCGATGCGACCTGCAGCGAGTTTCAATCTAAAGTATAATTTCGACAACAACATTTTGCTCCGCGCGGGTGTGATGTGGGGTAAGGTTGTAGGTGACGACCGGCACAATAAGCAGGCGGATCTCAACGCCCGCAACCTGAGTTTTCAAACCGACCTGCTTGAATTTAGCTTGTGCGCAGAATACAACCTGCTGGAGCCCGAGATCTTTTATGGCTATCCATATATTTTCGGAGGTGTGGGAGTTTTTCTTTTTGATCCTTATGCGTACGACAAAAATAACCAGAAAACATACCTGCGTCCACTAAGTACCGAAGGACAGGGGCTGCCCGACTACCCTGAACGGAAAACCTATTCCCGCACACAGTTTTGTATACCATTTGGTGCGGGCTGGAAAGTAAATCTGGGCCCGCGCATCGATATGATCTATGAGATCGGCTACCGCATTCTTTTTACCGACTACCTCGATGATGTGAGCACCACGTTTGTAGACCCACAAAAACTCCTTGCGGCCCGCGGACCTAAAGCAGTTGAAATGGCCTACCGCGGCAAACCCCATTTTTCACAGCATGATGGCGCCCAGCGTGGCAATCCTAACGTAAATGACTGGTATTTTTTTAATGGAGTTAAGTTGCTGGTCAGGTTCGGGTCTGGATACTAGATACTGGATACTAGATACTAGATACTAGATATTAGATACTGGATTGCACCATCAAACATCCAGTATCCGGCATCAAGTATCCAGCATCCAGTATCTAGTATTCTTTACATTTGAAATATGGATTCAAGACGGGATTTTATCAGGAAAGCGGCTCTGCTTTCGGGCGGCGCTGGTTTATTTAATTCATTGCCCGGTTCGGTACAACGTGCGCTTGCGATTGATCCCGCGCCGGGCAGTACTTATCTGGATGCAGAGCATATCGTTGTGCTGATGCAGGAAAACAGGTCGTTTGATCATAGTTATGGCTGCCTGCAGGGTGTAAGAGGTTTTAATGATCCGCGTGCTATATCATTGCCAAATAAGAATAAGGTCTGGCTGCAATCCAATGATGTTGGCGATACCTATCTTCCGTTTCGCCTCAACATGCGTGAGACCCGCTCAACCTGGCTTGGTTCACTGCCCCATTCCTGGGCCGACCAGGTAGATGCCCGCAACAATGGTAAGTATGATAAATGGTTGCTTGCAAAAGCGTCAGGGCATAAAGGATTTGAACGGGTACCGCTGACGCTGGGTTATTACAATCGTGAGGACATTCCATTTTATTATTCGCTTGCTGATGCTTTTACGGTATGCGACCAGAATTTTTGTTCCTCGCTTACAGGTACTACACCCAACAGGCTTTACCTGTGGACAGGCACCCTTCGTGCCCGCCCTTCAGCTGATGCGCAGGCCAATGTTTCCAATAGTGATGTGGGGTATGAAAAGGAAATAAACTGGAAGACATTTCCCGAGCGGCTGGAGGAAAACGATATTTCCTGGAAGATCTACCAGAACGAGTTGAGCATTGAATCAGGATTAACAGATGAAGAGGAAGACTGGCTTGCGAATTTTACAGATAATCCCATTGAGTGGTTTACACAGTACCAGGTTAGGTTTTCGCCGACACACCATGTCTACCTGGAGAAAATGGCTGCGATTGTTCCGGGTGAAATAAAACAACTGGAAGAAAAACTGGCAAAAGCTGCACCCGACAGTGAAGAGGCGGAGAAAATGGCGAAAGAATTAAAAAGCAAACAGGCATTGTTAAAGCGGATCGAAGGCAGGCACAAATGGTCAAAAGAAAATTTTGAAAAGCTTACGCAAAAACAAAAGAACCTGCACAACAAAGCATTCTCAACCAATAGCGGCGACCCCAATTACCGCCGGCTTGTTACATTACGCTACAAAGACGGCGATACAGAACGGGAGATGCAGGTGCCCGCAGGAGATGTGCTGCACCAGTTTCGTGAAGATGTAAATACGGGTCGGTTGCCGGCCATATCATGGGTGATAGGTTCATCAAATTTTTCCGACCATCCCGGTTCGCCCTGGTATGGCGCCTGGTATGTTTCGGAGGTGTTGGATATCCTGACTAAAAACCCGGAAGTATGGAAGAAGACCATATTTATATTGTGTTATGATGAAAATGACGGCTACTTCGATCATGTGCCACCCTTTGTACCACCTCATCCGACAAAGCCTGGTACGGGCCTTGTTTCAACCGGCATTGATACATCGTCGGATTATGTGGAACTCGCCCAGGATCTAAAAAGAACAAAACCCGAATCGGCCAGGGAAAGTCCCATAGGCCTGAGTTACCGGGTACCATTGGTGATCGCCTCGCCCTGGAGCAGGGGAGGCGCGGTTTGCTCGCAGGTTTTTGATCATACTTCTATCTTACAACTGATGGAGAAATTCCTGCAACATAAGACCGGGAAGAAAATTGAAGAGCCCAATATTTCTTCCTGGCGACGCACGATCTGCGGGGATCTGTCAT
>JAEYOL010000044.1 GCA_023411775.1 Bacteroidota bacterium | reverse complement strand
GGTTCCACCACCGGTTCTGGTTGCACCCGTGCAGGAAGAGCATCGTTGTGCAACCTGATCATGGAATCAAGTTCCGACCGCAGGATTACCGTATTCCTGTTCACAGTTTCATCTGCCGACAAAGTATCCACAACGCGGATACTTTTCCTTTCTGGTTCCTGAGCCCAGAGTGTGCCGACCGTGAAACAAAATAATAGTAAGACTAACTTTAATTTCATCAGTATTAATTTTAGTTGGCTGGTTTATCGTTTGTTTGGTCAGAATTGAAAAAACTGCAGGATACCTGTTCTCTTTTTCTCCTGCCTGGTATTTTGCAATGCCATATCTTTTTTGATATCCTCGTATATCATATTTACCGAGGCTAACTCTCCACCATAGCCCGGGAACATGGAGATCGCCTTCATATCGCGGACAGGTGCGTTTATCTCGGCGAATGAAACAAGCACGCTGTACAGGGAACGCACATCTCTCACCTTCTGATCTTCCATAAAACGGAGATAGATATTGTCGCGGGTAAAATAGATATCGACAGTTTTGTTCTTAAAGGCTTTCAGTTGCTGGTTATTACGCCTTACTACCGATGTGTTATACAATATATCATTACCAGGTTCGATCTTGATACCACGGTAGAGATACATATTGTTGTTTAGTACATCATTGTTTTTCGAAAGCCCTTCTTCGCGATCGATGGGAATCCCTGTAAAATCGGTGATCTTGTAAGCGCCTGTGAATGCACCATAGATCGCGACATTTTTATTATTGAGCGAACGGCCTGGTGTCACGGTATTGATCCGGATATTATCACCGAGCATTTGCTTCAATCCTTCCGCCAGCTTTTCACGCAGGCTGTCAAAATAGAAAGCGCGGCCGCTTAGCATAACCACTTTAATGCGCCTGCGCACGTCTTTGGTCATTACTTCACGGATACTTGATAAAATACAGTGAACGATACAATCCGTCGCCTTATGTATCAGCCCCGTCACTTCATCATCCCACCTGATATTGCGGTCTTTCAAAATGGCTTCGGCATATTGCAGCAGTGTCGACTTATCACGGTGCAGGTTGGCAATCTTTCTTTCCGTGCTTAACGACTGTTCTGTCAATTCTGCGAAAGCCGTGATGCCGACCGGCTGCAGGTCTTTGAATCGCTTTTTTTGATTTTCGATCAGCTGAATAAAATTGAGCACGTCCATGGTCAGGTCCTGGTCAAGAATATATCGACTGATAAATTCCTTGATTGAGATATCATTGCTGCCGGGTATTGCGCGCAATACCTGTGTCAAAAAATCTTCCACGAAGCCATATGACAAAACATTCCCCGCCCCGGCAAAACCGGTACGGAAAAAGCTTGAATAATTCTCATTATCGTCGGCCATTACCATCGAAATATCCGTGGTACCTTTTCCACAGTCGATCACCAGCGCGATCTCACCATTTGCCAGTGCTACATCCGATGAATTAGTTTGCTGGTAACCCATAAATGCCGCATCACTTTCTGATATGGTTTCGTATTCAATATATAGTTGGTCAGGCTTGATATGCAGGGAGGCCAGCAGTTCAGGAGTATGTTTCCGCAATTCAGCCAGCATCTCAAACACATCATGCTGGGTATAGATATTCGGTACAAGCAGGGTAACAATCATTCCCCCGGTTTGAAAATCCGGTTTAGTGCTGATCATCAGCCGGAGAATACGCAACAGGATCGCGCTGATCAATTCTTTTTTATGAGAACGAACACTGTAGTCTTCAGTATAGGTGTCGAGCAGTAATTGAATGCTTCGCTCAATACCAAGTTTCAGGTTGGGTATGATCTCATAATCATCCCTGAAAGCATATTGTGTCGCCGACACTTCCTGCCTGGTGATGAATAAGCGAACCTCATCATTCATCAGGTCGCTGGTAAAGTTGAATGGAAAATTTTCCCGCTGGTCTGTTGAAAACCTTTTCTTTACTGCATAATACGAACGGTATAACAAGGGCTGTCCCGGTTCATGATTCAGAAAATCCTCGCGGCGCCAGTGCCTGCTTCGGTCCAGCCGGTTCAACTGGCTGATCACATTCTCAAGAATATCATATTGAACGATCGAAGATTGCGGGCCACAGTTTTTATAGCCTACCTGGCTTGCTTCGCTGCCAAAATCGATAACCACACGCTGGCATTCGCGGGAAGACATGATACCAAATTGGAACCTGGCTGAGTAAGTTTCATTTCCTGATTGCAGTGTCACGTATATATTCAGGGATGTGTGTTCAACCCGATGTTTGTAATAGGAAACAACCACCCGCTTCTGTGCCGGGGAAAAATCGAGCCGCAATCCCGATTCTTCATCATAAAACGGCTGAACAGAAAATCCACCGGCCTTTGTAATCAGCAATTCAAAACCGTCATGATTTTTTTGAAATGAAACCTGGCATTCACTCAATGGAATATCCTGGTCGCCGGAGGGGGACATCTGGTTGAGCACAAGCTTTCGCGGGTCTTCCAGGCTGATCAGTGGTGTTACTACCCGGTCATCTGCGTTGGCAACAAAATTAAACTCCAACTCCTCGCGGTTGCCCGTTGCCGCATCGCTGTCCAGTTTGGCAACAAAATAACGATCACTACGGATCAGCAAAGGCAGATAGTAAAGCGTCATAGTATAAATATTTTTTTGATCTTATTCCTGAGACTTGCAAAATTGGACTAACGGCTCCCGACTAACGACTCCTGACTACATACTAGTCTCTGCAAAACCACCTGTCATTCAAATTCCCGTAATTACTTTCCTTATCCCATGAATAGCAAAAATTAAAGGCTTTGGATCTCAGGGTCAGGAACGATACTGAAATGCTGTCGGATTTGTATTCATTAGGCAGGGTGCGTCGTGCCACTGATGAATACCCAATATTGGTAAACTGAAATGTGTCCGTGACGTTAACGCTGCCGTAGCGCCAGTCCCTGACCTCCACAACTGCTTCGTCGATATTATAGCCGGTGGAGTTATCGATTGATAGTTCAATATTGTAAAACTTGATACCAGCCTGGCTGGTGTCGCGATCAGTTCTAAGTTTGAGCTCGATGCGATCGGGCCAGGAATTGCGAATGCGCAGGTTGGTCTGGGTTACTTTGTCGAGCTTCTGCCCTCTTGTATTTTCAATCGTCCTGATCAGGGAGTCAATATCCATCAGGGGCGTATTGGAAGGTCGCGGAGCCGTGATCATCAATGATGAAGCGGTATGCCATTTTACCTTGCTGAAATTGTACACCAGGAATACAACGCCACAAATGACTAAGAGAATAAAGGCGCGTTCCAATCCCTTGAACTGCGCTGGCCTTGCAGGCTGCTTCACTTTAGCAGTTTGCTTTTGCTCTTCCCTGGTTGTAGTAACTTTTACCGGGGTAATACCTATAGGATGAGATCGCTTATTGAACTCAGCATAGCTGATCCACTCGCTGGTATTAAATTGCCATATGCGGAACCGGCCGGGATCACCCGCCGACTGGACTAATGTTTGTAACTCCTCTTTTGACTGTACCTCCCTTACCACATTCGTTCCATCCGTGAACAAATATTTTTCCATCAGGGAAATTATTGTTGTGTTGTAAAAAAGTAGAAAGCAGTCAAATAAGTGGTTTATTTTTTTGAATGAACTTGATTATGGCGAAAAGATACATGCTAATAACATTTCAGGTATCACTGAAATTGTGTTACAACATTTTTTTATGATTTTGCCATGCAGCGAATCGGTTTCGTTATATAAAATTTCACATTTCATAACTTAAACATCATTGACAAATACATTTTCATAAACCCGAATTTTCCCAAGTACTTCCCGACCACGGGTTCTCCCTCCAAATTCCTAATCTCCCAATTCCAATTTCCCCCCAATCGCCAATTCCCATTTCCCTCTTACCTTTGACGCATGCTAAGTATATCACAACGTGGCGAACAGATGCCACCCTCCCCCATCCGCAAACTGGTCCCCTTCGCTGAAGCAGCCAAAAGAAAGGGAATAAAAGTGTATCATCTTAATATAGGCCAGCCGGATATCGAGACGCCACCGGCTATTATGGACGCGGTAAAGCATACCGATATCAAAGTGCTGGAATACAGCCATAGCGCAGGTAATGAATCTTACCGTCGCAAACTGGTGGAGTACTATAAGAAAGTTGGCATCGATGTGGCCTATGACCAGGTCATGATCACAACCGGCGGCAGTGAAGCGATAATGTTTGGGTTCTTCACCTGCCTTAACCCGGGCGATGAAGTGATCATTCCGGAACCATTTTATGCAAACTACAATGGCTTCGCCTGTGCTGCGGGTGTAAACGTGGTACCCATCACCTCATCTATTG
>JAEYOL010000030.1 GCA_023411775.1 Bacteroidota bacterium | reverse complement strand
TCCGGCCATCGGCCTCGGCCACGGCGATATTGTTGCCGCCAAATTCTAATTCATTGATATGTCCGGCGATTTTATGCCAGTTTATGTTTTTTGCCACGAATTACACGAATTACACGAAGTTGGATGCTCGGCCTGCCCGCCGTAGGCGGGATGCTGGATTCTGGATACCAGATACTAAATTATTTCGAATCTCATTTTTAAAGCACCAACTAGAACTGTAGCCGATCACAACCCAATTACAAATTCCCTAATTCCTAATTCCAATAAACCTCCGGTTCTCCGAACCTAATAAAGAAACTCCGTTTTATAAGGATACCTCACCCTATACATATCCCTTACTTTTTCCAGAATAGACTGGCGGAGCTGGTCGAGATTGCGTTTTTCGATCGCGGAAACAAATACGGCATTGCCACTGGTTTCGTTGTTCCATCTCTCATACAGGTCCTCAAGGATCTCCTTCTTTGTACTTTCCTCCAGCCATTGGTCGAGATTCTTTTCTTCGTACAGATCCATCTTGTTGAAGATGGTGAGCGTGGGTTTTTCAGAAGCCCCCAACTCATGCAGCGTACGGTTAACCACGGCGATCTGGTCTTCATAATTGGGATGCGAAATATCCACGACATGCAACAGGATATCGGCCTCCCGCACTTCGTCGAGCGTGCTCTTAAAACTCTCCACCAGGTGATGCGGCAACTTGCGGATAAACCCTACCGTGTCGCTGAATAAAAATGGCGTTTGTTCAAACACAACCTTACTGGTGGTGGTATCCAGGGTGGCAAACAATTTATTTTCCGCGAAGACATGTCGCTTACTGAGCAAGTTCATGATGGTCGACTTGCCCACATTGGTATAACCCACCAGCGCCACGCGGATATATTCGCCGCGGTCTTTTCTTTGGGTAAAAGCCTGCTTGTCGATCTCGGCCAGCCGCTTGCGGAGCAATGAAATCTTATCTCTCACAATACGACGGTCGGTTTCGATCTCGGTTTCACCCGGACCGCGGGTACCAATACCACCTCCCAGCCGCTCAAGGTGTTTCCACATACCCCGCAGCCTGGGTAATATATATTGGTATTGCGCCAGCTCCACCTGCGCCTTGGCCTGAGCCGTCTTGGCGCGGTGTGCAAAAATGTCGAGTATCAAATCAGATCGGTCAATGGCTTTTATGCCGAGTGCTTTCTCAATATGATTGATCTGCGAACCCGTGAGTTCATCATCGAAAATAATGATGCGGATATCCCTGCCCTGCACATAATTCTTTATTTCCTCCAGCTTGCCCTTGCCCACAAAAGTGCGGCTGTCGGGATGCGGCAACTTCTGCACAAACCGCTTAACGGTAAGAGCACCGGCTGTTTCCGCCAAAAATGCCAGCTCATCCAACCATTCATTCACCTGCGCCTCGGTCTGGTCTTTCTGCACCAGGCCAACCAGCACCGCCGGCTCCTCTTTCGATATAATTTTTTTCTTATCCAGCATAATCTAATCAATCGGGATTGCGAAGGTAAATATTTATTAGCGGGGTCCCGACCGACTTCATAGTACAAAGACGGTTTGGCATTTGTTCGAAGTAATTATCGAAAGGCCAGGAATGAAAATCCCATTCCCACTACAAAGGAGGTGATGTCCAGTTTAAATCATTAAATCCCGGTTAAAGGCCGCTTAGCGTAAGTCCGATCGAGAATGGCCTGATCTCGGCGGCAACACCTTCTTTGAACAAAGACGTGAGTTGGTAGCTGCCATACAGTGTAAAATGACCGATACCCATACGGGCTGTTCCTACCAGCCTGGTGGTATTGAAAAACCTTTTGCTGGTTTCCTTCATCGTATACGCATTGATCGTATTGCCCGATGCATTTTCCAGGTCTTTATTGCGGGTATGGGCATTGATCATGGTGCCCACTTTCACGCCCAGGGCAAATTTGAAACTCTTGTCGCTGTTGAGCGGCTGGGCCACATAGCGAAATTCGATAGGCGCTTCGAGGTAAGTTGTATTGAGTTTGGTCTTTTTGAAATGCGTGGTGTCGGATTGGTCGATAAACCGCAGGGTTTGGGTGATATCCTTAATACCCACATAGGTCTTTTTGAAAATAATATGATCAGATGAAATCCCCGGTCCCAGCGCAATGCTCAGCTTCGGATTGGTCTTGAAGGGGAAATCGAACATGAAGTAAACATTGAAACTCTTGGAAAAACCACTCGTATTGATCGAATCAGGTTTACCCGCCCAGCCGGTATAACCAAACTGCAGCATAAAGTGATCATTGGCGCGACCCGCCAGGCTAATCGTCTCTTTTTTGGGTTTTGCAGTCACAGTGGTGCTGTCCTGCGCGGTCAGGGATTGGAACAGAAAACTACCTAAAGCAATCAGTACAAGTTTCTTCATAAATCGGGTTAAGGTCGCAAATATATTCGTCTTTCGGTTAAAGTTAGGTTAAGAAGGCGGGGGAATTTGAAAATGTGTCAATTTGAAAATTTGAATATTTTCCCGGCAAGTAATCTATTATCAATCATAAATGCTTGTATGAGTCGTATTTCGTCTTTCGGAAAACTTACCCGAGTGGACCCTGCCCGACATGGTCGGGGCAAAAATTAATTCCGATAAAAAACTCCGTTTGAACTTCCGATTTGAAACATTCGGAATCAAAGCCCCAGCGGGGCGGCGTTTTGGTAGCACAAATATTCCCAACGTAATCTGAGTGCCGTAGGCACGACGTTTTGTAACAACGTAATGATCAAAACATTTTCGAATAAATGTTTTCATAACGAATCCACCATACGTCACCCCTACGGGGTTCATTCCTCGCGCGGTAATCTGTATTCTACCATAGCGTCGTGCCTACGGCACTTTGATGTTTTCGGTCTTAAAATGATCACTTTGTCTTTGGGTTTGGGCCACCCTTTGATTAACTTGGAAAAGTGGACCCTGCAGGGCA
>JAEYOL010000280.1 GCA_023411775.1 Bacteroidota bacterium | reverse complement strand
GAATAGGACGCTGACAGGCCCAGGCCGATCCCGTTTCTTTTGAGTGTGAAAAAAGGCTCGAAAAGCCTTTGCTGGTATTCTGCGGGTATGCCTTTACCATTGTCCTTTATCGAAACGAAATAATGTGGCCCGTTTTCATCAAGTGTGATCGTCAGTTCGCCCTTGCCATATTCCATGGCTTCCACCGCATTGATCATGATATTGGTCATTGCGATCACCAGCTTGGATTTATTGGCCGATATATCGAGCGGAGTGACAGGATAGCTTTTATTGATCGCTATCTTTTGCAGATCGAGCCGATCCGAGACAAGTCCAATGCTTTCATCTACGATCGACTGGAGACTGTGTTTTTTAAATACCGGGTCGAGTGGCTTGGTTAGGTTGAGCAGTTCGGTGATAATATGGTTGATGCGAACGCAGTTGCGCTGCATGATCCCCACCAGGTTTTTCTGGCTTTCTTCATTTTCACTGTAGGGTGGTGTGAAATGATCGACTGATAGCAGGATATTATTAAGCGGGTTCCTGATCTCATGCGCCAGCGTACGCATTAGCCGCTCATTGGCGGCCAGCTTTTGCGCCTGCAGGTTGGCCAGCTCTGCCTTTTTAATATTCGTGATATCATGCAGGATACCATGTATCAAAAGCTCATCGGCTTCCTCTTTGGGAAAAGACAGCGAGAGCAGGCACGATTTCGCTTCGCCTGCGGGATTCTCAACTTCCACGGGCAGGTCAGCCACATCTTCTCCTTTCTGGAAAAGTTCATTGAGCATGTCTTTTTGCTGGCCACCTTTTATAAAATCAAAAAGACTGTGGTTCAGCAACTGCTCTTTATCTAACTGGAAAAGTTTTGTAGAAGCCCGGTTCACCTCGGTTAACATCAGGTTGGTATCCGTAATAAAAACAGCATCCTTGGATGTCTCGAAAAGGTTACGATACCTGTTTTCCTGGGATTTCAGTTCTTTCAGGTCAGCGGCGTGCTCGAGCGAGTACCTGATACAACGCTCCAGCTTTTCGGTTGTCAGTTCCGATTTAACCAGGTAGTCGGTAGCGCCATATTTCATGGCTTTGATGTCGATGTCTTTATTGCCTTTGCCGGTAAGCAATACAACGGGGTCATAAAACCCGTTGCGATTTATTTCCTGCAAAAGTTCCAGCCCGGTATGACTGCCTAATCGGTAATCAACAAAGTAAATATCATATTCCCGGGCATTGATCTTTTGCAAACCGTCCTGGTAATTATTGTACCAGTCTATGTGGAAATTACTTCCTTCGATGGCCTGGATACAGTCGCTGATGATAAAAAAATCTTCTTCATCATCGTCTATTATTGCAACCCTGATGTCTTTGGCATTCAGCATTAAACTAGCGGCTTTGAGGTAAAATTAACGTAAATGTGGCGCCGTAATCCTGGTTCGGTTTACCATATATGATTCCACCGTGATTATCGACGATCTTTTTACCTATTGCAAGTCCCATGCCTGCTCCTGGATATTCCGATTTGCCATGCAGGCGGACAAAGGGTTTAAAAATTCTTTCCCCATATTCCGGGTCAAATCCAATCCCATTATCACCAATGCTGATGCGGGCATATTCATGGCGCGGGTCCAGGTTGTATTGCGTCTTTTCCACCGCTGGCAATGTCTCGCTGCTAACGGTTATTTGTATGTTCTCCCCTTTGCGCGAAAACACCACCGCATTTTTTAATAGCTGTTTAAACAACTCCTGCAACTGTTGCTTATCGCCCCATAATACAGGCAGATCCGCAGAGTCGAAACTTATATTTTTATCGGGGTTCTTTTGTTGGAGTTCCTTCAGCACTTTCGACAACAACACCGCTGTATCACAGGGCATGCATTGCAGGGTAGCGGTGCCAAATTCAGACCAGGCCGACAGTTTGTCGATCAGTGTCCGCATTTCCAGAATATTGTTTTGCATACGCTGGTAGTAATTCTGCAGGTCTTCGGAACTATTTTTTTGTATAAGCCTTTCCAGTAATAGTGACACTTTCCTAAGTGGTGCATCCAGGTCATGCGCTGCGATATCGATAAATTCGGCATAATCTTTCCGATAATTTTCCCGGTTTTTCCCGTCGCCAGGTCGATATGTATTCAGTACATATTTTTTTACGGCAAATAAAACCGAAGATTCAGCGTTATTGATGGATGTTGAGATGTTGATAGCGTCAAATTGATATAGAACATGGTCTTTACCTGTCCCGGATACCAGGAACGAAAACTGCGCTGTTTCATTTTCTGACAGCTTTAGGCATTCTTGCCATTTTTTTCCCAGATCTTGTGTTTGTCCCGGCGTTGAAGATTGCGACGGATTGAGTGATTGAAACGGAAATGATTTTTGCCAGTCGATGGTCGACTCAAAAAAGTTTTCTATTGGGGAACTGGCAAATAAAATTTCCCGGCGGGAAGGTTCATAAATAAAAAACAGGTGTGAGTAAGTAAGTGGGTTTTGATTTAATATCGGCTCAATACTCATACGCGTTGTTTATAAAAACTCTACTAATGCTAAAGTTAAAAGTTTTAATGATTGATGATGAGATTGACTATTGTAAAATAATGGAGAGTTATTTTAAACGGAAGAACTATGACGTCGATCTTGCCTTCAACCTCACTGATGGATTGCAACGGATTGATGATAACAGGCCTGATATTTTATTTCTGGATAATAATTTGCCCGACGGGAAAGGATGGTCACATGTGGAATCTATAGTGGAAAAAAATCCACACCTTAAAATTTACCTCGTGAGCGCTTATCATCAAAAAGGTGATTTTTTCTATGCATCGCCTAACGTTACAATTTGGGAAAAACCGCTTACGATGAGTCTGCTCAATGAACACTTTCAGACACTTCAGGTGGAGCAATAACTCAGCAGGTGCCTGGCCACAGATTCCAGTTGTCCTATACTGGAAGGCTTGATCACATACTCCTGCGCCCCGGAGTCCAGGCAAAGTTTTTTATAATGGTCTGAGCCCGACGTGCTCCAGATGATTTTCGGTATAGCTTCGTACCGCTGGTGGCGTTTCAACTCTTTCAGTATTTCAGCGCCGTTTAATTCGGGCATATTGTAGTCCAGCACGATCAGCCCCGGCAGTTTTTCATCAGGTATATTTTCAATCGATGCCAGGAGTTTTCTCCCGCTGTTATAAAATGTTAGTGATAAGGTGGGATCGATTGCGGAAAAAATTTCTTTCAGAAATTCTTCCTCGTCCGGATCATCTTCTCCAAAGAGAATTTGTTTGGTCGGAGAGACCGGGTCATTGGATTGGGTTGCAGGGTTTAGTGGCACAGTTTTGTGTGTAGTGTTTGGTTTATTGAAGGTAAGAAATTATTGATTTTACCGGTTTTTCCTATAATTTTTTTTGAATAGAATTTTTAATTTTTTAAAGCCATAGTCATCCACTCATTCCTCTACTCTTAATAAGTCCAATGAAAAAAAAATCTAATTCCACTACCCGTGCCACCGGTACTGCCGAAATGCCCGCTCCAAGGAAATCGCCAGCAAAAAAAAATGATAAGACAAACGGGAAATCCCATACCGGGGAAAGTATTAGCCTGGTAAAATCAACAACGGATTTTACGGACCACCTGGATAGCCGCGAACTATTAAAAGTTCTTACCGAAGTAAGAAGCGGTAATTTCTCGGTGCGTATGCCGATCGATAAGATCGGGGTCAGCGGTAAGATCTGCGATGTATTAAATGAAATTATCTCCCTCAACGAAAACCTGGTAGAAGAACTTAACCAGGCCCGAAATACGATCGGAAGAAAAGGTCACCTGAACCACCGGGTAAGTTTGCCCCGCTACGCCAAAGGATCATGGTCTTCAAGCGTGGAAGCGATCAATAGCCTGATCTCTGATCTCGTTCACCCCACCATCGAGATCGCCCACGTGATCAGCTCCGTGGCAAAAGGAAACCTGTCACAGGAAATGCCGCTTCGTATCGGAGATCACGTTCTACAGGGTGAGTTTGCCAAAATCGCGGCGGAAGTAAATGACATGGTTAAACAGCTCAACCTGTTTTCCATGGAGGTAACCCGTGTGGCAAGGGAAGTGGGCAGTGAAGGTAAGCTGGGTGGCCAGGCAAAAGTGAAAGGCGTAGCAGGTGTATGGAAAGACCTCACCGATTCGGTAAACCAGATGGCTGGTAACCTGACCGCACAAGTAAGAAATATCGCCGAAGTAACGACGGCTGTGGCAAAAGGTGACCTCCGTAAGAAGATCACGGTGGATGTGCAGGGTGAGATCCTTGAACTGAAGGATACGATCAACACGATGGTGGATCAGCTCAACTCATTCTCTTCGGAAGTGACGCGTGTGGCACGTGAGGTGGGTACCGATGGAAAACTGGGTGGCCAGGCTGAAGTACAGGGTGTGGCAGGTACCAGGAAAGATTTGACCGACTCGGTAAACCAGATGGCTTCCAACCTGACGGGACAGGTAAGGAATATTGCAGAGTTAACCACCGCGGTGGCGCGGGGTGACCTGTCAAGAAAGATCACCGTGGATGTAAAAGGGGAGATCCTCGAATTGAAGAACACGATCAACACCATGGTTGACCAGTTGAATTCATTTTCTGTTGAGGTAACCCGTGTGGCTCGTGAAGTGGGTAGTGAGGGTAAACTCGGCGGACAGGCAACAGTAAAAGGTATAGGTGGTGTATGGAAAGATCTCACCGATTCGGTGAACCAGATGGCGGGCAACCTGACCGCGCAGGTAAGAAATATCGCGGAAGTGACGACAGCGGTTGCGAAAGGTGACCTGTCGAGAAAGATTACGGTGGATGTAAAAGGTGAGATCCTCGAGTTGAAAAATACGATCAACACGATGGTGGATCAGCTCAACTCCTTTGCATCGGAAGTAACACGTGTGGCGCTTGAAGTAGGTACCGAAGGTAAACTTGGCGGACAGGCTAAAGTGCAGGATGTAGGTGGTACCTGGAAAGACTTAACAGAGTCGGTAAACCAGATGGCCTCAAACCTCACCGCCCAGGTAAGAAATATTGCGGATGTAACAACCGCTGTGGCAACGGGTGACCTTTCAAAGAAGATCACAGTGAATGTAGCGGGTGAGATCCTTGAGTTGAAGAATACGATCAACACGATGGTGGATCAGCTCAACTCCTTTGCATCGGAAGTAACCCGTGTGGCGCTGGAAGTGGGTACGGAAGGTAAACTCGGTGGCCAGGCTAAGGTGCAGGGTGTGGGTGGTACCTGGAAAGATTTGACGGACTCGGTAAACCAGATGGGATCCAACCTTACTGCCCAAGTGAGAAATATTGCGGAAGTAACTACAGCGGTGGCGAAAGGCGACCTGTCAAGAAAAATCACCGTGGATGTAAAAGGAGAGATCCTTGAATTGAAAAATACCATCAACACGATGGTGGATCAGCTTAACTCATTCGGTTCCGAGGTATTCCGGGTGGCACGCGAGGTAGGTAGTGAGGGTAAATTAGGTGGCCAGGCGGATGTACCCGGTGTGGAAGGTCTTTGGAAGGATCTCACCGACTCGGTAAATAAGATGGCATCCAACCTTACCTCCCAGGTGAGAAATATCGCCGAGGTAACTACTGCGGTGGCGAACGGTGACCTGTCGCGGAAGATCGAAGTGGATGTGAAAGGCGAGATCCTCGAACTGAAGAATACGATCAACACGATGGTGGAACAGCTCCGGGCCTTCGCCTCGGAGGTAACCCGCGTGGCACGTGAAGTGGGTACGGAAGGTAAGCTTGGTGGCCAGGCGAATGTACCTGGTGTGGCAGGTACCTGGAAAGATTTGACCGACTCAGTAAACCAGATGGCAGGTAACCTTACCGCACAGGTAAGAAATATCGCCGACGTGGCGATCGCGGTAGCCAACGGGGATATGTCTAGAAAAATTACGGTGGATGTACGCGGTGAGATCCTGCAGTTGAAAGAAACACTGAATACGATGGTGGACCAGTTGCGTGCCTTCGCATCGGAAGTAACGCGTGTGGCACGTGAAGTGGGTACAGATGGTAAACTCGGTGGACAGGCATTTGTACCCGGTGTGGCAGGTACCTGGAAAGATTTGACCGACTCGGTGAACCAGATGACGGGTAACCTGACCGGGCAGGTGCGTAATATCGCGGAGGTAACGAAAGCTGTGGCATCGGGTGACCTTACCAAGAAAGTAACGATCGATGTACAGGGTGAAATATTTGAATTGAAAAACACCATCAATACGATGGTGGACCAGCTTAACTCCTTTGCGTACGAGGTTACCCGTGTGGCTCGTGAAGTGGGTACCGATGGTAAACTCGGTGGACAGGCCGAAGTGCAGGGCGTGGCTGGTACCTGGAAGGATCTTACCGATTCGGTAAACATGATGGCCTCCAACCTTACCAACCAGGTACGTGGTATCGCGAAAGTAGTGACCGCGGTGGCAACGGGTAATCTGAAACAAAAACTTTCCATCGTTTCCAGGGGTGAGGTAGCCGAGCTCATCGATACGATCAACGAAATGATCGACACTCTTGCGTTATTTGCCGACCAGGTAACCAACGTGGCGCGTGAAGTGGGTGTGGAAGGACGTCTGGGTGGACAGGCTTCGGTGCCCGGTGCTTCAGGTATATGGAAAAACCTGACTGAAAACGTAAACCAGTTGGCGGAAAACCTGACCACGCAGGTACGTGCGATCTCTGAAGTGGCCAGCGCGGTTACAAAAGGTGATCTTACCCAACGAATCCGCGTGGAAGCACAGGGTGAGGTGGAAGCCTTGAAAGATACCATCAACCAGATGATCGCCAACCTGAAACAAACCACGCAGAAAAACCAGGAACAGGACTGGCTCAAATCCAACCTGGCCAAGTTTACGCAGATGTTGCAGGGGCAAAAAGATCTCAACACTGTTACACGTCGTATCCTTTCTGAACTGGCACAGGTGGTCAACGCGCAAAAAGGTATGTTCTATATTTTGGAACAGGATGATGTTTCAAAAGAACCCAAACTCAAATTATTTGCGGCCTATGCATATGGGGATGAAGTAAAGGCTTCTAAAGAATTCTCACTTGGAGAAGGGCTGGTTGGACAGTGCGCTTTGGAGAAAGAACGTATCCTTTTGACAAACGTTCCAAAGAATTATCTCAAGATCGGTTCAGGACTCGGTAAGTCCTCGCCGGTTAACCTGGTAGTGTTACCGGTTTTATTTGAAAAGGAAATAAAAGCGGTCATTGAACTGGCTTCCTTTGAAACCTTCACCGATATACACCTTGATGTTCTCAGCCAGCTTACCGAAAGTATCGGTATCGTGTTGAATACGATCGAAGCCAATACCAGGACGGAAAGCCTGCTGGTACAATCACAGTCCCTTGCCGACGAGCTCAGACGTACCAACGAAGAATTGCAGGATAAAGCACACCTGCTGGTGAAGCAAAAAGAGGAAGTTGAAGCCAAGAACAAGGAAGTGGAAGAAGCGCGGTTGTCGCTGGAAGAAAAAGCCGAACAGCTACAACTTACGTCGAAGTATAAATCCGAGTTCCTTGCAAACATGTCGCATGAATTGCGCACGCCTTTGATCTCCCTGCTCATCGTTGCCCAGCAATTATATGAGAACCATGATGGAAATCTAAACGACAAGCAGGTGAGCTATGCCAAAACAATTCATAGTTGCGGCGATGACCTCATACAACTGATTAATGATATACTCGATCTTTCAAAGATCGAATCAGGTTATATTTCCACCGATTTTATCAATTTGCCCTTTTCAGAGATCACCACTTTCGTGGAGACAACTTTCAAACATATTTCAGAAAACAGGAACCTGCGCTTCAAGATCGAGCTCGATGAACAACTCCCGGCCAGCCTGGAAACGGATGCGCAACGACTTAACCAGATCCTCAAGAATCTTTTGTCGAACGCATTTAAGTTTACGGAGAAGGGAGAAGTAGTGTTCCGGATCTACGAGGCGGAGAAAGGATGGCGTCAGACTTCTAGTCTCGACAATGCCAAAAAGGTAGTAGCATTTGAGATCAAGGACACCGGTATTGGTATCTCAAAAGAAAAACAGAATATCATTTTCGAAGCCTTTCAACAAGCCGAAGGTTCTACCAGCCGTAAGTATGGTGGCACCGGTCTTGGATTGTCCATCAGCCGCGGCCTGGCCGATCTTTTGGGTGGTACCATCGAACTCCAGAGTGAGGTAGGGGAGGGAAGTGTGTTTACCTTATACCTGCCGATCGATTATAACCCGGGGATGGTGAAAAAGGAAAAACAAAGCGCACTGAAAATAAGCGAGTATAAGTTGGGAGAGGGAATGGAGGAAACTGAGATCATTCAGTCTGTCCCGACGATCAAAAAAAATGAAACCAAAGACCTCGATGCACTCAATGAGATCATCAATGAAATGGGAGATGATCGAAACAATATCGTTGCCGGTGATAAGGTGGTGCTGGTGATCGAGGATGATCCGCGTTTTGGAAAGATAATGATCGAAAAAGCGCATGAACTTGACCTGCGGGTAGTAGTGGCTACCAGTTTCGGGTCAGTGTTCGACCTGGTCAATAAATTCTGTCCCATCGCGATCACCCTTGATGTGAAATTGCCCGATGCCAGTGGCTGGCGTATCCTGGACTTATTTAAGAATGACATCAATTTCAGGCATATTCCGGTTCACCTCATATCAGGCGAAGAAAATCGCCTGCTGGCCATGCACCGCGGGGCCCGTAGCTTTAATTTGAAGCCGCTTAGTACCGATGCGCTGGATGATTTGTTCGACGATATTGTAAGCTTCAATAGTATCAGGCAAAAGCAATTGCTGATCATCGAGGACAACGAGTTTGACTCCTCGCATGTGAGCCGTATCCTGGAAAATGGCGATCTTATCGGCATAGACGTAGCTAGTACCGGCCATGGCGCTTTGCAGATGATCAGGGAAAAAGAATACGATTGTGTGATCGTGGATTATATGCTCCCGGATATCAGTGGGCTGGAACTGGTGTCACAGATCAGCACCAACAGCAAAAAGCAAATGATCCCCATTTTGGTGTACTCTGCCCGTGATTTTTCACCGAAAGAGAGAACGCAATTGAAGCAGTTTGCCAACCGGATCTTACTTAAAGATGTCAGCTCGCTCGACCTTTTACTCGAGGAAACCGTCATGATGCTGCATATCGATCATAAAGACCTGTTGCCTGAAAAAAGACGTCTGATCGAAAACCTGCGTTCGAAGAACGATGTGCTCACCAATAAGAAAGTGTTGGTGGTTGATGACGATGTTCGTAATTTGTTTGCGTTGACAACGGCATTCGAGCGTTATAAAATTCAGACGGTTACTGCCGAAAGTGGTCGCGAGGCAATGAGCATCCTCGAGGAAAGCGACGATATCGACATCGTGCTGATGGATATCATGATGCCGGAAATGGATGGGTATGAAACCACGCAAAAGATCCGACGTGAGCATAAAAATACTTCGCTCCCCATCATTGCCGTAACGGCCAAAGCGATGAAGGGCGACAGGGAGAAATGCATTGAAGCAGGCGCCTCTGATTATATAACCAAGCCCGTAAAAATTGACCAGTTGCTATCGCTTATGAGAGTGTGGTTATATAAATAGGCACAGATGGATACAGCTTCTATACATCGTACATTAGCAAAAACGGATATCAAGATCCTGGTCATCGATGACCGGGAAGATAACCTGTTCTCGATCGAAGCCGTCCTTGAAAAAGATAATTACACGATCGTAAAAGCCAATTCGGGCAGGGCGGCGCTGAAAATTCTGTTGCAGCAGCACGATTTTTCCCTGATCCTGATGGATGTGCAGATGCCCGACCTCAATGGTTTTGAGACCGCAGCGATCATCTATGAACGGGAGAAGCTGAAAAGCATTCCCATCATTTTTATTACTGCGCATAACTACGACGAGGACATCATTTTCAAGGGCTACCGTACAGGTGGTGTGGATTATATTTATAAGCCTATCAATCCTGATTTGCTTAGGGTAAAAGTGGGGGTGTTTGTAGAGTTGTATCGGAAAAACCAGCAGTTGATGCAGCACGAAAAAAAACTGTTGGCAGCTAACCGTTCCCTGCAAAAAGAGATCGAGGAAAGAAAAGCTTCTGAAGAAAAGATAAAACTCCTCAATGCGCAGCTCGTAGAGAATAATGCTCACCTGAAAGCGATCAATGAAGAACTTGACCAGTTTGCCTATGTAGCCTCACATGACCTGCAGGAACCTTTACGCAAGATCCAGGTATTCAGCGATAAGATTTTGATGAGAAATAATCATGATGAAGAGACCACAAAGTATTTTCAGAAGATCATCGGGTCATCGAAGCGAATGCAATCCCTGATCAACGACCTGTTGAGTTTTTCGAGGCATTCGATGGGTTCCTCTGATTTCAAGTTAACTGACCTCACCCGCCTGCTAATGGAAGTAAAGGGCGAAATGGAAATTGAGATCGAAAGAACAAAAGCTATTATTCATATTTCTAAGCTGCCGGTTATCTGGGCGATACCGGGACTGGTGCAGCAGCTATTCTACAACCTGCTGGGCAATGCCATCAAGTTCAGGAAAAAGGATACTCCGCCGGAGATTCGGATTTCCGCGGTAAAAATGAATGCTGAAGACCTGAGACAATACGTTGAAAATCCTGTGGCCTCGTTTTATTGGGTGGTTTCAGTAGAAGACAATGGCATTGGATTCGATGAAAACTACGCCAAGGAAATCTTTGTAGTATTTAAACGTTTGCACAGTTATCATGAATTTGAAGGCTCAGGTGTTGGGCTTTCTATTTGTAAAAAGATCGCAGAAAAGCACAGCGGTTTTATTACCGCCACGAGTGCGCAGGGAAAAGGTTCCGTATTTATGGTAGGATTTCCCGACAAAGAACTAAATAATAAACCCGCTTAAAATATTTTGTCGATCATTTCCTCTCATCCATCGTGTAGTTGCTAAGCAGGAACACGGCATCTGAGATCGCCGTTACTGAATGAGGCACACCTGGGTGAAAGCTGATTATCTGGCCCGCTTGCATATTAATATCGCCGCCCGGGGTTTTTATACGGGCATCGCCCTTCATTAATTGTACTGTCAGCAACCCGTCAACGGTGTTCTCCGTGATTTCAGCACCGGCCTGCAATGCAGTTACGACGATGGTTACCTGGTCGGATTTAAAAACCGTAATCCCGTTGCGGTCGTTTTTCTCCCATGCTTTTTCCTGTTTAACCTGTTCGATAAAAGAAGGGATATCGATAAACAGGTATGGCGCATTTAAAACGCGGTCCCCTTCAGGACGGTTGATTGTCGCTTCATTTCTTCGTATTTCCATGTCTGGTGTTTTTAGATCTGTTGCGGCAGAGGTTTTTAGTTAGCATGTGCCGGCTAAACGCATTAAGACAAACAACATGCCCATAAAAACTACATGGAAAAACACTTAGAAAATCGGACCGGGGGGCTGTCTTTTCTAATTGACTGAATCATAATGGGCTGTTTCATGAATAGTATTCCCCATTATTTACTTCACTTTTTAATCAAGTGTGTAAAATAATACTCACTGGCTCCGGGATTTCCGTTTAATAAAAATTGGTATTGGTTTTGCCTTCATTCCAGTAGATTTTCATAGGATATTGGATTTTAAAAACCGGGGGAGGATTTCTATCCACCCCTCTTTTTTTGTACTTTATATCAGATTTTCTGCGGTTACAAACTACAAAAGCCTCATCCTAACTCTGTATTGTAAACCAGGATTGTAGGTATTTCTAAAAGTTGCCATATATATAAACCTATCTGCAAATGTTAAGGGAATTACATTTTAGGAAGCAATTACCACTCTGATTAAGCATCGAAAGGGATTTTGTTTCAACTTTGCAGCCTATGAAAACTCCATTGAAAAACCTTTTTCTGATAGCAGCTCCTATTTTCGCTGGTGTGATTTGTATGGGTTTCGGATTTGAAAA